>NZ_NSFU01000003.1:0-376416 GCF_002294875.1 Mesorhizobium sp. WSM4312 | reverse complement strand
ACGGCATCTACATCCAGCCGATCAACTACCCGACCGTGCCGCGCGGCACCGAACGTCTGCGCATCACGCCGACACCGTTCCATTCCGATGCGCTGATCGCCGAGCTGCAGGACGCGCTGGTCGAGACCTGGGACGCGCTCGGCATTCCCTACGGCTCGGCAGGACGGCCCATTGTTGCGAAGAGCGATCGGATCGTTCCGCTCCTGGTGCCCAAGTCCGGCGGTTGAAACGGGACTCGACTGCCAGCCGACGCGGGCTGGCTAAATAGTCTTCATCCATTTCGCCAGCCGGTGCGCTGCTTCCTCGATCTGGTCGAGGCGGCGGTGGAAGCACAGCCTGAGGAAGGCTTCGCCGCCGGGGCCGAAGGCGGTGCCGGGCGCCAGGCCGACATTGGCCTTGTCGACGATGTCGAAGGCGGCGGTGCGGGAATCGGTGATGCCGTCGACGGTGAAGAACAGATAGAAGGCGCCCTGCGGCACGGCAAACCGCGCGCGGCCGGTGGCGCCGAGAATGCCGCAGACCAGGTCGCGCGCTTTTCTCGCCCGCTCCACCTGTTCGGCGACGAAGCCATCGCCCTCGTCAAGCGCAGCCACCGCGCCGCGCTGCATGAACTGGGCAACGCCGGAATTCGAATACTGGATCAGGTTCTCGAACACCTGCTGCAGGCTTGGATGCGTCTTGATCCAGCCGACGCGCCAGCCGGTCATCGCCCAGTTCTTGGAAAAGGAGTTGACGAACAGGATGCGGTCTTCCTCCGTCGCTATGTCGAGGAAGGACGGCGCACGGCCATGGCCGTAGTGGAACAGCGAATAGATCTCGTCGGCGATGATCCAGACGTTCTTGGCGCGCGCCAGGTCGAGGATGGCCTGCAAGGTCTCGTGATCGGCGGTCCAGCCGGTCGGGTTCGACGGCGTGTTGATGAACAGCGCCTTGGTGCGCGGCGTGATCGCCGCGGCGATCTTCTCGACGTCGCAGGACCAGCCATTGCCGGAATGATCGAGCGTGACCGGCACCGGAACGGCTCCCGACAGGGCGGCGGCAGCGTCGAAATTCGGCCAGGCCGGCGACAGATAGATCACCTCGTCGCCGGCGCCGGCAAGAGCGGTAAGGGACATCTGGATGGCATGCATGCCGGATCCAGTGACGATGAATTGCTCCTCCGGGAACGTCTTGCCGAAATGCCTGGCGTAGTAGCGTGCCAGCGCCTGCCTGAGGTCGGGGATGCCCCTCTGCCATGTGTAGAACGTCTCGCCGCCGGCCAGCGCCTTCGACGCGGCATCGGTGATGAAGGCGGGTGTCGGCAGGTCGCCCTCGCCGGCCCATAACGGGATCAGGCCCTCGCGCAGGCGGCCGTAATTGACGACGGCGACAATGCCGCTTTCCGGTGCGGCGCGGGCTTCGGCGCGAAAGCTATCGATCAGGCTCATGGACAAATCCGTTTTCCCTTAGAGCAGTTCACCGTTTCACGGAAACGGCAACCCGCTCTAACTCTTTGTTTTAACGCAATTCCCCAGGGAAAGCGCTACGCGGTTTCCCGGGAAAACCGTTTCACACTTTTCCTGGAATTGCTCTAGGCTTGCCGCTCTTTACCAGATACGAAAACAGAAAACCCCAGCCGCGAACGACCGGGGCTTTGGTCCAGCAATGGCTGGCTGAATTTATCGCTTGGCGAGCAGATCGCGGATTTCGGTGAGCAGCGCGACATCGGCGGGGGGCGGCGCGGCCGGGGCAGCAGGCTTCTCGCGCTCGAGCCGCCGGCGCAGATTGTTCACCCCCTTGACCATCAGGAAGATGACAAAGGCAATGATCAGGAAGTTCAGCGCCACGGTGATGAAGCTGCCATAGGCAAAGACCGCGCCTTGCTTGCGCGCATCTTCAAGGTTGGTCGCAGTTACATTGTGCGACAGGCCAATGAAGTAGTTGTTGAAATCGACCCCTCCGAGCGCGCCAATGAAAGGCATGATGACATCATCGACCAGCGAAGTGACGATCTTGCCGAAGGCAGCGCCGATGATGACGCCGACGGCCAAGTCCATCACGTTACCCTTGGAAATGAATTCCTGGAATTCTTTCAGCATTCGACCCTCCTTGCATGGCGGGCCGCGCTGCCGTTCCGTCCTTGCCGCATCGACCCGGCGACAACATAACAAAAACCTCCGGTTGCAACATGGGCAAAAAGGAGAAAGCAATCGCTTTCTCCTTCCCTGCCGTTAGCCTCCAGAAATCACGCGCTTCATGCACCCAAAGCCGTGATGGACTTGGGACCCAAGCTGTGATTGCGTTCGGACAAGCCGGACAGAAAGACTGCAAAGGAGGAAATTCCGGGCGTGCAAGGCTTGTTCATCGTCATCATCGCGATCGCCTATGTGACGTTGCTGTTCGCCATCGCCAGCCTGGGCGACCGCCGCTCGGCCATCTCCGGGCCCGGTCGTGCGCGACCCTTCATCTATGCGCTCAGCCTGGCGATCTATTGTACCTCGTGGACCTTCTTCGGCTCGGTCGGGCTCTCCTCCGAACGCGGCCTCGAATTCCTCGGCATCTATACCGGCCCGTTGCTGGTGTTCGTGTTCGGTTTTCCGCTGCTCAACCGCATCGTGCGGCTGGCTAAGACCGAGAAGATCACCTCGATCGCCGACTTCCTCGGCGCGCGCTACGGCAAGAGCTTCACCGTCGCGGCGATCGCCACGCTGATCGCCACCATCGGGGCGGTGCCCTATATCGCGCTGCAGCTGAAGGCGATTTCCGGCTCGGTCAGCCTGATGGTCGAGCACTATACGGGATCGCCGCCCTCTTTCGATCCGTTCGTCAGCGACATCTCGCTGGTCGTCGCCATGCTGCTGGCCTTGTTTGCCGTGCTGTTCGGCACCCGCCATGCCGACGCCACCGAACATCAGGACGGGCTGGTGCTGGCGGTGGCGGTCGAAACCGTGGTCAAGCTCGCCGCCTTCCTGGCAATCGGTCTGATGGTCACCTTCCTGATCTTCGGCGGCCCGGGCGACATGTTCGCCAAGCTGGCGCAGAATGCACAAGTGCGCCAGGCGATGGGCTACAACACCTCGCTCGCCACCTGGCTGGTGCTGACTTGTCTGAGCGGCTTTGCCATCGTCATGCTGCCGCGGCAGTTCTACGTCACCATCGTCGAGAACCGCGGTGAAGCCGAACTGCGTACCGCGACCTGGGTGTTTCCGCTCTATCTCGTGGCGATCAACCTGTTCGTGCTGCCGATCGCCTTTGCCGGCCTGTCGCTGGTCGGCACCGGCACCAGCAGCGATCTCTACGTGCTGTCGCTGCCCCTGTTCAGCGGCCACGACGTGCTCGCCATGGCGGCCTTCATCGGCGGGCTGTCTGCGGCAACGGCCATGGTCATCGTCGAAAGCGTGGCGCTCTCGATCATGATC
Organism: Mesorhizobium sp. WSM4312; assembly: GCF_002294875.1. Taxonomy (NCBI): domain Bacteria; kingdom Pseudomonadati; phylum Pseudomonadota; class Alphaproteobacteria; order Hyphomicrobiales; family Phyllobacteriaceae; genus Mesorhizobium; species Mesorhizobium sp. WSM4312. Next base: position 373,018 of record NZ_NSFU01000003.1, on the reverse strand, counting down.
TCCAACGACCTCGTCATTCCGCTGTTCGTGCGCCGCCTGCTCAAGACCTCGACCTCCGAGAACGAGGACTGGTCGACGCTCATCCTGAATGTGCGGCGCGGAGCGATCTTCATCCTGTTGTTCATCGCCTTCCTCTACTACCGCGAGAGCACCAACAGCGCGCGGCTGTCGTCGATCGGGCTGATGTCATTCGCGGCCATCGCGCAGTTCGCGCCGGCGCTGATCGGCGGGCTGATCTGGCGCGGCGCCAATGGCAGGGGCGCCGCACTCGGCATGATCGCCGGCATCCTCGTATGGGGCTACACACTGCTTTTGCCCTCGCTTGTCGCACCCGATGCCGACATCATCTTGCAAGGGCTGTTCGGTTTCGAGGCATTGCGGCCGCAGGCGCTGTTCGGAACGGTCGCCGAACCGCTGAACCATGGCGTGTTGTGGAGCCTGTCGATCAACACGCTGTTCTTCGCCCTTGGCTCGCTGTCGCGCGCGTCGGTGCCGCTGGAGCGCATCCAGGCGTCGATCTTCGTGCCACGCGACGCCAGTCCGATGCCGAGCCTGCGCCGCTTCCGCACCGCCATCACCGTCAACGACCTCAAGGACACGATCGCGCGCTACCTCGGCGTCGAGCGCACCGAGCGTTCCTTCCAGTCGTTCGAGAAGACCAACGGCACCTCGCTGCACGGCAAGGAGCAGGCGAGCATGGAGGTCATCCGCTTCTCCGAGCAGCTTTTGGCCAGCGCCGTCGGCTCCTCCTCGGCGCGGCTGATCCTATCGCTGCTGTTCCGGCGCCATGACCGCGAATCCCGGGATGCCTTCCGCCTTCTCGACGACGCCACCGAGGCGCTGCAGCACAACCGCGACCTCCTGCAGATCGCGCTCGACCAGATGGAGCAGGGCATCACCGTCTTCGACCGCGATTTCCGGCTGATCTGCTGGAACCGCCAGTACCGGGCGCTGTTCGACCTGCCCGACGAGATGGGCCAGGTCGGCGTCTCGCTCGACCAGATTCTACGCCATCTCGCCGAGCGCGGCGACATCCCCGCCGACCAGCGCGTGGCGATGCTCAACCGGCTGACCAGCTTCGTCAGCCCCTGGCAGATGGAACTGAAGACCAGCGGCCGCATCCTGGAACTGCGCTCCAACCCGATGCCGGATGGCGGCATCGTCGCCACCTATGCCGACATTTCCGGGCGCGTCGAACAGGATCTGGCGCTGAAGCGTGCCAATGAATCGCTGGAACAGCGCGTCAAGACCCGCACCATCGAGCTGACCCGGGTCAACGAGGAGTTGACCCGGGTCAACGAGGAACTGGCGCAGGCGCAGATGCTGGCCGAGGAGGCCAATCTCGGCAAGACGCGCTTCCTCGCCGCCGCCGGCCACGACATCCTGCAGCCGCTGAACGCCGCCCGGCTCTATTGTTCCTCGCTGATCGAGAAGGCCGGCAAAGGCCCAGCCGGCAAGGCGGCGGTCAATATCGAATCCTCGCTGGAATCGGTCGAGACGATTCTCGGCGCCGTGCTCGACATCTCGCGCCTCGATGCCGGGGCGATGAAGCCGGACGATACCGCCTTCAATCTCGACGGCCTGCTGCGCCAGATCGGCAATGATTTTCGGCCGATGGCCGCCGAGAAAAAACTCGGCCTGACGATCATGCCGTCTTCGCTGACGGTGGTGACCGATCGCAATTTGTTGCGCCGCCTGATCCAGAATCTTGTCTCCAACGCCATCAAGTATACCCGCAGGGGTCGCATCCTGGTCGGCGTGCGGCGGCGCGGCGAACTGGCGGAGATCCAGGTGATCGACACCGGCATCGGCATTGCCGGCGAGAAGCTGAACACGGTCTTCCATGAGTTCACCCGGCTCGATGAAGGCGCGCGCGAAGCCGAAGGGCTCGGCCTTGGCCTCTCCATCGTGGACCGCATCGCCCGGGTGCTTCGGCTGGAAATCCGCATCTTCTCCAATCCAGGCAAGGGCACGCGCTTTTCGGTCATCCTGCCGGTCGCAGCGGTGCAGGAGCCGCGACGCGAGGTCGAAACCAAGGCTCCCGCCCGTGCCGCGGCTTCGCTCGCCGGGCTGCATGTGCTGTGTATCGACAATGACGCCCGCATCCTGGAGGGCATGCGGCTGCTGCTCGAAGGCTGGGGATGCAAGGTTGATACCGTGTCCGGCTCACGGGATCTGGAGAACGCCGCGCTACACCGCCCGGATATCGTGCTTGCCGATTACCATCTCGACGGCGAAACCGGCCTCGATATCATCGCCCGGCTGCGTGCGACCCATGGCAACGACCTGACCGCCGTGCTGGTCACCGCCGACCGGTCCAACGAGGTGCGGGCGGCGGCAGCTGGGCTCGATATTGCGGTGATCAACAAGCCGCTGAAACCGGCGGTGCTGCGTTCGATGATGGCCAGGGTGAGGCCGCTGGCATCGGCGGCAGAGTGACGCCAACGGGCCGGCCGGCCACAGCTGGCGCTTTCAGGCCCTGTGCCCCAGGCTCCTGAGGTAGGCGCAGAACATATCGGCTATCGCATCGGAATAGGTCTCGATCTCCGCCGGCATTCGCGAACTTGCCGAAAAATCCCGTCCCGCCGCACTGAGCATCGTCGTGACCAGCTCGCCGGCCATGGCTCGGGTGGCATCGGAGGCCTCGGGCAGTGTCTCCTGCATGAATATCTCGACCGTGCGCTCCGCCGAAGCCCGCGCCTCTTGAGCCTCTGGCGCATCCCGATAAAGCGGCGCCGCGTCGTTGAGCGCGCCACGCACTGCCGCTTCTTCACACTCGGAGCGGACAAAGGCATGCACCAGGATGCGCAGCCGCTCGAGGGGCGGCTTCTCGACCTCCTGGAGAATACGGCACAGCAGGTCGGTCGTTTGCTGCCATTCGTCGCTCTGCAGCCGGAACAGAAGTGCCGCCTTGTTGGGGAAATACTGATAGAGCGAGCCGACGCTGACTCCGGCCCTTTCGGCCACGCGCGTGGTGGTGAAACGCGGCGCGCCTTCCTTCTCCAAAACCTGAACAGCAGCCTGCAAAAGAGCCGCGACAAGGTCCGAAGCGCGAGCCTGTTTGGGCTGTTTTCGTGAGGAAATCGAATGACTTGGGCGTTCGGTCATGTCTCGGCCCGGTAATGCGAATTGGAAACCTGAAGGATTATTCGTATTTTCGGCGCAACACAAGCACGCAGCCATTTCGACCGGAGACGTTCATGACGACGCTGACCAATGCCCCGCTGGCCCCGCTGCTCGCCCGCCTGTTCGAAGAAGCCAATGCCGCAACCAGTCCGGTGGCGGGACTCTCGCACGAAGAGCGGGCGCGCCTGATCAACAGCAAGACCGAATATGTCGATTTCTACGGTCGGCTGAAGGACCTCTGGCTGGCGATCTCGCCGGAGACCGGCACGCTGCTCTACATGCTGGCGCGCAGCAGCGGCGCGCGCATCATCATCGAGTTCGGCACCTCGTTCGGCATCTCGACGCTCTATCTTGCGGCAGCGCTCAGGGACAATGGCGGCGGCCGCCTGATCACCACCGAATTCGAGCCGTCCAAGGTGATGCGGGCTAAGGCCAATCTGACCGAGGGCGGCCTCATCGACCTGGTGGAGATCCGCGAGGGCGACGCGCTTGAAACGCTGAGCACCGACCTGCCCGAAACGATCGACCTTTTGCTGCTCGACGGCGCCAAGGCGATCTATCCGGAGATCCTCAGCCTGGTCGAGAGCCGCTTGCGGCCAGGCGCGCTGGTCATCGCCGACAATGCCGATTTCTCGCCCGAATATCTCGAGCGGGTGCGCTCGCCGGCGTCGGGCTACATGTCCACGCCGTTCGGCGAGGACGTCGAATTGTCCGTGCGGCTCGGCTGAAGCCGGCCCCATCGCCGTATTGGATACTACCACGCGGCTCAAACCTCCTTGTCGCTCCAGGGCGACCGTAGGCGTTTACGTCAACCAACGCGCAAACCCCGGGCGTCGACGACAGTCGGCCTCCATGCGCAGGTGACGTCATGATCAACACGCTTCTTTCCTCCTGGCGCGCAGCCCCGCGCCCAGCCCTGATGGGGCTTCTGCTGTTCTTCTGCGCGGGTTTCGCCGATGGCGCGCTCGTGCCTTTCTTTCCGCTCTGGGCAAGCAGCGAGGCGGGCATTCCCGTCGGCGCGATCGGCCTGCTGTTTGGCTGCTATGCCGGGGGCGAACTGCTGGCGGCGCCGCTGATCGGCGGCATCGCCGACCGGGTCGGCCGGCGGCCGGTGCTGATTGCCTCGTCGCTTGGCGTCGGCGCCGGCTTCCTGGCTTTGTTCTTCGTGCATGGTATCGCCGTTACCGCGATCGTGCTGCTTCTGACCGGCATGTGCGAATCGGTGCTTCATCCAACGATTTTGACCACGATCGCCGATGTGACCCCGCCATCCGCGCATCCGCGCTGGTTCAGCCTGGCGCGCGTGAGTTCAAGCGCCGGGCAGATTCTCGGGCCGGCCAGCGGCGCCCTGCTGGCGCTGCTATCGCTACGCAGCGTTTTCCTCGCCGGCGGCACGATGCTTGTGCTGGGCGGCATCGTGATGCTCTTCGCCCTGAACGAGACGATCGGCATCGGCCGCGCCGCCGGCGACGATCGCCACGGCGGCGAAGACAACGAAGAGGAAGGCCTGTCCGCGCTGCTGCCGGCGTTCCGCGACGGCCGGCTGGCGAAGCTGCTGCTCTGGGTCGTGCTGTTCGAGGTCGCCGGCAACTGGATCGAGGCGGTGATCCCGCTCTACGCGCAGGATGCAGGGACGCTGACGCCATCCGGCGTCGGCGCGCTGTTCGCCTACGCCGCCGCCCTGACGGTCGGCCTGCAGATGCTGGTCAGCCGCCTGATCGAGGCACGATCCGCGCTCTGGCTGACGGTCGGCGCCGGCCTTGCGACGATCCTCGCCTTTGCGCTGCTCGCCGCCTCGCCGGCGATGCTGACGCTGATCGGAGCGGTCAGCCTGTGCTCGATCGCGCAGATGCTGGTCGGACCGCTGGTGCCGACCGCCGTCAATGCGCTGGCGCCGCCCGCACGGCGCGCCTCCTACATGGCGGCTTCGTCGGTGGCGGTCGACCTCAAGGACTCGTTGGGGCCGTCGATCGGCACGGCGCTTTACGCGCTGGCACCGCGCCTGCCCTGGATCGCCGGCATTCCGCTGGTGGCGATCGCATCGCTCGGCCTCGGCGCCGCCATCGGCCGGGCGCGCAATCCTTCGCGGCCGACCGAGGATGATGCCACGCCGCAACTGGGTTCAGCCGTCGAAAACTATCGCTGAGATTCGGCGCCATCGCACAGACGCGGGTCGATAGCCTCAGACGGGGCTGTCCAGCGTGTGCGAATTGCGGAACCGGGGCTTCGCGCCGCTGGCCGCCGGCGACGGACGGTGCTCGCGAAACGCCATGGCAAGGGTGCGCGATGCATCGCGCGATTGCGGGTCTGAGAGCGTGGACAACAGCACGATCTCCGACGCCGGCAGCGGTGGAAGGCCGAATTTGCGGCTGACCTCGACGGTGCCGGGCGGGGAGGCGGCAAGAGAACACCGATGCGGCGAGACCGGCTGATTCCGTTGTCCATAATGCACTGCGCAACGGCTTTGGCTGGGTGATGCTCTATGGCGGCATCGGCGTCTGGATCATGGCCGCCATCAGCTTCGTGAGTTTCAACGCCCGACCGGTGCGGACAGAGGTCCAGTGTCCCGATTGAACGGGCGACGCAGACGCTCAGCTGTTGGTCTGCAAAGGGTCGGTGCCGATCTTGGACAGAAGGATCACCGCCTGGGTGCGGCTGTCCACGCCGAGCTTCTGCAGGATGGCCGAGACATGCGCCTTGATGGTCGCCTCGGAAACACCGAGCTCATAGGCGATCTGCTTGTTGAGCAAGCCTTCGGCCAGCATGCCGAGCACGCGCGTCTGTTGCGGCGTCAGCGCCTGCAGCCGCTTGATCAGGTCCGATATTTCGGGATCGCGCTCGACACCGAGATCGACGCCAACGGGCGCCGCGATGTCGCCGGCCAGCACCGATTGCACGGCGTTGCGGATTTCCTCCATGCTGGCCGATTTGGAGATGAAGCCGGATGCGCCGAGATCGAGCGCGCGCCGGATGGTCGCCGGATCGTCATGCGCCGAGACCACGATCAGTGGCACCGCAGGGTGAATGCCGCGCAGCGAGATCAGGCCGGAGAGACCGCTGGCGCCCGGCATCGACAAATCGAGCAGCACCAGATCGACATCCTCATTGGCCACGACCAATGCCTTGGCGCTTTCGAAATCGCCGGCCTCGTGAATGGCGGCGACACTGCCGATGCCGGCAAGCGCTTCGCGGAGCGCACCGCGAAACAGCGGGTGATCGTCGGCGATGACGAAAGAATAGCCTGACGGCAAATGTTCCTCCCCGAATCCCGTCGATGATTTTTAAGCTTTTCGGGACCAGTCGGACGATTATGAGGGGCAGCGCGCTGTTTTCAAGCGGCAAAACCAGTGCGCCGCGTTTTCCCTGCTTCGCAAGATCAAAGTCCTAAGGCGTCCTTTGCGCGTCCAAAGGACGCACGGCGCCATAGGAGCTCAGGTCTTCTGCGAGTTGAGCTGGGCGCCGCCGCCGTTATCCTTGTCCATATCCTTGACGATGCCCATGAAGCCCCTGAGGAAGCGCTCCATGTAGCTCATCGTCTTGTTGAAATCCTCCTCGCTCGGCAGTTTCGATTCGAGGCGGGCGGAGAGCGAATTCTCCAGCTTGGTGACGCGCTCGTCCATTGCCTTCATCGAGGTCTGCAGGCGGTCGATTTCGTCCTGGAACGCGGCGCGTTCGTCGGCCGCCACCTTGCAGACGAGCTGACCGGAGCGTTCCTCGCAGATCGACATCGCACCGGTCTGCGTGTCCATGCGGACATAGCCGTTGGCGGATTTTTCCAGCCGGTAGCGATCGGTCTCTTCCGAATAAGCTGATACCGCGACCAGTGAAACCAGCGCGGCGGGGATCAAGATGTGTTGCAGACGCATGTTGTCCTCCATGGCCAAGGCCTGAAATATCGCATGTTTGCGCCGGAAATGGGGAAGACCCTTGGCGTGGCCTTCCCCGCACGACTGGTTCAGACTATAGCGCAACCATGTCTCAGTTTATCTACAAGATAACCCCGCAAGCGCTTTGGCGCGAGGCCGAAGCCAGGGGCCGCTTCACCGGCGCGCCGATCGACGTCGCCGACGGCTTCATCCATTTCTCCACGGCGGCGCAGGTCCGGGAAACCGCGGCAAAGCATTTTTCCGGCCAGACAGACCTTCTGCTGGTCGCCGTCGACGACGCCAGCCTGGGCGACGCGCTGAAATACGAGGTTTCGCGCGGCGGCGCGCTGTTTCCGCATCTTTACGGCGTGCTGGTGCTGGATGCCGTCAAATGGGTGCGGCCGCTGCCGCTCGGTGCCGATGGCGCGCATCGGTTCCCGCCGCTGGAGGGGCAATGAGCGTGCTCGACCGACTGGGCCAGAAGCTGCTGTTCACCTTCGATCCGGAAACTGCGCATGGCCTGTCGATCGCGGCGCTGCGCTGCGGCCTGCCTGCCGGCGCGCGGACGGTGCGCGATATCAGGCTGAAGGCCAGCCTCTGCGGCCTCGATTTCCCCAACCCGCTCGGCATGGCGGCCGGCTACGACAAGAATGCCGAGGTGCCCGACGCGCTGCTTGGCCTTGGCTTCGGCTTTGCCGAGGTCGGCACGCTCACGCCGCTGCCGCAGGCCGGCAATCCGAAACCGCGCATCTTCCGGCTGACGGCGGATGAAGCGGTGATCAACCGGCTGGGCTTCAACAATGAAGGTCATGCCGCGGCCGAAAAACGCCTTGCCGCGCGCAAGGGACGTTCCGGCATTGTCGGCGTCAATATCGGTGCCAACAAGGACAGCGCCGATCGCATCGGCGACTATGAGCGCGGCGTCACCCGCTTTGCCCCCTATGCCAGCTACCTCACGGTCAACATCTCCTCGCCCAACACGCCCGGCCTGCGCAACATGCAGGCGCGCGAGCAACTCGGCGAACTTTTGTCGCGTGTCATGGCCGCGCGCGCGTCGGCGGCGGCCCAGCCGCCCATTTTCCTCAAGATCGCGCCGGATCTGGTCGAGGCCGAGTTGGAAGACATCGCCGCCGAGGTCGCGGAAAAACGGATCGACGGAATCATCGTCTCCAACACCACAATTTCGCGGCCGCCGCTGCGCAGCGCCGGCGTCGCAGGCGAGACCGGCGGGCTTTCGGGAAAACCGCTGTTCGAACGCTCGACTGTCGTGCTGGCGAAGATGCGCAAGCTGCTCGGGCCGGGCATCGCCATTGTCGGGGTCGGCGGCGTGGATTCCGCCGAGACCGCGCTGGAGAAGATCCGCGCCGGGGCCGACCTGGTGCAGCTCTACACCGGCATGATCTATGCCGGACCCGCGCTGCCGGGCCGTATCGTCGCCGGCATGGCACGCTTTTGCGAGACGGAGCGGCTGAAGTCCATTGGCGAATTGCGCGACAGCCACCTCGATCGGTGGGCGTCCAAGCCGCTCAGCTGAACGCCGTCCGCACCCGCAACCGCAAAATGGTCAGCAGGCTGAAGCCGCGCGCCAGCAGGAAAACGTGCAGCGCCGCCCACAGGCCGTGATTGCCGAAGGCGGGCGCCAGCGTCAGCAGCGCGACGGCAAAGACCAGAAACGACAGCAACATCATGTTGCGCATGTCGCGCGACCAGGTCGCGCCGATGAAGACGCCATCCATCTGGAACGCCAGCACGCCGCTCAGCGCGGTGAATGCCGCCCAGGGCAAATAGATGTCGGCCACCGAACGGACCTCCTGCGATGTCGTGACGATGGCGACCAGGTTGGCGCCGGCCGACAGCAGCACCAGGGTCGCGGCACCGGCCAGCCCTAAACCCCAGAACAGGGTCAGCCGCACCGCCCGCCGGAAGGGTTGCTCGGCGCGCGCGCCGACGGCACGGCCCGCGAGCTGCTCGGCGGCGGTGGCAAATCCGTCGAGGAAATAGCCGGCGACGAGGAAGAAGTTCATCAACACCGCATTGGCTGCCAGCGTCACCGTGCCGAACTGCGCGCCCTGGCGGGTGAACAGCGCGAAGGCGGCAAGCAGCGAGAACGAGCGGATCATGATATCGCGGTTGAGCGACAGCATGCGCAGGAAGGCGGCCATGTCGAGCAGCCGATGGCGCGGCAAGGGCGGGGTCGCGCGGAAGCGACGGACCACGACGGCGAGACCCAGCAGCATGGCCAGGAATTCGCCCGTGACCGTTGCCCAGGCAACGCCGGCAACGCCCCAGCCAAGCTTCAGGCCAAGCAGGAAGCAGAGCGCGATGTTGATGCCGTTGAGCACCAATTGCAGCACAAGGCCGAGCCCGCCCTCGCCACGCCCCAGCACATAGCCGAGAATAGCGTAGTTGATCAGCGAGAACGGTGCGGCAAGCAGCCTGATCCTGATGTAGACGCCCATCGCCTCGCTGACGCGCGGTTCGGCGCCCATGAACCACTGGCCGCCGATGGCGATCAACGGCGAAAGCGCCGCCAGCACGACACCGGCAACGACCGCGATCAGCACGGCGCGCCAGAACACCGCCTGTTCCTCGAGCGCGTCGCCACGCCCGAAAGCCTGGGCGACGAGGCCGGTGGTGCCCGAACGCAGAAAATTGAAGCTGGTGAAGACGACGTCGAAAACAAGTGCGCCCGCCGCAAGGCCGCCGAGCAAAGCAGCGTTACCGAACTGGCCGACAACAGCCGTGTCGACCAGGCCGAGCATCGGCGTGGTCAGATAGGCGAGCGTCATCGGCACCGCTATGGCGAGCACGGAACGGTTGGTAACGACAAAAGCTCTGGCGTCGACTGGAGTTGCGCCCTTGTCCAAGGGATTGCTGCCTTGCTGATTTGCGGCTTGATCGAAGAGCCGATGTGCCCCATTTTCCGGCCACCGCGCAATCATTCTTCCCGCGATGGCCAACCGAAATCCCGGTCTGGCGCGAAGCCGCCGGATTCCGTTCATGCCCCTGCAGATCGTCCACCACCCCGACTACGACGCCGGCTTTGCCACCAACCATCGCTTCCCGATGAGCAAGTATCCGCTGCTGATGGAGGCTTTGCGCGCACGCGGCCTGGCCAGGTCTGACGCGCTCAACGCCGCGGATCCCGCACCGGCATCATGGCTGAGGCTTGCCCATGTGGCCGACTATGTCGACCAGGTCATCAACTGTTCAGTGCCGGAAAAAATCGAACGCGAGATCGGCTTTCCGGTCGGCCCGCGCGTTTCGCGCCGCGCGCAGCTTGCGACCGGCGGCACGATACTGGCCGCGCGGCTCGCCTTGCGCCATGGCATCGCCTGCAACACCGCGGGCGGCAGCCATCATGCGCGGCGCGCGCAAGGCGCCGGCTTCTGCACCTTCAACGACGTTGCCGTCGCCTCGCTGGTGCTGCTCGACGAGGGTGCCGCACAAAACATCCTGGTCGTCGATCTCGATGTGCATCAGGGCGACGGTACGGCGGATATTCTGAGCGACGAGCCAGGTGTATTCACCTTCTCCATGCATAGCGAGCGCAACTATCCCGCGCGCAAGATCGCCTCCGATCTCGACATCGCGCTTCCCGACGGCACGGGCGATGCCGCCTATCTCCGGAGGCTGGCCACGATCCTGCCGGAGCTGTCGGCCCGGGCGCGCTGGGACATCGTTTTCTACAATGCAGGCGTCGACGTCCATGCCGAGGACCGGCTTGGCAGGCTGGCGCTTTCCAATGACGGCCTGCACGCCCGCGACGAGATGGTCATCGGCCATTTTCGTGCGCTCGGCATTCCGATCTGCGGCGTCATCGGTGGCGGCTATTCCACTGATGTTCCGGCCCTTGCCGCACGGCACGCCATCCTGTTCGAGGTCGCTTCGGCCTACAGCTGAAAGTCACTTCCGATAGTTGGCGATCCTGAGCAGGATGAAGGCCGGCACGACGATCGCGGCCCCAAGCAGGATGTAGCCGAGGAAGCGGTCAATGGCGTGGAAGCCCAGGTTCCAGAGATCGATGAAGAACTTCTGGATGCCGTAGAAGACATCCATCGGCGACCAGCCGAAGGCATTCATGACAAGGCCGACGAGGAACGACACCACCAGCAGCTTCAGGATCACCCTGAGCGGCGAGTCGCCGAGAAAGCGCGTCAGTGCGGACAAGGTCGTCTCCCGATTGAGATGCCCAGGCTCACGGGCACGGCCCAGAGATACGTGCTTGGCGGCTATCCATCAAGCCAGCGCGGTTTGTGCCCGGGCTGGAACAGGGGATCGAGACTCCGAGCTTCAGACGGCCCGCAATTCTTAAATATAGGTAAACAAGATCATTTTAATTTGTTGAAAATAAAGCACAAAATCGTCATTTTCGAATTTTGCGCAATGTGCGTGCAATTTTCACCTGCGAGACAGTCGGCGTCTTTCAGGTGACTGGTTGCGCGGCGCTCCGACCCCCTGCCACAGCTGGCGAACGCCAGTCTCAGGACCGTGCAGCCATCCCTGAAAGACACCAAACAGGAGCCCTGACCGCCCCAGCGGCCAAGCTCCCCGGGAGTTAACCTGCGTGTCGATTGCTGGATGCGCGTTTGTGTTGGAGTAATGCTGTGTCTTCTCGAGTAAAGATCGTCCTGACGGCGGCTAGCCTCGCCTTTTGCCTTCTCGGGCCGGCGATGGCCGCCGACCTTTCACCCACCTACAACGACCCGCCCGCCTTCCAGTGGAGCGGCGCCTATGTCGGCGTGCATGGCGGCACGGCGTTCACCGGGATGCCAAACCCGTTTGCAGGCCGCAATGGCTTCAGCGGCGGCGTCCAGGCCGGCTACAACCAGCAGATGGGTCCCACCGTTCTCGGCGCCGAGATCGAAGGCTCCTATCTGGGCGGCGCCGAACACGACGTCCAGGGCGGCAAGATCAAGGAGAAATGGCGCGGCGCCGCCAAGGCCAAGGCAGGATTGAGCTTCGACCAGACGCTGCTGTTTGGCACCGGCGGCGTTGCCCTGACCAAATTCGACAAGGGCGACAACGTCAGCAGCGCCGATGGATGGAAGGTCGGCTACCTCCTGGGCGCCGGCATCGAGCAGGGCTTCGCCGGCGGGCTGTCCGCCAAGGTCGAGTACGACTACGTCCGCACCCGCGGCGTCGAGACGACATCGGCTCTTGGCACGTCGAAGACGACGATCGGCAGCCATGAACTGAAGGCCGGCATCAATTACCGGTTCTAGACCGAGCGAACCGGATTGCACGATGCCGCTGGGCGTCGCGCAATCCGGTGTCTCGATATCCACCGCACAGCGGCTTTTTCCGCAATGGCGCCCTTCCCACGCGTCGCTGCAATGTCGATGCAATCTTCGCGATCTAGGTCCGCGCGTGAATTTTCACCATGGGAATCTGTTCCGATATGTCCACGCATGGCGCCAGCCTCCTGACCCAGGCCCCGAAGATCGTCTTCATCGCAATCGCGCTCGCAGGCTGTGCCTCCGACATCATGAAAAATTATGTCGGGCAGCCGGTCGAATCGGTCGTCCTCGACTATGGTCCGCCCACGGCGATCGTCGATCTTGGCCAGGGCGAGCGCGCCTATCAGTGGCGCAAGGTGTCGACGTCATCGGTTTCCGGGACATCGAGCGGCGAGGTTCGCGAGACAAAACACGGAACCGTCTATGAAGAGACCGAGACGCCCGGCTATATCGAGCGTCAGGAATGCTTCTACACATTCTATGCCCGCGCTTCCGGCGGCCGCTGGTTCATCACCAATTTCCGCCAGCCAAAGCTGGAATGCGAATGAACTGCCGCGGCCGCAGACCCCGACCGGCCGCGGATAAAGGAGAATATTCATGCGCGTCCTGTTGATCGAGGACGAACCGGAAATGGCCTCCGTGCTCAAGGCCGCTCTCGAGCGTGTGGACATCATCGTCGACCATGCCGCGACATTGGCCGATGCCGAGGCGATGGCCCGCCTGGGCTATCACGACGCGGTGGTGCTGGACCGCCGGCTGCCGGATGGCGACGGTCTCAGCCTCATACCGCGCTTGCGTGCCTTGCATCTGGATGTGCCTGTCATCGCATTGACGGCGATGAGCGGGCTGGACGACCGGGTCACCGGGCTCGATGCCGGCGCCGACGATTACATGGTCAAGCCCTTCGCCACGGTGGAACTCGTCGCGCGGCTTCATGCCTTGCACCGGCGCTCGTTCACATCGCGCGCCAACCAGACAATGGTCGGCCGCCTCACCTATGATTTCCGCCATCGCGAGGCGCTGATCGAGGACCAGGCGCTCGATCTGCCGCGGCGCGAGAGGCTGGTGCTGGAAACGCTGATCCGCCGGCCGGGCCGGACCATCATGCGCAGCGCGCTGGAAGAGGCTGTCTATGCCCTCGACGACGAGATCGGCTCCAATGCGCTCGATGCGCATATTTCGCGGCTGCGCCGCAAGCTCGACGATGTCGCCGCCGGCATCGAGATCCGGGCGATCCGCAATCTCGGCTATCTCCTGCGGGCGGTCTCGTGAAAAAGGTCCGCACCGGCTCGCTGCAATGGATCCTGGTCCGGCGGCTGATCCTGCTGCAAGCGGCGACGCTGCTCATCTTCATCGTGCTTTGCGCGGCAGCCCTTTGGATCGCCAATCCGCGCCTTTTGATCGACAACGAGGCCGCCGTCGCGGCCGTCAAGGATGCCGTCGACCGGGACAAGGACGGCAGGCTGATCGTGCGTGAAACGGAGGAACTCACCGCGTTTCGCGAGAGCTTCCCCAATGTCTGGTACCTCGTTCGCGATGGCAGCGGCGAGAGCGTCCGTGCCGGCAACATACCCGACATCTACACCAAAGGCTTCGACGAGTTGCTTGACGCGGCCGATCACGCCACGATCGGGTTCTCCGACAAGGACATGCGGCCGGAAGCCTATATCGAAAACGCTTCGACCAAAGCCGGCATGGTGCAGATCATCGCCGCGACGCAGTCGTCGCGCCAGCAAACCGACGGCCTCGAAATCAACATCTCGGCCACCGTCGAAGTCGCCCGCAATCCTGACGGCAGCAGGAACTGGGAGCGCGCCCTGCCGGCCCTCGCGCTCGTCATCGCGATCCTGCTTTTGCCCATCATTCTCGTCATGGGCACGACGACGCTGGTGACGACGCCAGCCGTGGTGCGCCGTTCCTTCGCCGGCCTTGTCGAAACGGTCCGCCAGGCGGCGCGCATCGACATCGGCACCCGCGCCATGCAACTGCCGGTCAAGCAGGTGCCGCAGGAAATCGCGCCGCTCGTGCATGCCTTCAACGAGGCGCTTGCCCGCCTCGCCCAGGGTTACGACCGCCACAACCGCTTCCTCACCGACGCGGCGCATGAACTGCGCACGCCGATCGCCATCCTGCGCACACGCGCCGAACTTTTGAAGCAGGAACCGCAGAGCGCGCGACTGCTGCGTGACATCGAACGCCTGTCGCATCTTGCCCAGCAACTGCTCGACCATCAGTTGCTCGACCGCCCGTCGGACCAGCGCCAGATCGTCGATCTCGACGATCTCGTCAGCCGGGTGGCGGCCGACTTCGCACCGCTCGCCATCGAGGCCGGCTATGACCTTGCCTTCGAACCGTCGCCAAACAAGGCGCGAGCAGAGATCAATGTCCTGCAGATCGAGCGGGCGCTCGCCAACCTGGTGCGCAACGCAATCGAGCATGGCGGCGGCGGCGGCACGATCACGATCGCCATCGACGCGGCCGGTGGCATCGAGGTGCGCGACGAGGGGCCGGGCATTCCCGCGGCAGAGCGCGAGAACGTCTTCGAGCCCTTCTACCGCTTGCAGCCGCAGTCGCGCGGCGCGGGGCTGGGACTGAACCTCGCCCGGCAGATCGCGCTGCTGCATGACGGGACGATCCGCATCCTGACGGGCTCCTGGCGCGGCGCCCGCATCCGCATGGAGTTGCCGGTGCGTTCGTGACGTGCCGAGCCCATCGCGTCGGCCGGCCGATGATCCGATGTCGATCCCTGGCTTATCTGTTTTCTAACCAATTGCCGCTATTGCCATTGCAAGAGCGGGAGCCAGGCTTTGGTGGGAACGGGAAAAATCGGCGCGCACCGCGCGGTCACGCTGTCGGTCGTCGTGCCATGCTACAACGAGCGCGACGGCGTGGCCGAGCTTCACCGACGCGTCAGCGCCGTATGCCTCGAGCAAGGCCGTTCCTACGAGATCGTGCTTGTCATCGATGGGGCGACCGACGGCACCCGCGAGGCCATTTTCGAACTGGCCGAAAAGGACGACCATGTGGTCGCCATCGACCTTGCCCGCAATTACGGCCACCAGATCGCCTTGAGCGCGGGGCTGGAATTCTGCCGCGGCGAGCGCATCCTCATTCTCGACGCCGATCTCCAGGATCCGCCAGAACTGCTCGGCGCGATGATGGCGAAGATGGATGAAGGCTTCGACGTCGTCTACGGCCAGAGGGTCAAGCGCGACGGCGAAGGCTGGTTCAAGCTGGCCTCCGCCTCGATGTTCTACCGCCTGCTCGGCCGGATGGTCGATGTCGAGATCGCACCGGACTCCGGAGACTTCCGGCTGATGAGCCGCCGGGCGCTCGACCATCTGAATGCGATGCCCGAACGCTACAGGTTCATTCGCGGCATGGTGAGTTGGATCGGGCTCAGGCAGGTCGCCTTCCCTTACGAGCGGCACCGGCGCTTCGCCGGCACCACCCACTATCCGCTGAAGAAGATGATCCTGCTGGCGGTCGACGCGATGACCAGCTTTTCGATCGTGCCTTTGCGGTTTGCCTCGATGCTGGGGATAATGTTCGGCCTGCTCGGCCTGGTCGTGCTCGGCTACACGCTGATCGAATGGTCCAGGGGCAACGTGGTGCCCGGCTGGACGAGCCTTGCCGCGATCATGCTGATCCTGGGCAGCGTCCAGCTTCTAGTGCTCGGCATTTTCGGCGAGTATCTAGGCCGCATGTACATGGAGACGAAGCGGCGGCCGCTGTATTTCGTCAACGAAATCGTTTCGCGCGACCAGCCGGCCAAGGACAGCGACCTGCCCGTCCATCGCCTGCAGGAGATGGCGAAAAGAGCCGCGCGTGGCTGAGGCGAAGGGCGAGCGGATGCAACGGGAACGGCATGGGCAGGATGCGGTCGGCTCTTCCGTTTGATGTCTCGCGGATGCTGCGCTTTGGCGCCGTCGGGCTTCTCTACACGACGCTCGGCTATACACCAGTCGTGGCGGCGACGCCGCCACCTGGAGCCGCGACATGAACCAGTCCACAGCAATCGCGGCGGCGAGGCCGTCGCTCGGGGACGCGCAACGCATCAGGCTGATACTCTGCCTTCTCTGCGCCTGCCTGGTGGCCTATCTGCTTGCCACCTTGGCCAGCGCGATGCTTCAGGATCCCGACAGTTGGTGGCAGGTGAAGGTCGGATTGGACTTTCTGGAAAACCGGACGTTTCCCGTCGTCGACCCCTATTCCTATACGTTCGCCGGTCAGCCCTGGATCGCCAAGGAATGGCTGGGGCAGGTCTTTCTGGCCCTCGCCTACCGTGCCGGCGGCTGGAATGGCGTCGTCACACTGATCATCGCCACGGTCAGCCTGACGGTCTTCCTGATGGGATGGTTCCTCAGCGCATGGCTGAAGCCGACACTGGCGATAGCGCTGGCCTTCGCCGCGGCTTTGCTGATCGCCCCGATCTACACGGCCCGTCCACACGTCTTCACCTTGCCGATCATCGTCGTCTGGACGGCAATGCTGTTTGGCGCCGCGCAGGAAGAGAGAGCCCCGCCCCCGTGGCTGCTGGTGCTTGTGGTCTTGTGGGCCAACCTTCATGCCACGTTCACCCTGAGCTTCGTCATCGCTGCCTTCGCCGGGCTCGATCTCCTGGCGCGCTCGGGCCTGTCGAAACCCGCCCTCCTGGCAAAATGGGTTGCTTTCGGCCTGCTCTGCCCGCTGGTCAGCCTGATGCATCCCTATGGGATGAAAGCCATCCTGGCGACGTTCACGGTGGCCTATGGCAACGAGGCGGTGCCACTCATCCTGGAGTGGCGGGCGTTCAACGCGCAGGAGCAGATCCTCCAGGAAGCGGTGATGCTGTTGGCGCTTTTTGGACTTTTGGTATCGAGGCTGCGGATCGGTTGGGCCAAGGCAGTGTTCATCGTCTTCGCCTTGCATGTCTATCTCGCCCATCTGCGGTTCGTATATCTGCCCTTCCTGCTGATCCCCTTGGTGATCGCGGTCGAAGTCGCCCGGCAATACCCCTCGGTCTCGACCCCGACCTGGCTGGCGGAAAAGCGTGACGGACTGGAAAGACTCTTCGCCAGCCAGTTTTACGCGATCTGCGGCGCAATCGCTGTCCTGCTGATCGGTGCGGTCGTCATCCTCGGCAGTGCCTATCAGGTGGCGCCGAGCCCGAAGACAGCGGCCAACGGCGCCCTCGCATACGCACGCGATCACCAGCTTTCCGGCAATGTGCTGAATTCCTATAATTTCGGCGGCACGCTGATCTTTCACGGCATCAAGACCTACGTCGACGGCAGGACGGACCAGCTGTTCCTCGGCGGCTTCACGAAAGCCGAGGACGCGACGGGACACAGCGACGGAAAACCGCTGCTCGAGGCCCAGTTGAAGAAATACGCCATCGGCTGGGCACTCCTTACGGCCGACGATACCCGCATCCCATTCTTCGCGGAGTTGGGCTGGAAGCGAGCCTATGCGGACGACGACGCCGTGATCTACCTGCCTCCCGCCTGATCTACAGCCTCCGTTCGAAACCGGTTTCGTCAGCGTTCGAAGATCTGGCATCTGCCTTGACATGGATGTTGCAGTGCAGCAAACTTGTGTTGCAGAGCACAGTCCGTGAAACCCACGAGCCACGATTTTTCGAACGACGGGGACATCGCCGCATGAGGAGCATGTCAGGTTCCGCCGCACGGCTGCCAAGGGCCACGGCGTACGGACCCGCCGAATGAACTACAGGCGTGATATTGATGGCCTGCGGGCCGTTGCGGTGCTGCCCGTCGTGCTCTTCCATTTCGGCGTATCGGCCATTCCCGGCGGCTTCACCGGTGTCGATATCTTCTTCGTCATATCGGGCTATCTGATCAGCGGCAGCCTGCTCGACGACCTCGAGCGCGGCCAGTTCTCGATCGGCCGCTTTTACTGGCGCCGCGCGCGGCGCATCCTGCCGGCGCTGACCTTCGTCATCCTGCTCGCCAGTATCGCCGCCTGGTTCATCCTCCTGCCGTCGGATCTCCACGAGTACAGCCTCAGCGTGATCGCGGCCTCGACCTTCTGGTCGAACATCTATTTCTGGAAAACGACCAACTATTTCTCCATCGACGCGGAACTGCGGCCGCTGCTGCATACATGGTCGCTTTCGGTCGAGGAGCAGTACTATATCTTCGCACCGGTCCTGGTGTATCTGATCTACCGATACGCCTCGAAGCGCTGGCTGACGATATTGCTGCCGATTGCCGTAGGCAGTTTTGCCCTGGCGGTCATGGCAACCACGCTGGCGCCGACCGCCGGCTTCTACCTCTTGCCGACGCGCATCTGGGAGCTGGCGCTGGGCGCCATGCTGATGCTGAGAAAGCCGCCGGCGCTTGCCAGCCGTCCGCTGACTGAACTGATCGGGCTGGCCGGTTTTGGCCTGATCGCCTTCGGCTTTCTGACGATTTCGGAAAGCGATCCGTTTCCGGGCTACAATGCCCTGTTTCCCTGCATGGGAACGGCGCTGCTCATCTATGCTGGCCAGCCCCATGCGGACAGGCCGGTCGTCCCCGTCGCCACGCAGGTGCTGCGGCTCGCACCGCTGGTGTGGATCGGCCTTATCTCCTATTCGCTCTACCTCGTTCACTGGCCGATCAATTCGTTCGTCCACTATCTCTCGCTCAAGGCCATCGGCGTGCCGACGATCATGGCGATGATCGTGGCAAGCGTCGCGCTTGCGACGTTCTCGTGGAAATATGTCGAGCAGCCCTTCCGCCAGAAGCGAGCCTTCACCGCCCCCCTGCCCATCTTCGCCTTCTCGGCCGCGGCGATCGCCCTGCTGTGCGTCGGCGGCCTGGCCGGTGCGCTGGGCAAGGGTTTTCCGCAACGGTTCCCGGATTTCTCGACGGAACGGGTCCTGGTGGGTGGCTGGCGCAATGGCGTCTGTTTCAACGAGGGCGCGAGCCGGATCGAGAACTGGAACCTCGCCGACTGCACCCGAACGCACGGCTTTCCCACCAATGTGCTGCTGTGGGGCGATTCCTTCGCCGCGCACTACGTGTCGGGGCTGGAAGCCAATGCGCAGAAAATCCAGGCCAATATCATCCAGTATACCTATGCCGGCTGCCCGCCCAATCTGAGCTACTTTTCCTATGCCCGGCCGGCCTGCACGCGTTTCAACGAACGGGCGTTGTCGATCATCCACGATGCCAACATCCAGGCGGTGATCCTGAGCGGCCGGTGGACCGACTATCAGGCAAGGGGCTTCGACGGCCTGCAGAAGACAGTCGACCGGCTGCGCGACATGGGCGTCAAGGTCTATGTCATCGGCCAGTCTCCGGAGTTCATCGCCGACGTCCAGAAAATCGCCTTCTTCGCAAGAAGGGAGCACGTCGCGAACACATCCTGGCCGATGGCCATGGATCCGGACATCAACAAGCAGGTGCTGCCATTCGTCAAAGGGGCGACTTTCATCGACCCGCTGGCCTATCTGTGCGACGCGGCCGGCTGCTCCTATGCCGACGCCGGCACCAGGCAGTTTCTCTACTTCGACTACGGTCATTTCTCGTCCGCCGGCGCGACGCTCGCCATCTCGAAATACTGGCCAAGCTTTGCCGCCAGCAACAAAGTCGCCAAGGCAAAATAGGAATCACGGCCAGCGCCGAGGACCAGCGAAAGCGTTTGTTCGAGGGAACCGCTTTGCGATTGCCCGAAGGCCGAACCTCATGGTAACGAGGGCACGCGCGGGTATGATGTAATGGTAGCCTGTCAGCTTCCCAAGCTGAACGCGCGGGTTCGATTCCCGCTACCCGCTCCAGCTTGCGGACAGGGACCGCAACTCCTGAGCCTGTCTGATTGAATTGGGATTGGTTCGCCACGTCGCGTCTCCCTTGTGAGGCGGGAGGCGCGCCTTTTGCTGGTTGCACCCGATATCATTCAAACTGGCGTAAAGATTCGATCAGGCAACTCTATTCTTGTAAGGACGCGCTTGCCCGCATTCCTGATCGCCTGTTCGAATGATGCCAGCCTCTTCGGTTCGGCGCATTTTTGCCCCAGCCGGCGGCGACCCACATACCCCAACAAACCGCCGGTTAGGCCCGGCTGCTGACCAAGTGCCCCAATCGTCAACCGCCGGGCCGCCAGGGCTTATGCTCCATGCAGAGGAAAGCGCGGAATTGGTCGATCCGCCTGGCGTGATGGCGCGACGCCGGCGCCATGCTGGTGCCGGTTTTTCAGGTAGCCCGCAAAGATCGACAGCTTCTTTTCATAACCTATGCGCACCATAGCTTTGCAGCTGTCGCATCTGAAGCTTCCGATTGTGCGGAGCCAGGAACCAGGCCTTGCCATAGGGTGTGAGCAGGCCGGACAGTGGAACTCCATCGTCACGTCGCTCAATTCATCGCACAAAGCCATTTCCGTATTTCTCCCAACCGGTGTCCCATTGAGAACAAACAAGAGTGGCGGAAAATGTTCCAGGCTGGGCCTTCTGGCGGATCGGGAAGGGACTTCAGTCCTTTGATGGAGGCCGGACTTGACGCCCCAGCGGTCGATCGCGGTCCACATGAGCCCCGGGAACAGGCCGCTTCAACCGACATGCGGGTCGACAAGGAACGACGCGGCAATCAGGTCGTCGCCCTCGATACGCCCATGGACATCCTCCAGAAGGGCAGCCACCTTCTGGAATGTCTCGATCTCGCCGTCTGTAATGTTCGCTTCGAGCATTCGGGTCTTGAGATCGACGACGCGCGACGCCAAAGCCTCGGAATTCCCAACCTCACGATGTGACATGGTGATACCTATCGCAATTCCTCGTAAAGCCCGCCGCCAATGAAGGCGACGAGCTGTTACATCAGATCAGTTGTAGACCTTGATGATCTTACGCGTGCTCGGTTCCACAAGAACCGTCCGGTTGTCGATCACAACGTAGCGGTATTTGACGTTCGGAACCTCGTGCAATTCGACCGTATCCGGCAGAGCTGTGCCGACGTTGAGTTCCACTCCCGGAAGCTTGACGGAAGCCAGCGGCTGCTTCTTCACGTATTCGCGTACTACGGTATCCTGCTCAGGTGTGATGACAACATCCTCCGCGGCCACTGCGCCAACGCCGGCAAGCAGGACGAGCGCCGCCGCGGCGCTGGTTAGATGCATTCTCATAATTTTCTCCTCTTGTAATCTGACGACAGCGGGACCTTCCGCCCGCCGCTGTTCCGAACTTACCGCCAACGGCATGGTTCCCTGACGGCGGACTTCAGTCGGATACTGGTCGGACCAAAGGCCCATCTTGCTCTCGCGCGGCCCTTTGGAGGGAACTTAAGTCAGGAAAGACGCTTACTGGCCCATGGGCACACATGGCGTTGAAATCTTCGCCAAACCGGTTTCACCGGACCATCTATCCGATGATCCGTTGGTGGCGACCCATATATCAAACAGGATTTTAGAGGCGGCTGAGAATTCCGAGACAGCGGCGAAGTCAGAGCGGGCAGGGGCGACTGAGGCGACTGAGGCGACTGAGGCGACTGAGGCGACTGAGGCGAACAAAACTCCACGTATCGGAGTGGTAGGAAACAAAGACGAGGTATTGCACAATGAAATTTCGAACCCTCTAGTCCGGATGATCCTGACAGCCTACCGCAGTGACTTTTTCCCCATCCTTTTACTCCTTGCGGGCTATACGCTGTTTGCGTTGGGTGCGGCTCTGTTCGTTCTTCTAGTGTGGATCGTGTATGCTGCCTAGAAAGGCGCAAAATAGGGTGCCGTCAATCGGAGCTTCCTAGAAGGACTTTCCAGCCCGCATCCTGGCCCGAGCAATGGCAAGCTGTGTTTCCGTCCTCGCGTACGTTGTCTGGGCCATGTTGTCAGCCGCGATAGTAGCCCCAAAAGTAATGTTATCAGTGACTTATATCACGATTGGCTAAAAGCTCGACAAGGCTGGCCTTGAAGGAATGGTATCGAAGCGCCGCGACAGCAAGTCCGCGGCGGCCCGTCGACGACTGGCTGAAGGCGAAATGCTACCCGGTCGATGAATACGAGTTGCTCGGCGTCGAGCGCAAGGCTCGAAAGCCGGCCTTTGCCCTGATGGCGGATCGGGCGACCGGCCGCTATGTCGGGTCGGCCTTCATCAATTCCAGCCGGGCCATGCGAAACGGGCGGCTGAGGCCAGGCATTCCGGGCGAAGAGATCGATGAAGAAATTGGCACGATCTACATATTCATGATGCAGGGATGCGCTAGTGGAGCGCTGGGAACCGAGTTCGGTAATCCACGTTTTTTCCCAAGGTCATGCTGAATGACCCAACGACGGAGGAAACAATGAATATCAAGATGCTCACAATGGGCGCGATGGCGCTTGCGATGATGACCGGTTCGGCTCTTGCCGCCGGCAACACATCTGCACTCGACGATCCGGCAAAGATGTCGCCGTTCTTCACCGATGCCGGCATGAAAACTTTGAAGACGGAAAAGGATTTCAAGGCCGCATGGACGGCTATGAAACCCGATGAACAGAAAGCGGTGTTGAAAGATTGCGGCGATACCACGCTCAACAAGTCGCACGCAGATTTCTGCGCCATGGCAAAGAAGATGGGCGGCTGAATCTAGGACTCGAAGGCGGGCCAGGTCCGCCTTCGAGTAACTGCGGCTCGGCGTCGAGCGCAAGGCTGGAAAGCCGGCCTTTGACCTGATGGCGGATCGGGCGACAGGCCGTTATGTCGGGGCGATCCCAGAGCGGTTGTGGGAGCGCATCCGGGAGCACGCCGGGCCGGCGCCGAAGGGCATGAAGCATCCGGCGACGCAATGGGTGAAGCCCGCAATCATCGGCCGGATAAAGCACTTGCGCGGCGAAGAAGACTTACGGCATGGTTCCCTTCAGGATTTGCGGGAGGAAGATCATGCCAATTCGGCGAAAGGCGACTGAAGCCGGCATTTTCGACGCAACCGAATTGGCGCTCTTCGGCAGGGTTTTCGACAAGCTGAAACTTGAGCATCCGCCACCGGACACCCTCGACATGATCGCATCGCGGGTTATCGCAAACTATATGGCCGGCATCAAAGACGAGGCTGAACTCGTCTCGCTTTCGCGATGGCCGCTCGGTCGCTAGGGATCGTCGAGGCGGCCCGGCCAGCCTTCAGGTTGACACAGGATGACTAGCCGGGCCGCGCCGGCCGTTTGAGGAAGCCGGGCGAAGAGCCAAAATCCTACTCTCCTGTCGTCTCATTTCAATTGAAAATGAATGTACGATTTTTACGGTGTTGTGATTACCTAAAGCAACTTGCCCGCGCGCATCATGGCCCGGGCAATGGCAAGCTGTGTCTCCGTCCTGGCACGCAGCGGTGGCCGGCCTTTCGTCAACGGGTCGTCACAGCCAGACGCGGAGCCACACCCGCTCGCGCCAGCAACGCACATGACGGCGTCCATGGCGCCAATACCGACGGCAAACCCTTCTCCAGCCGCGGCGCCGCCGCCGCCTCTCTCCGTAATAGCGATCTCCGTAGTAGCGATGATGCCAACGACGGTGAGAGACCTTTTCCACTTCGAGGTCGTCATCGCCTTCGAAGACAGCCGGATCCGGCTTGTCTAGTTCATCGAGAATTCCGTCGCCCTGAGGAATGCCGGCAACCGCGCTGCCGGGTCCGGCTATGCCCGCAAACGCCACGGCCCCCGCAACGCCCAGCATTCCTGTGAGAAACAACCGACGTTTCATCAAAACCTCCCGAGTTGTTGACATCGGCATCTCGTTCCCTCGCCCTAAACGAGCTCCAGCGAGCATGCCGTTTGGCCTGAACGTGTGACTGCACTTCTTGTTCCATCACCCCACTTCGCGCAGGATGAAATCGTGCAGCATCTTGGCGGCTGGCGACAGCGCGCGATTCCTGACCGTGATCAGGCTGTAGGGCCTGACCTCGATGTCGAACTCGGTCTGGACGACATCGATGGCGCCGGCGAGTCCGTCGGGATTCTGGATGAATTTCGCCACCTGCACCGAGACCGGCGCGATGGCGTCGGACTGCGCTACCATGACCAGCGTCAGGAGCAGCGAACTGGTGTTGAGGATCCGGTCCGGCAGCGCGATGTTGCGGTTGAGGAAATTGCTCTCCATCGCCTGACGCAAGGGCGAGCCGCCCGACTGGAAAACCCAGTCATAGGCGGCAGTGTCTTCCAGCCGCACCACACTGCCCCTGGTCAGCGGGTGGCCACGACGCACGATCAGGCAGGCTTTCTCGACGCCGATGACACGCGATTCGAACAGCCGCGGATTGAGATCGTCGGGGATGCGCGCAATGATGAAATCATGGCGCGAGGCGATCAGTTCGCGCGCCAGCACATTCGAGGTCTCGACCTGCATGGTGATCTCGATGCGTGGATAGATGCGGCGGATTTCGCGGATCGCCGGCACCGCCAGTTCGATCGCCGGCGCCGTCACCGCACCGAGAAACACGGAACCGCCCTTGCCCGCCTTGAGCTCGGAAATCTCGCGATCGACCTCGCGCATCTCCAGCAGGATCGAACGCGCACGCCTGGCCAAGGCCTTGCCGTAGGGCGTGAGCGTGATGCCGCGCGGCAGCCTCTCGCACAGCTTGACCGCGAGCACCGCCTCCATCTCGGCAATCATGCGCGATGCCGCCGGCTGCGAAATGTTCATGACCTGCGCCGCCGCGCTCACCCGACCGTGATCGTCGAGCGCGACGATCATGCGCATATGACGCAGGCTGAGGCCGCTGCGCAGCAGGGTTTCGCCATCGCCTGGGGTCTCGTTGTAATCATTTGAACCCGCAGCCGGATTCCGTAACGCCGCCATGGTTTTTCCTGCCTCCGCCCGCGGCCCGCCGGCATTTGCCAGCAACCCGTCAAGCGTCATAACATATACCACTTGCGGTATAGCAACCATCAAAGATCGCATTTGACAGTTATGGCAAAAGGACGGCAACGTCAGCCCGTTCCGAGACGCAACGGTCGCCGACGATAAAATCGTATCGATTGAAATCAGCGGCTCGGGGCCATGGGAGGATACCGGAGATCGATATGACGGCAGCAGTGCGTCGGCACTTCTGCACGATTGCGCGGCCCGCGACCCCCGGGGTGCTGCGTCCATCAACCAGGGAGAGTTACGTGAAAATCATCAAGACACTGGCCGCAGTCGCGGCGCTTGGCATCGCTGCCATGACCTATTCGTCGGCGCACGCGGCCGACAAGGGTCTCGTCGGCGTGCTGATGCCGACCAAGACTTCGCAGCGCTGGATCAATGACGGCGACGCCGTCAAGTCCCAGCTCGAGGCTCTCGGCTACACCGTCGACCTGCAATATGCGCAGGACGACATCCCCAACCAGCTCAGCCAGCTGGAGAACGAAATCACCAAGGGCCCGAAGGCGCTGATCATCGCCTCGATCGACGGCACCACCCTGTCGGATGCGCTGCAGAAGGCAGCTGACGCGGGCGTCGTCGTCGTCGCTTATGACCGCCTGATCAAGAAGACCGCCAATGTCGACTATTACACCACCTTCGACAATTTCGGCGTCGGCGTGATCCAGGCGAATTCGCTGGTCAAGGGCCTCAAGGAGCGCTTCCCGAACACCAAGCCGTGGAACGTCGAACTGTTCGGCGGCTCGCCCGACGACAACAACGCCTTCTTCTTCTACAACGGTGCGATTTCCGTCCTGCAGCCGCTGATCGACGACGGCTCGATCAAGATCAAGTCCGGCCAGACCGGCATGGACAAGGTCGGCACGCTGCGCTGGCTGGCGGCAACCGCCCAGGCGCGTATGGACAACCTGCTGTCGGCCAACTACTCGGACGGCAGCCGCGTCGATGGCGTTCTGTCGCCCTATGATGGCCTGTCGCGCGGCATCACCGCCTCGCTGCGCGCCGTGGGCTACGGCACGGCCGCTCAGCCCTGGCCGATCGTGACCGGTCAGGACGCCGAGACCGCCTCGGTCAAGCTGATCATCTCGGGCGAGCAGTATTCGACCGTGTTCAAGGACACCCGCGAACTGGCCAAGTCGACCGTCGAACTGGTCGACAAGGTGCTCTCGGGCGGCAAGCCTGACGGCCTCGACACCAAGACCTACAACAACGACGTCAAGGTCGTTCCCTCGATCCTGCTGACGCCGCATGATGTCGACAAGTCGAACTACCAGAAGCTGGTCGTCGACTCCGGCTACATCAAGGCCGAAGACCTGAAGTAATCTCTGTTACGAAATCTGGGGTCCTGCGCGACGCAGGGCCCCTTTTCGTTCACAAGCGACCCCGGTATTGTTACTGCCGGCCTAGAGCAATTCCAGGAAACGCGCGTAACGCTTTCCCCTGGGAATTGCGTAAAAACAAGAATGTCTAGGAGCTTGCCCTGATGACCTCGACGATTTTGGAGATGCGCGACATCACCAAGACGTTTCCCGGCGTGAAGGCGCTGTCGAATGTCAACCTCTCCGTCGAGGAAGGCGAAATCCACGCCGTGGTCGGCGAGAACGGCGCCGGCAAGTCGACGCTGATGAAAGTGCTGTCGGGCGTCTATCCCGCGGGCACATATGAAGGCCAGATCATCTTTCAAGGCCAGGAATGCCAGTTCAAAGGCATCCATGACAGCGAACACAAGGGCATCGTCATCATCCACCAGGAGCTTGCGCTGGTGCCGATGCTGTCGATCGCCGAAAACATTTTCCTCGGCAACGAACACGCCAAATACGGCATGATCGACTGGGACGCCAACGAGGCGCGCACCAGCGCGCTGTTGAAGAAGGTGGGCCTCAAGGAGGACCCCAAGACGCTGATCACCAATATCGGCGTCGGCAAGCAGCAGCTGGTCGAGATCGCCAAGGCGTTGAGCAAGGAAGTCAAACTGCTGATCCTCGACGAGCCGACCGCATCGCTCAGCGAGAAGGACAGCCAGGCGCTGCTCGACCTTTTGCTCGAGTTCAAGCGGCAAGGCATGACCTCGATCCTGATCTCGCACAAACTCAACGAGGTGAACCGGGTCGCCGACAAGGTTACCGTCATCCGAGACGGGCGCACCATCGAGACGCTGGCCAAGAAGGATATCTCGGAAGACCGAATCATCACCTCGATGGTCGGCCGTTCGCTCGACGACCGCTATCCGCCGCGGGAACCAAAGATCGGCGAGGTCGTCTTCGAAGTGAAAAACTGGTCGGTCTATCACCCGATTCATGCCGAACGGCAGGTGATCAAGGGCATCGACATCAATGTGCGCAAGGGCGAGGTGGTCGGCATAGCCGGGCTGATGGGCGCCGGCCGCACCGAATTCGCCATGAGCCTGTTCGGCCGCTCCTATGGCCGCCACATCAGGGGCGAGGTGCTGCTCAAGGGCAAGCCGATCGATGTCTCGTCCGTGAGCAAGGCGGTCGAACACGGCATCGCCTACGTGACCGAGGACCGCAAGACTTACGGTCTCAACCTGATCGACCATATCAAGCACAACATCACGCTTGCCAATCTCGGCGGCGTGTCGCGTCACAGCGTGATCGACGATCTGGGCGAACTCGCCGTTGCCAACGATTATCGCAAGAAGACCAACATCCGCGCTTCGAGCGTCTATCAGATGACGGGCAATCTTTCCGGCGGCAACCAGCAGAAGGTGGTGTTGTCGAAATGGCTGTTCGCCGATCCGGATTTGCTGATCCTCGACGAGCCGACGCGCGGCATCGACGTCGGCGCCAAGTACGAAATCTACACGATCATCGCGCGTCTTGCCTCGGAGGGTAAGGCGATCGTGGTCATCTCGTCGGAAATGCCGGAATTGCTCGGCATCACCGATCGCATCTACGTCATGAACGAAGGCCGCATCGTCGGCGAAATGCCCGCGGCGGACGCAAGCCAGGAAAAAATAATGCGCGCCATCGTTCGGGGAGAAGGAAAAGCAGCATGAGCACCGACAGCGCCCCCGCCCCGCAGGGCAACATCGCCGAGGACCAGCGTCCACGCATTGCCGTCTCGGCGCTGACGACGAACCTGCGCGAATACGGTCTCATCATCGCGCTGATCGTCATCATGCTGTTCTTCCAGTTCACCACGTCGGGAACGCTGTTCAAGCCGGTCAACCTCAGCAATCTGGTGCAGCAGAACTCGTTCATCATCGTGATGGCGCTGGGCATGCTGCTGGTCATCGTTTCCGGCTATATCGACCTCAGCGTCGGCTCGGTCGCCGGTTTCATCGGCGCTCTGGCGGCAAACATGATGGTCATCTGGCAGCTCGGGCCGCTCAGCAATCCGCTGGTGGTTTCGATCGTCTGCCTGATCGTGGGCGGCCTGATCGGTGCGGCGCAAGGCTATTGGATCGCCTATCACCGAATACCGAGCTTCATCGTGACATTGGCCGGCATGCTGATCTTCCGCGGCATCTGCCAGGCGCTGCTGGGCGGCGGCTCCTCGGTAGGCCCACTTCCAGACGGCTTCAAGGCGTTGAGCTCCGGCTTCATCCCGGACGTTATCGGCCCGCTGACGTTGATCCCGCCCACGGTGAACGCCGCCGGCAAGACCATCGTGGGCAGCGGCCTGACGCTGCACATGACGACGGTCGTGCTCGGCCTGATCGCCGTGCTGGCCTATGCCTATTTCGGCGTGAGGACACGACGCAAGCGCGAACGCCACGGCTATGAAGCCGAGCCCTTCCCCCTGTTCGTCGTCAAGACGCTGGTCGCCAGCGCGCTGGCGCTGTTCCTGGTCTATGAGTTCGCCAGCTACAGGGGCCTGCCGGTGGTGCTGCTGGTCATGGGCGTGCTGATCTCGCTGTTCGTCTTCGTCACCAAGCGCATGACCATCGGTCGCCGCATCTACGCCATGGGCGGCAACCCCAAGGCGGCGCAGCTGTCTGGCATCAACACCGAGCGGCTGACGCTGCTGGTGTTCATCAATATGGGCGTGCTGTCGGCGCTGGGCGGCCTGATCATCGCGGCTCGCCTTGGCCAGGCCGTGCCGGCGGCCGGTCTGGGCTCAGAGCTCGACGTCATCGCCGCCGTCTTCATCGGCGGCGCCTCGGCGATGGGCGGCGTCGGCCAGGTCATCGGCGCCGTGGTCGGCGGCTTCATCATGGGCGTGATGAACAACGGCATGTCGATCATGGGCGTCAATGTCGACTGGCAGCAGGTGGTCAAAGGTCTGGTCCTGCTCGGCGCCGTGATCTTCGACGTCTACAACAAGAACAAGGCCTGACAGGAACAATTCCAGGAAAGCGCATCGCGGTTTTCCCACGGGAATTGCGTAAAAACAAAATACCGGGAGCGGACCGAACCGCTCCGGCGAGGCAACGAGGAAGGCATACGGGTCACATCGCGGCGCTGCCGGCAACCGACCGGCACGAAGAAGTTCCCTCAAGGGACCAGGCCCCGCGAGCGCAATCCGAACGGAGAATTTCACCCGTGGCATGGGCGACGTCCCAGCCGCGCTTGGGGAGGTTTGCCACGGCGGCAGCCATGCCAAGGCACATGAGAGAGGATTGATCATGCTGATCTCGCAGATTCTCGATGACGCCGAGACCATCCGCGTCGTTGCCCGCAATGGCGGCAAGACCCGGATCATCAACGGCGCCCGCAGCGTCTATTCGCTGGCGATGGAGGCGGCCCGCACCGGCGTCGGCCTGGCCACCCTGATCGAGCGCAAGGGGCTCGGCGAGACGGTCGACCTCGATGCCGCCTACAAGAAGGGGAGGCTGTTGTCGCCGATCAATCACCCCGACCCGGCGCATCTGCACCTCACCGGCACCGGCCTGACCCATCTCGGCTCGGCGGCGACGCGCGATTCCATGCACAAGAAGCTCAGCACCGATGGCGAGGAGCAGCTCACTGATTCCATGAAGATGTTCCGCATGGGACTGGAGGGGGGCAAGCCCGCCAAGGGCCAGGTCGGCGTGCAGCCGGAATGGTTCTACAAGGGCAACGGCACGATGGCCGTGGCGCCGGGTGCCGCACTCCTGTCACCGGCCTTCGCCAAGGACGCCGGCGAGGAACCAGAAATCGCCGGCATTTATGTCATCGGCGATGACGGCGCCGCCTTCCGCGTCGGCTTCACGCTGTCGAACGAGTTTTCCGACCACGTGACCGAGCGCGTGAACTATCTCTTCCTCGCCCACTCCAAGCTGCGCAATGCCTCGTTCGGTCCGGAGATCCTGATCGGCGACCTGCCTTCCGACATCCGCGGCACCTCGCGCATCGTGCGCGACGGCAAGACGCTGTGGGAAAAGCCGTTCCTGTCGGGCGAAGCGAACATGTCGCACACCATCGCCAATCTGGAACACCATCACTTCAAATATTCGGCGTTCCGCCAGCCGGGCGACGTGCATGTGCATATGTTCGGCACCGCGACGCTGTCCTTCGCCGACGGCGTCAAGACCGAGGCCGGTGATGTGTTCGAGATCGAGGCCGGTGATTTCGGCCTGCCGCTGCGCAACCCGCTCGAGATCGAAAAACCAGTGAAGGTGGCGGTGAAGGCGCTTTGAGATAGCGCCAATATCCTGGGAGAGAAAATGAACGGGATGGGGCTTGGTTTCATCTTAGCGGGCTTGGCCCTATCCCTCGCCTGTTCTTCCTCCGTGGCTTACAGCGCCGGGCGGCGCCTGCCGCCGACGGGATCCATTTCGAGATCTGCATTTTCTTGTTCGCCTTGAGCGCCGCCATCCCGGCGACCGACAGCCACGCATGATGTGCCGGCAGGCAAGTATCTTGCCTGGCGGCAATCGGGGTTCAGCGCGCGGCGCGGAAGTGCTTGGAGAGCTTCAGGCCCTGTGCCTGGTAGTTGGAGCCGAGATCGGTGCCGTAGAGCGCCTGCGGCCGCTTCAGCATGTGCTCGTAGACCAGCCGGCCGACGATCTGGCCATGGTCGAGGATGAACGGCACTTCGTGGCTGCGCACTTCAAGCACCGCCCGGCTGCCGGTGCCACCGGCCGCCGAATGGCCGAAGCCCGGATCGAAGAAGCCGGCATAATGGACGCGAAATTCGCCGACCAGCGGGTCGAAGGGCGTCATCTCGGCAGCATAGAGCGGCGGCACATGCACCGCCTCCTGGCTGACGAGAATGTAGAATTCGTCCGGATCGAGCACCAGTTCGCCGGCGCCGCTCTTGTGGATGGGTTCCCAGAAATCGACGACGTCCTGCGCGGCGCGCTTGTCGACATCGACAAGGCCGGTGTGATGCTTGCCGCGATAGCCGACCAGCCCGTCACCGTCGCCCTTGAGATCGATCGACAGCGCGATGCCGCCGCCCGAAATATTCGGCGGCTCGGTGGCGACCAGCATCTGCGCGCGGTGCAATTCATGCAATTCGGCTTCCGAGAGCAGCGCGTTGCCGGTGCGGAAGCGGATCTGCGACAGGCGCGAGCCGGTGCGCACGACGATCGGGAAGGTGCGCGGGCTGACTTCCAGGTAAAGCGGACCGTTGTAGCCGGCGGCGATCTTGTCGAACTCGTGGCCACGGTCGGTCATGACGCGGGTGAAAATGTCGAGCCGCCCGGTCGAACTCTTCGGATTGGCCGAGGCGGACACGGTTGGGGGCAGCGCAAGGCTTTCCAGCAGCGGCACGATGTAAACACAGCCCGTTTCCAGCACGGCGCCGTCGGCGAGGCTGAACTCATGCAGCTTCAGCCGATCGAGTTTGTCGGCAACCCGATGATCCGGACCCGGCAGGAAGGACGCCCGCACCCGCCAGGCCTTGTCGCCGAGCCTGAGATCGAGGCTGGCCGGCTGGATCTGGTCGGCATCGAGCGCGCGCGGCGACTTCAGCGCGCCGGACTGGAACAGCGCCGAGATATCCTGATCGGGAAGAATGCCTGTCTGCCGCAAGGCTCCGCTCCTAGGCCAGACGATTTTCCTGCCGCAGGTTCTCGCCGCAAAACCGTGAAACACTTTTGCGGAACCTGCTTGGTACAAACCTCTTAATGAAGCCGGCAATTGACGCAAGCGTGGTACGGGTCTAAAGGGTCGTTATCCCGTGGTGATTTGGCCGGTCGGCTTGCAGCCACGTTAAACAAGTCGCTAAAGGACCGTTGGCCGCGAGGCCGTATGGACCGGTTGCGACTTTCGCGACCGGTTTTTTTGTGTCTGGAACAAAAGCAATGAGCAGCAAGAAGCGCAACTGGAAGCCTCAAACAGCCCTCGTGCATGGCGGAACCCTGCGTTCCGGCTTCGGCGAGACCTCCGAGGCGATGTACCTGACCCAGGGCTATGTCTATCAAACGGCGCAAGCCGCCGAAGCCCGCTTCAAGGGCGAGGAGCCGGGCTTCATCTATTCGCGCTACGCCAATCCGACCGTCGACATGTTTGAAAAGCGCATGTGTGCGCTCGAAGGCGCCGAGGATGCGCGCGCCACGGCATCGGGCATGGCGGCGGTGACGGCGGCGCTTCTTTGCAGCGTCAAGGCCGGTGACCACATCGTGGCGGCGCGCGCGCTGTTCGGCTCCTGCCGTTGGGTGGTCGAGACGCTGGCACCGCGCTACGGCATCGAGGCGACGCTGGTCGACGGCACCGATATCGCCAACTGGGAAAAGGCGGTCAGGCCCAACACCAAGCTGTTCTTCCTGGAAAGCCCGACCAACCCGACATTGGAAGTGGTCGACATCGCCGCTGTGGCTGCGCTCGCCAATTCGATCGGCGCGCGGCTTGTCGTCGACAATGTCTTTGCCACGCCTCTCCAGCAGAAGCCGTTGCAGCTCGGCGCGCATATCGTCGTCTATTCGGCCACCAAGCACATCGATGGCCAGGGCCGCTGTCTCGGCGGCGTGATCCTGTCGGACAAGAAGTGGATCGACGAGAATTTGCATGACTATTTCCGCCACACCGGCCCCAGCCTGTCGCCCTTCAACGCCTGGACACTGCTGAAGGGCCTGGAGACACTGCCGCTGCGTGTGCGCCAGCAGACGGAGAGCGCCGGCAAGATCGCGGATTTCCTCGCCGAGCAGCCGCAGATTGCCCGCGTCATCTATCCCGGCCGCGCCGACCATCCGCAGGCCGAGATCGTCAAGAAGCAGATGTCGGGCGGCTCGACGCTGATTTGCCTCGACGTCAAGGGCGGCAAGCAGGCGGCTTTCGCCCTGCAGAACGCGCTCGACATCGTGCTGATCTCGAACAATCTCGGCGACGCCAAGAGCCTGATCACCCATCCGGCGACGACCACGCACAAGAATTTAAGCGAAGAGGCGCGCGCCGAACTCGGCATCGGGCCAGGAACGCTCAGGCTGTCGGTCGGCCTTGAGGATACCGACGACCTTCTGGAAGACATCGCGCAGGCGCTGAAGGGCGCCAAATAGGGAGCCGTCGAGGCAGCGTCGTCCGCGCCGCGATCAGGCGCGCGACGACGCCTCTTCCAGTTCGGCGGCCTTGGTGCCGATGATCATCGCATTGCCGCGCCAGTCGACGGCGCCGCCGAGCCAGCCGCGCGCCCACATGGTTGGAAGCATCAAGTCCCGCGCAATCATCGCCGCGACCGTGCGCGGCGACAGGTGCCAGCCCTTGGACCAAGCCAAGGCGCATTCCGGTAGATAAAAGGCCGCCAGCACGGCGATGGCCGTCAGCGGCAGGCTGAAGCCGGCGCTTGCCGCCGCAACCAGCGCAAGCGCCAGCGGCACCACCGCGCCCGTCAGGATTTCCGGCGCGAAGAACCGCGGGAAGGTTACGCGGCGCAGGCGCGCCCAGCGGGCCTGGCGTGACCAGATCGTGCCAAGCGTGCGCCTGCCAAGCGGCTGCTCGAAGGGTGCCGCGACGAGATTGACGCATAGGCCAAGCCCATTGACCAGCTTGGTCGCAGCGGCGTCCTCGGCGATTTCGGCGGCCAGCGCGCGGATGCCGCCATTGGCATCCAGCATCGGCTTGTTCCACAGCATGCTCTTGCCCTGGGCAAAGCCAAGGCCGAGCGCCTCGCCGGCATATTGCCAGCGGGCCTGCAGCGTGTTGAGGAAGGCGCATTCGACCTCGGCCCAGAAGCCCTCCGGCCGCGAGCCGATCGGTGTCGAGCAGACAAGGCCGGTATCCGGCTGCCACGCCGCCATCAGATGCTGGATGTAGTCTCTCGGCATCAGCACGTTGGAGTCGGCGAGGACGACCCAGTTGTGCCGCGCGGCTTCCCAACCCTTGACGCAATTGTTGAGCTTGGGATTGGCGCTGACGCGGTCGTCACCGATCAACAGCCGGGCCGGCACTCTTGGAAAGCGGCCAATGGCGGCGCGGATCAACCTGACCACCGGATCGTCGCCATGGGCAACGCAGAAGATCAGCTCGTAGCGCGGCCAGTCGAGCGAGAAAGCGCGCTCCAGCGTCTCCTGCGTGAACGGCTCGACGCCGCGCGAGGGTATGACGATCGATACCGGCGGCGATTTGCCGGCCGGCGGTGCGATCGTGGTGCGCCGTCTCAGCTGTGAGGCGGCGAGCAGCATACTGGCGAGGTTTGAGGCAATGAGAGCGGACGACAGCAAGGCGGTTATGAGAGTGAGTTCCATCGAGATCCGTTCACTCCAGAAAAACCGGCCGGTGTGGCGGCCGTTTTCGACAGTTCGACAGAGCGCCCGAGTCGCCCGGCATTGGTCGGCGCACCCCATCATTGTCATGTGTCACTTAAATGACATTCTTTGCCGGCACCTGCGTTTCAAGACGAGGCGCGACAAGACGCGCTCGTTGACCTGCTCGCCGGGAGCGCCGAAAGGTATCGGATCGTTTTGGAGCCGCTTATGTACCGCGCCGTCACGCGCAACATCGAAGTGCAGGTCAGGCCGTTCTACCTCGAGGACCGCTCCGATCCTTCCGAGAACCGCTATGTCTGGGGTTATCAGATAACGATCGACAACCAGTCGGACGAATTCGTGCAGCTTCTGTCGCGTTATTGGCACATCACCGACGGTGCCGGCCGGGTCGAGGAAGTGCGTGGCCCGGGTGTCGTCGGCGACCAGCCCGAACTCAATCCCGGCGACAGCTATCAATACACGTCCGGCTGCCCGCTCTCGACGCCATCAGGCATCATGGTCGGGCACTACACGATGCGCAACAAGCGCGGCGAGACTTTCGACATCGCCATCCCGGCATTTTCGCTGGATCTGCCGGGGACCAGGCGTACGGTGAATTAGCGTCCTTCTCCCCGTTTTACGAGGAGAAGGACTGGCTTTATTGCGCGGCAAATTCCGCCGGATCGAAGTCGTACTGTGTCGAGCAGAATTCGCAGGCGACGTGGATGCCGCCATCCTCGGTGCTGTCCTTGATCTCCTGCGCGGAGAAGCCCTCGAGGATGCCGCGGATCTTGTCGCGCGAGCATGAGCACTGGTCGGCGACGGGAACGCCGCCGAAAACCCGCACGCCATGCTCATGGAACAGGCGATAGAGCAGCCGTTCGGTACCGATCGTCGGATCGATCAGCTCAGTCGGCTCGATGGTGCCGAGCAGCGCCAGCAATTCCTGCCAGGAATTGTCGGTGGGATCATGGATCTCCTCGCGCGGATCGCCATCGCCGCCGTGCAGGTCCGGAACGCGCATGCGATCGGACGCCTGCGGCAGGAACTGCGCCAGGATACCGCCGGCGCGCCATTGTTCGCGCGCGCCGCCGACGCCGGGCGTCAACAGCTTGGCCACGGACAGCCTGATATCCGTCGGGATCTGCTCCGACTGGCGGAAATAGGTGCGCGCCGCGTCTTCCAGTGTCTCGCCGTCGAGCTGGACGATACCCTGATAGCGCTGCGTATGGGCGCCCTGGTCGATGGTCAGTGCCAGCACACCGCCGCCGAGCAGTGTCTGCTGGGACGTTTCGCCTGCGGCGACCAGTGCCTCGAGGCGATCGGCATCGAAGCGCGCATAGGCACGCAGCGCCGACGGCGTGGTGAAATCCGCCACCAGCATGTCGACCGGCCCATCGGTGCGGGTCTGCAGGATGAACTTGCCCTCGAATTTGAGCGAGGTGCCGAGCAGCACCGTCAGCACACAGGCTTCCGCCAGAAGGCGGGCGACCGGCTCGGGATAATCGTGGCGGCTGAGAATGGCGTCGAGCATCGGCCCGAGCTGCACGGTACGGCCGCGCACGTCGAGCGGGCCGACCTCGAACGGCACGACATGGTCGTCGCCGGCATAGCCGAACTCGCCGAGTTTGGGGTGATGTTCAGTCACTTGATGCGTTTCCAACATGACAAAGCTCCAGGGCGCGGCCATGCCGCCCCCTGGGGTGCATGCGTCCAAACGCGCTTGATTTGCGTGATGCGGCGCAGATAGGCATCGCGCCTCCGCAGATCAAGCGCCCGGACCTTTCAAACCCCAAGCCACTTCGAACCCCAAGACACTTCAAGCCCCAAGACACCAGGCAAGCACCGCCTTTTGGGCGTGGAGCCGGTTCTCGGCCTCGTCGAAGACCACCGAATGGGGTCCGTCGATGACCTCGTCGGTGACTTCCTCGCCGCGATGCGCCGGCAGGCAGTGCATGAACAGCGCGTCCGGCTTGGCATGCGCCATCAGCTTGGCATTGACCTGGTAGGGCGAGAAGACGTTGTGGCCGCGGGCGCGATGCTCCTGGCCCATCGACACCCAGCAATCGGTGACGACGCAGTCGGCCTGGTCGACGGCTTCCTCGGGCGAGCGGGTGAAGTGCAGCTTGCCGCCATGCGCCTTGGACCAGTCGATATGCTTCTGCGCCGGCTCGCTGCCTTCCGGCACGGCGACGTTGAGGTTGAAGCGGAACCGCGCCGAGGCCTCGAGCAGCGAATGCAGCACATTGTTGCCGTCGCCGGTCCAGGCGATGGTCTTGCCGGCCACCGGACCGCGATGCTCCTCGAAGGTCATGATGTCGGCCATCAACTGGCACGGATGGGTGTCATCCGTCAGCCCGTTGATCACCGGAACCGTGGCGTTCTCGGTCAGCTCCAGCAACCGTTCATGCGAGGTGGTGCGGATCATGATCGCGTCGACATAGCGCGACAGAACCTTGGCGGTGTCGGCGATGGTTTCGGAGCGGCCAAGCTGCATTTCGGTGCCGGTCAGCATGATGGTCTCGCCGCCGAGCTGGCGCATGCCGACATCGAAGGAGACGCGCGTGCGCGTCGACGGCTTGTCGAAGATCATCGCCAGCACCTTGCCTTCGAGCGGCCGGGTCCGCTCGCCGGCCTTGAGGCGCGCCTTTCGCACCACCGCGTCGTCCAGCATGAAGCGCAGGTCGCCTTCGGAAACGGTGGAAAGATCGGTGAAATGGCGAACTGACATCGGCAATTTTCCGGAATTACTTCGCGGCGGCCACGGCGATGGCATCCGCCAGGCCTTTGGCACCGGCGCGGATGCGGTTGAGCGCTTCGTGGATCTCGGCGTCGGTGACGGTGAGCGGCGGCAGCAGGCGAATGACGTTGTCGCCGGCCGGAACCGCCAGCAAATGCTGGTCGCGCAGCGCCATGTTCACCTTGGTGTTGGGCATGGCGCATTTGAGGCCAAGCATGAGGCCGGTGCCCCGGATGTCTTCGATGACATCGGGAAACTCGTCGGCGATCGCCGCCAGGCCCTGCTTGATCAGCAATGCCTTGCGCTGGACGTCTTCGAGGAAGCCCTCTTCCAGCACCACGTCGAGCACGGCGTTGCCGACCGCCATGGCCAACGGATTGCCGCCGAATGTGGTGCCGTGCACGCCAGCCGTCATGCCGACAGCTGCTTCGTCGGTTGCAAGGCAAGCGCCCATCGGAAAGCCGCCGCCAATGCCTTTGGCGATCGCCATGATGTCGGGCGCAACACCTGACCATTCATGCGCGAACAGCTTTCCGGTGCGGCCGATGCCGCACTGGACCTCGTCATAGATCAATAACAGGCCGTGCTGGTCGCAAAGCTGCCGCAGCCGCTTCAGGGACTGCGTCGGGACCGGGCGGATGCCGCCCTCGCCCTGCACCGGCTCGATCAGGATCGCGGCGGTTTCCGGCGTAATCGCCTTCTCGGCGGCATCGATGTCGTCGAAGCCGACCTGGTCGAAGCCTTCGACCTTGGGGCCGAAGCCTTCGAGGTATTTGTACTGGCCGCCGGCCGCGATGGTCGCCAGCGTGCGGCCATGGAAGGCGCCTTCGAAGGTGATGACGCGGAAGCGCTCGGGATGCCCCTTGACGAAATGGTAGCGCCGCGCCGTCTTGATCGCGCATTCCAGCGCCTCGGCGCCGGAATTGGTGAAGAACACCTTGTCGGCGAATGTGGCATCGGCCAGGCGCTCGCCAAGCCGGCTCTGCCCGGGAATCTCGTAGAGATTGGAGACGTGCCACAGCTTTGCCGCCTGCTCGGTCAGCGCAGCGACCAGATGCGGATGGCCGTGGCCGAGCGAATTGACCGCGATGCCGCCGGCGAAATCGAGATATCGCTCGCCCTTGTCGGTAACCAGCCAAGTGCCTTCCCCGTGGTCGAAAGCCAGGGGAGCGCGAGCAAAGGTCTCGTAAAGCGCCGAACCGCTCATTATATGCGTCTCCGGTACCGGAAAATCAAAAAAGCCGCCAAAGCGGCGGCCTTGTGCGGCTTATCGTGTTTTTCGGCCATGAAGTCAACGAAAAGGTCGCGTAGTGGCACGCGGCAAGCCCCCTGACGAGACGCCGGCTCATAAGCGACCGGCAAGTTGGGGAAAACCGAAAAAACCGATTCGTGTTGCACTTGGGACTCTTGTCACCGAGTCTGCGCATAAGGTAATTGTAGTCGAGAAATAACTAGATTTCGTGCGGCGGACCTAATCACCAGATATATGTGGTGTCTGCCCCAGCAGTGGTGCTGGGTCGGGAAAGGATTCTGATTGCCGCACGCTTAGCAGGAGCGCGGTCTCATGAACTGGACTGACGAGCGGGTCGAACTTCTCAGAAAATTGTGGTCGGAGGGTTTGAGCGCAAGCCAGATTGCTGCCCAGCTTGGAGGGGTGAGCCGAAATGCCGTCATCGGCAAGGTGCACCGTCTGAAGCTGTCGGGCCGCGGCCGCGCAACGGCGACGCCGGCACGCCAGAAGAAGACGACACAGGGCTCGACCGTTCAGAAATCGGTGGCGCGCGCCGCGAGCACGGCTCGCCACGTCACGACATCGATCGGCGCGACCGCCCTTCAGACGCAATTCGACGCCGAGCCGGTGGCGCGGCACTATATCCGCCCAGTCGAGAATGTCGTGGTACCGATCTCACGGCATCTGCAACTCGTCGAGCTGACCGAGCGCACCTGCAAATGGCCGAACGGCGATCCGCTATCGGAGGACTTCAACTTCTGCGGCAACGAGGCCGCCGAAACCGGTCCTTATTGCAAGTACCACGCCCGCGTGGCCTTCCAGCCAGCGGCGGAGCGGCGGCGGAGTCGGTGAGTAGTGAGTAGTGAAATGGGGCGCGTGGAGCACTGTTCACTCCTCACTAATTTCTACTGACTTCCTTTCACAGCCACCCATTCTTGCGAAACCGCCAGTAGAGAAACGCGCAGATCGCCGCGATGGTGGCCAGCACGATGGGGTAGCCATATTCCATCTTCAGTTCCGGCATGTCGGTGAAGTTCATGCCGTAGATGCCGGCGAACGCCGTCGGCACCGCCAATATGGCCGCCCATGAGGCGAGTTTCTTGGAAATCGCCGTTTCCTGGCTCTGACCGACCAGCAGGCTCGCCTCGAAGGCGAAGGCCAGCACCTCGCGCAGGCTGTCGATCTTTTCCTGGACGGTGCGGATGTGATCCGTCACGTCGCGAAAGAGCGGGTGCATGGCTGAATGGATCTGCGGCAGGTCGGCGCTGGTCAGGCGGCGGCAGACCTCCACCAGCGGAAGCGCCGCATTGCGCAGGCGCAGCAGATCGCGGCGTAGCATGTAGAGCCGCTCGATATCGGGGCCGGTCATCGGCTTCAAAAGCACCCGGTCCTCGATCACCTCGACCTCGTCCTCGATCTGTTCGAGCACCGGCATGTAGTTGTCGACGATGAAATCGAGAATGGCGTAGAGAACGAAATCCTCGCCCTTGGCCAGCGAATGCGGGCAGCTTTCCCAGTGCTGGCGCACGGCGGCGTAGGAGGTCGACGGGCCGTGCCTGACGCTGACGATGTAGCCCGAGCCGACGAATAGATGCGTCTCGCCGAAAGTCACCCGTCCTTCGATCAATTGCGCGGTGCGGGCGACGATGAACAGCGCATCGCCATATTGCTCGATCTTCGGCCGCTGGTGCGGATGCTCTGCATCCTCGATCGCCAGCTCATGCAGATGGAACTGGGCCTGGACGCGCAACAGAAGCTCGCGATCCGGTTCGAGCAGCCCGATCCAGACGACATGTCCCGATTTCTTGGCCCATTCGCCGGCTTCCTCGATCGGAATGTCCGCGATGCGCCGCCCGGCCATGTAGACACTGGAGGCGATGATGCCTGATGTCGGCGCCGCGGGCTTGAACTCTCGGACATATTCCATCGCAGCCTCCTGAAAGCAGGCCCCTTATCAAGGCCTGAGAAGCTTAACGCCGGGATAGTTTAGCGCAATATGATCTGGCGTTCGAGAGGATGAACGTTCATTTCGCCGGAAGCGGCGCCGAAAGGCTGATCTTGTCCGTCTTGTCGCCTTTCGGCCGCTCGGCCGGCATCTGGTCGCCGGTGACGATGTAATAGATGGTCTCGGCGATGTTGGTGGCATGATCGCCGATGCGCTCGATGTTCTTGGCGCAGAACAGAAGATGCGTGCAGGGCGTGATGTTGCGAGGATCTTCCATCATGTAGGTCAGCAATTCGCGAAACAGCGACGTGTACATGGCATCGATCTGATCGTCACGGTCGCGCACGAAGCCGATCTTGTCGACCGAGCGCGATGCGTAGACG
Organism: Mesorhizobium sp. WSM4312; assembly: GCF_002294875.1. NCBI lineage: Bacteria > Pseudomonadati > Pseudomonadota > Alphaproteobacteria > Hyphomicrobiales > Phyllobacteriaceae > Mesorhizobium > Mesorhizobium sp. WSM4312. The sequence goes on along the minus strand of NZ_NSFU01000003.1, from coordinate 332,114 downwards.
TCGAGAACTTCCTTGAGCTGGGTCAGCGCCAGATTGGCCAGGGCCTCCAGACCGCGAAACAGGCTGGTCGGCTGGCGGCCGTCGGTGACGGCGACCACCCGCTTGGCGACGTTCTTGCCGAGGTCGCCGACGCGTTCGAGGTCGGCCGAAATGCGGATGGCGCCGACGATCTCGCGCAGGTCGGTCGCCATCGGCTGGCGCTTGGCGATGATGATGATCGCCTTGTCGTCGATCTCGCGCTGCCCCTCATCCAGCACTGCATCGTCGTTAATGACCTTCTGGGCCAGCCCAGGATCGGCATTGACGAGAGCGGCGACCGCCTGCTCGACCATGCGCTCGGCATGGCCGCCCATCGCCGCGATGCGCTTCGACAGATATTTCAGCTCCTCGTCAAAGGCGCTCATTATGTGCACGGACTGCATGGATGAAATGCCTTCCCACGGGTTCTTGAGTCGTTTCCTCGAATCCCCGCTGATACGCTAGCCGGATGACAGAAAAAAGAAACGCTTCCAGGGGAAACTAGGGCACTATCAGTGCGTCGGCAAATGAACCGAGAAGGCGGCGCCCTTACCGACCTCGGATTTGATCGTCAGCCTGGCATTGTGGCGCGTCAGGATGTGCTTGACGATGGACAGGCCAAGGCCGGTGCCTTTCTGGGTCCGGCTGGTCTCGACATCGATGCGATAGAAGCGCTCGGTGATGCGCGGAATGTGCTCCTCGGGAATGCCGGGACCGAAATCCCGGATGGTGACGTCGATGCCGGGTTCGGAACCGTCATCGGCGCGCGCGATCGAGACCACGACACGGCCGCCGGACTGGCCGTATTTGCAGGCGTTTTCCAGCAAGTTCTCGAAAACCTGGAACAGCTCGTCGCGATCGCCCGGCACATTGAGTGGTCCCTTGGCGAAATCACGCTCGATGACGACGCTATTTTCGCGGGCAAGCGGGGCCAGTGAATCGATGACGCTGTCGACGGTCTGGCGCAGGTCGACTTCGGTTCCGGGCTTCAGATAGGGCTTCATCTCCAGCCGGGACAATGACAGCAGGTCATCGATCAGACGCGCCATGCGGCCGGTCTGGTTCTGCATGATCTGCAGGAACTGCTCGCGCGCCGCCGGATCGTTGCGGGCCGGTCCGCGCAGCGTTTCGATGAAACCGGCGATCGAGGCGAGCGGGGTGCGCAATTCGTGGCTGGCATTGGCGATGAAATCGGCGCGCATGCGGTCGATCCTGCGCGTTTCGCTCTGGTCCTTGAACACCAGCACATACAGGTCGGTGCCGTGCCCGACCGAGGACGCGCTGACCCGGTAGGCCCGTTCGACCGGGAGCTTTTCGGTATAGTCGACCACATCGGAGGCGATCGTGCCCGACAGCACGCTGTCGAGCAGCGTCTGCATTTCCGGCGCCCGGAATTTCAGCGGTAGCGACAGGCCCGGTGCGATGCCGCCGAAAGCGGCAAAGGCCGCGGCGTTGGCATGGACGATGCTGGCGGAGCGGTCGAAAATGATCAGCGGATCGGCGACGGCGGCCGCAAGATATTCGCCTGACAGGCGTTGCAGGCCGATCGCCTCGATCGCGGCGGCATTCTCGCCGGACTGGCGCAGGCCTGCGGCTGGCAGCATCGCAGCGACAAGCAACAGGAGCAGCGCCGGCACCAGCACGTAGGCGGAAATATTGGCAAAGGCAAAAGCTGTCAGAACCGCGACGACACCGGCCGCAAGCAGCCAGCGGCTGTTCCACAGCCGGATGGCCATGGCTTGCGCCACACTTGCCTGCTCTGCGCTTTGCTCAGCCATCCGCGCATCCTATAGCCCTCTCGGGCGCTGTCCGGCCGTATGGCAACTTCCTGCTAGACCGGCATGGAGGCTCCCAATAGCATGAGTCCGTAAGCTGGAAAGGGTTCGTCTCGATGAAAAAGGCCAAGGAAAATCCCGCAACAGCGACGTCAGGTCCGCTGAAGATCAGGATCGACGGCAAGGAGCGGGCGTTCGACATCGAGAATCCCGAGCTCCCGGACTGGGTCGAGGACAACAAGCTGACCGCGGGCGGCTACCCCTACGACAAGAAGATGAAAAGCGACGACTATGACGAGACGCTCGAGAAATTGCAGATCGAGCTGGTGAAGGCGCAGGCTTGGCTGCAGGCGACCGGGAAGCGGGTGATGGCGCTGTTCGAGGGCCGCGACGCCGCCGGCAAGGGCGGCACGATCTTCGTGGTGCACCAGTATCTCAACCCGCGCACGGCGCGCAACGTGGCGCTGACCAAGCCAACCCCCACCGAAATTGGACAATGGTACTACCAGCGTTATGTCGATCATTTCCCGACGGCAGGCGAATTCGTCACCTTCGACCGTTCCTGGTACAACCGCGCCGGCGTCGAGCCGGTGATGGGCTTCTGCACGCCCGAGCAGCACGAGAAGTTTCTCGACGAGACGCCGCATTTCGAACGAATGATCGTCAACGACGACATCCATTTCTTCAAATTCTGGCTGAACATCGGCCGGGAAACGCAGCTCGAGCGTTTTCACGATCGCCGCTACAGCCCGCTGAAGAGCTGGAAGTTCTCGCCGATCGATGTCGCCGGCATCACGAAATGGGACGATTACACCAAGGCGCGCGACACCATGTTCGAGCGCACCCACAAGGCATTCGCGCCATGGATCATCGTGCGGGCCAATGACAAGCGCCGCGCGCGGTTGGCGGTGATGCGGCGCATCCTGTTGTCGGTACCCTATGAGGGGCGCGATCTCGATATCATCGGCAAGGAAGACAAGAAGATCATCGGCGAAGGGCCGTCATTCCTCGGCAAGGAAGGCTAGGCCTTCCCGCGCCGCGCGGCCACCTGGCAGCGCGGCGCGTGGCTCTTGACGCGGTTGCTCAGGCCGCGAGCCGGGCGATCCGCTGCAGGCGCCGCAGCGTGGTGTCGTCTTGCAACGCCTGCTGGAACAGCGATATCTCCTGGTCGATGCGGTCGCACAGCGCACCGGTGTTGCCCTTGAGCAGGCCGCGGGTCTGCAGCAGGGCGGCAACCGGCTTCTTGGCGAGCTGCCTGGCGCGGCCAAGTGTCGCCTCCTCCACGCCGTCATGCACGATTTCGGCGACGAGGCCGAGTGCCCTGGCGTCCTCGGCGTGAAGCGTGTCGCCGAGACAAAAGAAGCGGAAGGCGCCGGCATAGCCGAGCTTCTGCGGCGCCAGGATGCTGGTCGCCGCATCCGGCACAAGGCCGAAATCGACGAACGGCACGCGGAACGTGCTTTCATTCGAGGCGATCACCATGTCGCAGTGGAACAGGATGGTGCAGCCGACACCGACGGCATCGCCGTCGACGCAGGCGAGGATGGGCTTGGGGAATGTCGCCAACGTGCGGAACATGTCGGTAACGGCGGCGATCAGCTTCTGGTGCTTGGTGGCGTCGAGGAATTCGGAAAAGTCGCCGCCGAGGCAGAAGCAGCCTGCCAGGCCACGCAGCACGACGACACGGACCTCGTCATTGTCGGCGGCTTCATGGAACGTCCTGGCAAGGCTTTCATAGGCCCTTCTGTCGAGCACCGGCCGGCCGTCATTCGACGACACGGTGACGATCAGCGTGTGGTTGCGCAGTTCCGGTTGCGGGTGCGGGTTCATGGCGGTCTCCAACCTCATGACGCCCTCCTTTGGCCGAACATGTCGGGATATCCCCGGGCCAGGACGGGAGCGTGGTGGTTGCGGCGCGAACGCACAACGTCCAGCGTGTGCTCATTGAAGGAGAGCAGGGTCGCCACGACCTGCTGATTGCCATAGGTGCGCTGATAGCCCAACGGCGTCGCCAGGAAATGCAGCTGCAGGGCGCGCAGCACCCACATCGGCTCGAACTCGATGATCACCTTGTCGACACCGCGCTTCAGCCCCCACTCGACGAAGCCGGCGATCAATTCGGTTCCGACGGTCGAGACGCCGCGACGACCATCGCGAAAGCCGGGAGCCACCGCATAGCGGGTCAATTCCCAGATGTTGGGGCCCGATGGTGGCGTTCCTTCGGAAAGGTCTGCCAAGACCTCGGTCAGCAGATGGGGCCGCGTGGTCGGCAACATCCGTTGATAGCCCGCGACTTCGTTGCCTCTGATGACGATCTGATGCACCGCCTCGTCATGGTCGAACTGGTCGACCTCGAATCCGTCCGGCCGCCGCAGGTCCTCCCACCCCATCTCTTCGACAAATATCTGGTAGCGTAGACGATGGACGGCCTCCCAAAGGTCGGGACGTTCCATCAATTCCTGAGTTGTAAGACAAAAAAGCATGCCGTCGTCTCCTGGGTTTAAGAGGAAGATACGGCCGTGCCTCAACGAGAAAATTGCGTGATCACGTAGGCAAGAAATTCCAGGTCGGCACGGCCGACCTAACTAATGTAGCCGCGCCTTATCGCTTCGGCGACGGCCTGGACCCGGTTGACGGCACCGAGTTTGCTTTTGGCGTTAAGAAGATGTTTCTCCGACGTGTGTTCGGAGATGCCGAGGATTTGCGAAATCTCCCATTCCGACTTGCCGACGGCGGCCCATTGCAGGCATTCGCGCTCGCGCGGGGTCAGTTCTATGTGGTCGATGGTCTTGGTCGCCATGGTGTGGATTTGCATGGCGCGGCCAACGGCATAGGTCGAGACCAGCGACACAAGGCCGAACTCGGCCGCCGACAGCTGCACGGCCTCGCCACCCAGCGACACCATGACGATCTGGCCATCGAGCGTGATCAGCGGGAAGGCCAGCCCGTCGCGCAGCTTGAAGGCGCCGGCATCGCCCATCACCTCATCGCTGCTCTTGTCGAAGCTAATGCCCTGGGCGGCTTCGCGCCACTGGAACGGCGCCTGCAGCTGCTTCATGTGGCTGACCACCGGATCGTGATCGACATAGTTGCGCGCCACGTAGCGCTCCAGCCATTCGACAGGCCAGTCGCAAAGCAGCACATGCTGCTTTTGCTGCCCTGTCGGTGTGCCTGGCTGCGGAACGGTTCCCGCCATCAGCGCGGTCAGACCGAAATCCGAGGTTATGCCCAAAAGTTTCTCGCAGACCGCCGCCGCCGTTCCGGCGTGCTGCAGTTGGTCTATGTATTCCAGCGTGCGATCGAATTGACCCATCGCAACATAACCCCATGTTGCCTCATGCATTGAGATCAATGGTCCATGCGTTGTCTGCATTTGGCCACCGACCACGGATTGCAACACGCACATTCTCGGTTGTGGTTCTCGACCCGGGTCCCCCAACCAGGGCAGCCACCGCTGTTTGCAAACGTGCTAAAGCATAGCCTGAAATTGGCGCGTTGAAATCAAAAACCATTGTGCCTGTACCATTTTCGTACCAAAACCGGTGCTAATCGAGGGCGCGGAGTTCTATCGTGGCGTTCCAATGGAGGTTCCTGGTCCTGGCGTCGCTGCTGATCGCGGCACTGCCATCGGCTCCTGCGGCGCGCGCGGCCGAACCGCAGGTACCGGTATTGTGGGACGCCAAGGAGCGGTTGCCGAAGCCCGACCTCTCGGCACTGCCACGGCTGCGATTCCTGACGACCACGGATTTTCCGCCTTTCAATTTCCTCGATGGCGCGGGAAAGCTGTCCGGTTTCCACATCGACCTGGCGCGCGCCATCTGCGCCGAACTCGGCATTGCCGACAAATGCCAGATCCAGGCATTGCCCTGGGGCGAGCTTGAAGGGGCCCTCGAGAAAGGCGAAGGCGAAGCAATCATCGCCGGCATCGCCGCGACGCCGCAATCGCGCCAGACATACGCCTTCTCGCGCTCCTATCTGCCGTTTCCGGCGCGCTTCATCACGCCGAAGAACAAGGCACTTGCCGAACCGGTCTTCGACAAGCTGCGCAGCAAGCGCGTCGGCGTTCTCGCCGGCTCGGCGCATGAGCGCATGCTGCGCGACTATTTCAGCACGGTCCAAATCGTCTCCTTCGACGGACCGGAAGCCCTCTACAGCGATCTCAAGGCGGGCAAGATCGATGCCGCCTTCGGTGACGGCATGCGTTTCGCCTTCTGGCTGGGCGGCTCGGATGCAGCCCGGTGCTGCCGTTTTGCCGGCGGTCCCTATCTGGCGCCCGAATATCTGGGCACGGGCATGGCTATCGCCACACGGGCGGACAATCCGGCGCTGGCCGCAGCGATCGATTACGCGCTGCAGGAGATCTCGATGAAAGGCACCTTCGCCGAATTCTACCTGCGCTATTTCCCGGTCAGTTTTTTCTGATTCAGAGCACGGCCCAGGGTTGTTGAGATTCAGGTCAGGGTGCGCAGCCGCGCCTTGGCCGCGCGGCCGATGGCGGCGACGGTCAGCGTGTCGAGATCGAGCTTGCGGCGGATCAACTGCAGCACCCGGACTTCCTCCATGCGCATTTCGAGATCGACGGCGGCCACTTCGAAGGCGGCGGCGTAGGCGGTGTCGCGCAGGCGCTCCGGCAGGGCGTCGCCAATTTGGGCCAGGACACCCTCGAGGCCATCCTTTTCCTGCAGCAGCTTCTGGCAAGCCTGGGCGACGGGAACCAGGCGGTCCTGCTTGAAATCCTCGAACACCGGCCATGAGCGGACAACGTCGCCGATCCGGGCCAGTTCGACATCGGTCATGTCGCGGTCGGAGGCCGAGGTGATGACCATCAGGTAGATCAGGGCTTCATGCGGGGTCGGCGACGGCATTCTTTACTCCTTGAACGGGTTTCGAAGGTAGGAACGGGGGTCGAAGGTCGCAAGGAAAAAGCGCCCCACGCGTTGACGCTCCGGCCATGCGCGCCTAGAGGACCGGTTGAAAATCGACACTGCGACCATACCGGCGAATGATCTGGCCGGCGAACAATTTGGAAAACGCGACCATGGCGGGATCAAACATAATCGATCTCAACCCCGAACTGCTGGCGGCAGCGGCCGAGAGCAAGGCATGGCCGTTCGAGGAAGCCAAAAAGATCATCGAGCGCTACAAAGGCAGCGACTTCCCCGAGACGATCCTGTTCGAGACCGGCTATGGCCCGTCGGGCCTGCCGCACATCGGCACGTTCGGCGAGGTGGCGCGCACCTCGATGGTGCGCCATGCATTCCGCGTGCTGACACAGGACAAGGTCGCCACCAAGCTGCTGTGCTTCTCCGACGACATGGACGGGATGCGCAAGATACCCGACAACGTGCCGGATCGCGCGGCACTCGAGCCGCATCTGCACAAGCCGCTGTCTTCGGTCCCCAATCCGTTCGGCGGCGACTATGCGAGCTTCGCCGACCACAACAATGCGATGCTCTGCCGCTTCCTCGACACGTTCGGCTTCGACTACGAATTCGCCAGCGCGACGCAGTACTACAAGTCAGGCCGTTTCGACGCCATGCTGCTGCGCGCCGCCGAGCGCTACGACAAGATCATGGCGGTGATGCTGCCGACGCTCGGGCCGGAACGGCAGGCGACCTACAGCCCGTTCCTGCCGATTTCTCCGAAGAGCGGTCGTGTGCTTTACGTGCCGATGAAGCATGTCGACGCCAAGGCCGGCACCATCACCTTCGACGATGAAGGCACCGAGACCACGCTTTCGATCACCGGCGGCCGGGTGAAGCTGCAGTGGAAGCCGGATTTCGGCATGCGCTGGGCAGCGCTCGGCGTCGATTTCGAAATGTTCGGCAAGGACCATCAGACCAACGCGGTGGTCTATGACCGCATCTGCAACATCCTGGGCGGGCGCGCGCCGGAGCATTTCGTCTACGAGCTGTTCCTCGACGAAAACGGCCAGAAGATCTCGAAGTCGAAGGGCAACGGCCTGACCATCGACGAGTGGCTGACCTATGCGCCGACCGAAAGTCTCGGGCTCTACATGTACCAGCGGCCGCGGCAGGCCAAGAAGCTCTATTTCGACGTCATTCCGAGGGCGGTGGATGAGTATTACACCTTCCTGGGCGCCTACCCCAGGCAGGACTGGAAGGAGCGGCTGGGCAATCCGGTATGGCACATGCATGACGGCAATCCGCCTGATATCGACATGCCGGTGCCGTTCTCGCTGCTGCTCAACCTGGTCAGCGCCTCCAATGCGCAGAACAAGGACGTGCTGTGGGGCTTCATCTCGCGCCATACGCAAGGCGTGACGCCAAAGACGCATCCCGATCTCGACCAGCTGGTCGGCCACGCCATCCGCTATTTCGACGATTTCGTGCGGCCGACGAAGACCTTCCGTGCGGCCGACGAGGTCGAACGCGAGGCGCTCGAGGCCCTGGACGCGGCACTTGGTGCATTGCCGGCGGATGCCGGCGGCGAAGCGATCCAGAACGCTTCGCTCAATGTGGCGCGCAAGATCGAACGCTATCAGGATCATTCCAAGCAGAGCCCGGAGGGCGGCCCGGGCGTTTCGGGCGCCTTCTTCCAGATGATCTACCAGGTGCTCATCGGCCAGGAGCGCGGTCCGCGCTTCGGCTCGTTCGCCGCGCTCTACGGCGTCGCCGAGACCCGCGCGCTCATTCAGCAGGCGCTGGCTGGTCAGCTGGCTTGAGGGCGCCGTCGACCTCTTCCAGGATCGAGCCCGGCGCCTGAGGCGCCGGGGCTGGCGCGGGCGGAACCGCTGATATGCCGGCCAGGTTCGGCGCCGACCCGAAAATGCCCTTCTTCGCGCTTTGCGCCTTTTCACCGGCCGCGACATAGGGCCCGCCCTTGGCGGCACGCGCCCAGCCATTGTCGACCAGCCATTGGCCGACGTCCTGCTTGCCGATCCGGCACTCCGCCGCGATGCGGTCGCGGCCGCCTTCGGGCGGCACCGTGCAGACCACGGCGCGGCCGCGCAGGAAAGCGCGGAACGCCGTGCGCGCACGAATGCCGCACGGCCAGGACTTGCCGTCGGTGGTGCAGGTCTCGTCCTGCCCGACGGCATCGATGCCAGAGATCGCGACCGAATAGCCTTTCGCCTCGATCAGGCCGGCGGCGGTCGCGACCGGCTGGAACAGCTTGGTGCCATTCCAGTCATCGGGCATCTTCGGCTTGGGCGGCATGGCCAGCGCCAGCTTGCTCAGCGGCTGGCGCGGCTCGACCCGCTCGAGTTCCCCGGCGCGCAGTTCCGGCGGCGCGACGACGTCCGGATCGATCGCCCGCGAATGCACCGCCGCCTTTGGCGGTGGCGGAACGGCCGGCGCGGGAATGGCTGAGGTGGCCGGCTCGTCAGACCCGGCATCGGTGCCGGCCTGAGAGATCGTGTCCGCGCCGGGATCGATCTGATCCACCGCGACGGTGCCTTGGCTTCCTTTCAGCGTGCGGCCGCCGGCGACGACCAGGGCCGCCATCACCGGGATCATCAGAACCGCCACAATGAGATGAGGTACCCGCACCAGCCAGACCTACTGGCTTGCCCAGACAATCCGCGCCACCCATTCGACCTCGCGCATGGGAATGTCGCGGTCGGGATGATCGGGATTGAGTGAGACCAGCGCGATCGACTTGACGGTCTGGCGCTCGAGCACCTTGGCCATCACCTCGCCCGATATGGTCTTGACGACGACGCGATCGCCCTTGCGGGTGATGGCTCCCGGCTCGACGATGAGGACGTCGCCATTGCGATAGAGCGGCAGCATGGAATCGCCCTGCACCTGCAGCGCATAGGAGCTTTCGGTCGATTGCGCCGGCAGTTCGACCAAATCCCAGCCCTGCCCGGCCGGAAACCCGGCATCATCGAAGAAGCCACCGGCACCGGCCTGGGCAAAGCCGAGCAGCGGCACGGAGCGCCTGTAGGCGGGCGCAGCGCCTATGCGGCCTTCGATCAGCCCGGTGAATTCGTCGAGCGAGGCACCCGTCGCCTCGATGATCTTGGCCAGTGATTCGGTCGAGGGCCAGCGCGGCCGGCCATCCGAGGACAGGCGCTTCGACTTGTTGAAGGCGGTCGAATCGAGGCCCGCGCGCCTCGCCAGACCTGACGCCGAAAGCGAATAGCGCTCGGCAAGAGCATCGATGGCAGCCCAGACACGCTCATGCGAGAGCAATCTCGCTCTCCTCGAAACAGGAAAAAATGCCTCTTCCTGTCTAGCGCGCATTCGCCGCCATGTCCACCGGGCGCAGGTAGTGTCTTAGTTTGCGGAGCGGCAATGGCGAGAGGCGCGCGCCTAGCGCTTCCAGCGGCTTTCCGCCTCCTTCTTCGCGATCTCGGCGCGCCGTTCTGGCGTCATATTCTCGGCGCGCTTCTTGCCACCCTTCGAATCAAGCTCTTTGGCGGCGGCGCTCTTGCCGTCGACCTGCAGATCGTCGGCTTCCTCGCCGGTAGCAATGCGCATGGTGCGGACGGCATTGCCGATCACATCGGCGGGACGCTTTTGACCTTTCGGTCCGGTTGGTATCTTCTACTGACCAACCACCGACGCCGCTGGCCGTCCCGACGTGATAGGATCGGCGTGACGTAGAACGATCCTCCACACGCCATCCTCCCGCCGGAAAATAGTGGTGGTCCGAAGCGCAATCGGCGCCAGTTTATCGGCGCCGCCAACCTTGGATCGGACCCGCTCGATCTCCATGATATAGCCCAAGTCTGCCGTCGCGTACTCGGCAATTCGCTCAAAGCCGATGACCTCGCCATCCCGGTAGTTGGCGGCAGCTCGATCCATGGTCTCAGCAGCCTTTGTCCATCCCCTGGCCGGTGGACCGAACGGGTTCGCGATTATCACGTCATCGCGTCGCGAATACAGGCTTTTCAGGGGCTCGGGATCGCCCTTAACAAAAGCACCCACAGCCAAATGATCCTGTTCGATGACATTCGTGAGGTCGGAGGACAACATTCCAATGCCCATCAAATTTGGCTTTCCCAAACAAAATCATACCGCATCGGAAGGGCAAGAGCGAGCAGCGCGTAAAGGCCGCCGGATTTCAAACTGAGACACTACCCGGGCGCAGCTGGCGGATCGCTAACAAAACTGCGTGCCGCCACGCCCAGACGGCGCGCCCTTGGCCGCGCGAAGAGCGCGGTTTCAGCGGTCGATGGTCGGAGATCAGCCTATCCGGGCGCAGGCCCTGATGGGAGGTTATGAACATCCGCTCGGCCACGGCTGCGTGCCGTGGCCATCATGCGCAAAATGAACGTGCTATGGCGTCCCTTGTGTGTCGGCCAGCCTTTGTGTTTCGGCCGGCGTCAGGCGGCCTGTTTCACGTCGCCCTTGGCGTAGGGATCGAAGCGCTGGTAGAAAGTTTCGCCCTTTTCGGCCATGTCGAGGAGCAGCTTGGGCGCCTTGAACTCGGCGCCGTATTTCTTCTGCAGTCCCTTGGCGATCTTGACGAATTCCTTGGCGCCGATGCCGTCGATATAGGACAGCGCGCCGCCAGTGTAGGGCGCGAAGCCGAAGGCCAGGATCGAGCCCACATCGGCCTCGCGAGGATCGGTGACGATGCCTTCCTCCATCACCCGCGCCGCTTCCAGCGCCGTGGTGACCAACAGCCGTTGCTGCAGCTCCTCGTAATCGACCTTCTCGGGCGCAAGCTGCGGATAGAGGTCCTTCAGTCCCGGCCACAGCTTCTTCTTGGCCGGCTTGGCCGGATAATCGTAGAAACCCTTGCCGTTCTTGCGGCCGAAGCGGCCATGGTCGTCGACCATGGTGTTGATCAGCGCTATCTGCTTGGGGTCGACGGCCTTGTCACCGAGATCCCTGATGGTCTGCTTCATGATCTTCTGGGCAAGGTCGATCGCCGTCTCGTCGGTCAGCGCCAAGGGACCGACCGGCATGCCGGCGGCCTTCGCCGCATTCTCGATCATCGGCGCGGGCACGCCCTCGATCAGCATCTTGTAGGCTTCCGACATGTAGCGCAGCACGCAGCGGTTGACGTAGAAGCCGCGCGTGTCGTTGACGACGATCGGTGTCTTCTTGATGGCTCGGACAAAGTCGATCGCGGTGGCGAGCGCCTTGTCGCCGGTCTTCTTGCCCAAAATGATCTCGACCAGCATCATCTTGTCGACCGGCGAGAAGAAGTGGATGCCGACAAAATGCTTCGGCCGAGCCGAATTCTTCGCCAGCGAGGTGATCGGAATGGTCGAGGTGTTCGACGCGAAGATCGCGGACGACTTAAGCACGGCTTCCGCCTGTTCTGTGGCGGCCTTCTTGACGGCCGAATCCTCGAACACCGCCTCGACCACGAGGTCGCAGCCGGCAAGATCGGCATAATCGGCTGTCGGCGTGATCAGCGACAGGAGCTTGTCCTTCTCCTCCGGCTTGGCGCGGCCCTTCCTGACCTGATCCGAGACCAGGCTGTCCGAATGCGCCTTGCCCTTTTCGGCCGACTCCATGTCGCGGTCGAGCAGCACCACCGGAATGCCGGCCTTGGCCGTGACATAGGCGATACCGGCGCCCATGAAGCCGGCGCCGAGAATGCCGATCTTCTTGAACTTGGTTTCCGGCACGCCGTCCGGGCGGCGGGCGCCCTTGTTCAGTTCCTGCAGTGACACGAACAGCGAGCGGATCATCGCCGCCGCTTCCCTGGTCTGCATGATCTCGGTGAAATAGCGCTGTTCGATTCTCAGAGCGGTGTCGAACGGCACCAGCAGGCCTTCATAGACGCATTTCAGGATGGCGGCGGCGGCCGGATAATTGCCATAGGTCTCGCGGCGCAGGATCGCGATGGCCGGCGGCCACAGATTGAAGCCGGCCGGCGTATAGATCTGACCGCCGGGCAGCCTGAAGCCCTTCTCGTCCCAGGGCTGGACGGCTTTCAGTCCGTTCCTGATCATGGCCTTTGCCGTCTCGACCAGCTTGGCCGGCTCGGCGATCTCGTGGATCAGGCCCATGGCCTTGGCCTTCTGCGGCGACAGATTCTGGCCGGAGGTCAGCATCTGCAGCGCCTGCTGCTGATCGGTCAGCCGCGGCACGCGCTGGGTGCCGCCGGCGCCGGGGAAGATGCCGACCTTGACTTCCGGCAGGGCCATCTTGACCTTGTCTGAATCGGCGGCGACGCGACCGTGGCAGGCCAGCGACAATTCGAAGGCGCCGCCCATGCAGGTGCCGTTGATCGCCGATACCCAGGGCTTGCCCGATGTTTCGAGCTTGCGCCACAGACCGCTCATGCGACCGGCATTGTCGAACAGCAGCTTTGCCGCCTTCTCCGGGTCCTTGGTCTTTTCCCTGGCGAACACGGCAAGCATCTTCTGCAGCATGGTCAGATCAGCGCCGCCGGAGAAGCTGTCCTTGCCCGAGGTGATCACCGCACCCTTGATGCCGGCGTCGGCCACCACCTGGTCGATGATCTTGTCGAGTTCGCCCATCACCTCCTCGGTGAACACGTTCATCGAGCGATCCGGCATGTTCCAGGTGACGAGCGCAATGCCGTCAGCGTCGGTATCGAGGGTGAAATTGATGTAGCTCATTGTTTCTCTCCCCGTCAGACGCGTTCGATGATCGTTGCGGTGCCCATGCCGGCGCCGATGCACAGCGTCACCAGCGCGGTGTTCAGATCGCGGCGCTCGAGTTCGTCCAGCACCGTGCCGAAGATCATCGCGCCGGTGGCGCCGAGCGGATGGCCCATGGCGATGGCGCCGCCATTGACGTTGATCTTGTCGTGCGGGATCTCGAAAGCCTGCATGTAGCGCAGCACAACCGAGGCGAAGGCCTCGTTGAGCTCGAACAGGTCGATGTCCGACAGCTTCATCTTGGCGCGCTTCAGGAGCTTCTCGGTGACATCGACCGGGCCGGTGAGCATCAGCACCGGCTCGGAGCCGATATTGGCGAAGGTGCGGATGCGCGCGCGGGGCTTGAGGCCCATCGCCTTGCCGGCCTTCTTCGAGCCGAGCAGCACGGCCGCCGCGCCGTCGACGATACCGGACGAGTTGCCGGCGTGGTGGACGTGGTTGACCTCTTCCACCTCGGGGTGCTTCTGCACCGCGACCGCATCGAAGCCGCCCATTTCGCCGGGCATGACGAAGGATGGGTTGAGCGATGCCAGCGACTGCATGTCGGTCGAAGGCCGCATGTGCTCGTCATGGTCGAGGATGGTCAGGCCGTTCTGGTCCTTGATCGGAATGACCGAATTCTTGAAGCGGCCGTCAGACCAGGACTTGGCGGCCCGCGTCTGGCTTTCGACCGCATAGGCGTCGACGTCGTCCCGGGAGAAACCGTATTTGGTGGCGATCAGGTCTGCCGAGATGCCTTGCGGCACGAACCAGCCGGGCAGGCCGACCGAAGGATCCATGAACCAGGCGCCGCCGGAGGCACCCATGCCGACGCGCGACATGGATTCGACACCACCGGCGATGACGATCTCGTCGGCGCCCTGCGCGATCTTGGCGGCGCCGAAATTGATGGCGTCGAGACCGGAGGCGCAGAAGCGCGAGATCTGCATGCCAGGCGCCTTGGTGTCGTAGCCGGCCTCGAAGGCGGCGGCGCGCGGAATGACCGAGCCGGCCTCGCCGACCGGATCGACGCAGCCGAAGATGATGTCGTCGACGGTGCCGGTGTCCAGCCCGTTGCGGTCGCGCAGCGCTTCCAGCGTCTTGGCGGCAAGCCGCACCGCCGGCACTTCGTGCAGCGATCCATCCTTCTTGCCCTTGCCGCGCGGCGTGCGCACGGCGTCATAGACGTAAGCTTCGGCCATTTTCGTGCTCCTTGGGTTTGCCGGTCGCCGCTCTCAGAGCGAGCGGCCGATCAGCAATTTCATGATCTCGTTGGTGCCGCCGTAGATGCGCTGGACGCGAGCGTCGCGGAACATGCGGGCGATCGGATATTCATTCATGTAGCCATAGCCGCCGTGCAGTTGAAGGCATTCGTCGACGACTTTTCCCTGCAGGTCACTCAGCCAGTACTTGGCCATCGAGGCCGTCACGGGATCGAGGCCGCCATTGATGTGGCGGGTGACGCAGTCATTGTAGAAGACGCGGCCGATCGTCGCCTCGGTCTTGAGCTCGGCCAGCTTGAACTGGGTGTTCTGGAAATCGATGATCGCCTTGCCGAAGGCCTTGCGTTCCTTGACGTAGTCGATGGTCAACGCCAGCGCCCGCTCGATCATGGCAATGGCGCCTGTGCCGATCTGCAGCCGCTCCTGCGGCAATTGCTGCATCAGCTGGATGAAGCCCTGCCCTTCCTCGTGGCCGAGCAAATTGGAGGTCGGGACGCGCACGTCGTTGAAGAACAGTTCCGACGTGTCGTTGGCCTTCAGGCCGATCTTGTCGAGGTTGCGGCCGCGCTCGAAACCTTCGACCTCGTCGGTCTCGACGACAATGAGCGAGGTGCCCTTGGCGCCCTTTTCCGGGTCGGTCTTGGTGACGACGATGATGAAGTTGGCCAGTTGGCCGTTGGTGATGAAGGTCTTGGAACCATTGATCCTGTACTGGTTGCCGTCCTTCTCGGCCCGCGTCTTGACGCCTTGCAGGTCGGAGCCGGCGCCCGGTTCGGTCATGGCGATGGCGCCGATCAGCTCGCCGGTGGCGAGCTTCGGCAGCCACTTCTTCTTCTGCTCCTCGGAGCCGTAGTGGAGGATGTAAGGGGCGACGATCGAATTGTGGAGGCCGATGCCAAAACCGTCTACACCGACATGGCCGATCGCCTCGATGATGGCGCTCTCATGCGCGAAGCTGCCGCCGGAACCGCCATATTCCTCCGGCATCGAGGCGCAGAGCAGGCCGGCGGCGCCGGCCTTGCGCCAGCTCTCGCGGTCGACCATCTCGTTCTTCTCGAACTCGTCGTAGCGCGGCGCGATCTCCTCCGACATGAAGCGGGTTGCCATGTCGTAGAGCATGCCGACCTCGTCCGCCGCCCAGGCGGGCTTGGGAAGGCCAAGTATCTCGGCGGGGCTGGTCATGTGGATATGGTACTCCTCCCAGAGCGCATCGTCAGCGTTGAGGCCGGCGCACGTCACGCTGGCCTCAACCGACCCTCCCCCCTAAGGAGAGGGCAACCATCTTTAGAACGCTTCCGCAGGCAGGGCCATCAGCGTGTCAGCGCCGCTCGAAATACGGGCGAGATGCGCCGACGTCTCCGGCATGATCCGCTCCATGAAGAAGCGCGCCGTCACCACCTTGTTGTCGTAGAAGGACTGGGTGCCGTTGGCGCCGGTCTTGCCCTGAGCTGCCTTGGCCATCTGCGCCCACATGTAGCCCAGAGCAACAAGGCCGAAGAGGTGCATATAGTCGGTCGAGGCCGCGCCGGCATTGTCGGGCTTGGCCATGCCGTTCTGCACCAGCCACATGGTCGCGGCCTGCAGGTCGTTCAGGCCCTTCTTCAACCCCTTGGTGAAGGGCGCCATCTTCTCGTCGGCGCGGTTCTCCTCGCAGAATTCGCCGACCTCCTTGAAGAAGGCCTGGATGGCGCGGCCGCCATTCAGGCCGAGCTTGCGGCCGACGAGGTCGAGCGCCTGGATGCCGTTGGCGCCTTCATAGATCATGGCGATGCGGGCATCGCGCACGAACTGGCTCATGCCGTGCTCTTCGATATAGCCGTGACCGCCGAACACCTGCTGCGCCATGACGGCGTGGTCGAAGCCCTTGTCGGTGAGCACGCCCTTGACCACCGGCGTCATCAGGCCGGTGTAGTCGTCCGCCGCCTGGCGGTCCTTGTCGTCGGCGGAGCGATGCGCGACGTCGGACTTGATCGCCGTCCACAGCGCCAGCGCACGGCCGGCCTCGTTGAAGGCCTTCATGGTCATCAGCGAGCGGCGGATGTCGGGATGGACGATGATCGGGTCGGCCTTCTTGTCCGGCGCCTTGGCGCCTGAGAGCGAACGGCCCTGCAAGCGGTCCTTGGCGTAGGCAACGGCGTTCTGGTAGGCGATCTCCGACAGCGAAAGCCCTTGCAGGCCGACGCCGAGGCGGGCCTCGTTCATCATCGTGAACATCGCCTTGAGGCCGCCATTCTCCTCACCGAGCAGCGTGCCTTCGGCCTCGTCATAGTTCATGACGCAAGTCGAATTGCCGTGGATGCCCATCTTCTCCTCGATCGAGCCACAGGAGAGCGTGTTGCGTTCGCCCGGATTGCCCGCAGCATCGAGCTTGAGCTTCGGCACGATGAACAGCGAGATACCCTTGACGCCTTCCGGCGCGCCTTCGATGCGGGCCAGCACCAGATGGACGATGTTGTCCGACATGTCGTGCTCGCCGGCTGAAATGAAAATCTTTTGGCCCGAGATCTTGTAGGTACCGTCGCCGTTCGGCACCGCCTTGGTGCGCAGCAGGCCGAGATCGGTGCCGCAATGCGGTTCGGTCAGGTTCATGGTGCCGGTCCAGGAGCCCTCGACCATCTTCGGCAGCCATTTGGCCTTCTGCTCGTCGGTGCCGTGGGTGATGATCGCCGCGATGGCGCCCTGGGTCAGGCCCGGATACATCATCAGCGACATGTTGGCCGAGACCATGTATTCGGCGACGGCGGTGTGCACGGCATAGGGCAGGCCCTGGCCGCCAAACTCGACCGGCGCCGCCAGCCCCATCCAGCCGCCTTCGCGATACTGGCCGAAGGCCTCCTTGAAGCCTTTGGGCGTGGTCACCGAGCCGTCGTCGTGACGCACGCAGCCTTCCATGTCGCCGACGCGGTTGAGCGGATGCATGACGTTTTCGGCGAGCTTGGCCCCTTCGGCCAGGATCGCTTCCAGCACGTCTGGCGTCGCGTCGGCAAATCCGGGAAGGTTCGAATAGCGCTGATAGCCCAGCACCTCGTTGAGTACGAACAGCGTATCCTGGACCGGCGCCCTGTATGTCGGCATGCTTTTTCTCCACCCTGCGGACCTGGTCCGAATGCCCCCGAATTGATGTCAGGGCAGCATGCAGACCCGTGTTGAAGCCGGGATAGCAAAAATTGACGTTTGCGTAAACGTCAATTTTTTGATGCGACAAGATTTCCCGACCACCCAGCTTGGGGAAGCTAGAGTGTTTCACCGTTTCACGGAAACGGCGAAACGCTCTATCTCATTGTTTTAACGCAAGTCCGGACGGAAAACCGCTCACACTTTTCCTGGAATTGCTCTAGCGGTGCGACGTCATGCAGGCCAGCGCCGAGGAAACCAGCTGGACAGATGCAGGCAACGAAAAAGCCGCGCGGCAGAGCCACGCGGCTTTGATGGTCGAGACTCCGACTGAGTCGGAACCGGTGGATTGCTTCAGCTCGCGACGCTTGCCTGCGGTGCCGTGCGCTCGGCCAGCATCTGGCGCACCGCGGACATCGAGCCGGAGAGCTCGTTGATGGCGTCATCGATCAGCGCCCGCTGCTTCTGCAGGCGGGCGAGTTGCTTCTCCGACTTGTCCAGCGCCAGCCGCAGCTGCTTGGTGTTGGAGCCCGTCGGATCGTAGAGATCCATCATCTGCTTGACGTCGCGCAGCGAGAACCCGACCTTGCGGCCGAGCAGGATCAGCTTCAGGCGGGCCTTGTCGCGGCGCGTGTAGAGACGGGTGGAGCCGTCCCGCTGCGGGTTGAGCAGGCCCTTGTCTTCGTAGAAACGCAGCGTGCGCAGCGTCACGCCGTATTTCTTGGCCATTTCGCCGATGCGGGCGAGGTCCTCGCCGGCTTCGACAGATACATTATTGGTATTGGCCGCGGTCTCGCCGGCCGAGATAAGCTTCATGGTCACTGGCTTTCCCCGTCTGGTGGCGCCGCGGTCCTGGACCATGCGTCGCCTGACTGGAAGCGGGGGCGTGCTTCCAGTCGTGGTTTCGACAAACAAAATCGCAAACAGCACACTCAAATGCGCCTTTTACGTTTACGTCAATTCTATACCGATAGCCGCCTCATGACGCAAGGGGCGTTCTGTGAAGGTGCTTTATGCCGCACCGTGGAAGCGAGCGCGAACTTCCTTCCAACTTCTTAAGCTTGGTTAACGCGTTGTTTACCACGTTGGGGGAAATGTGGGCGCGTCGGCTACCCGTGTTTATCCTGTATCGAATTTTTCACGGTTTTCGGAGCGCGGGTGGAACCCCGGGAAGCTTGTCTTCCACCGTGGAAGCGCGGTCGCCTTCGTTCCGGCAGGGACTTGGGGAGCTGGTCGCAAGCCGGCCAATCTGAAAGACGGACGCACCGATGAACAGCAAGCGGTCCTATCTCGACACACTCAACGCCGGCAGGCAGCGCAAGCCGCAGACCACGCTCGAGCAACTGAACCGCTCGCTGGAGACGCTGGAACAGCGGCTGGGGCAGACCCGCGAGGAGGTGACGGCACGTCCCGCTCCGCGCCAATACGGCGCGGACACGCGCTATCCAGCCACCGAACCGCGCTATCCCGCCGCCCAGCCAACCGCTCAGCAGCGCTGGTATGAGGATCCGCGGCCGGCGGCGCGCCCGCAGACCCCGGCGCCGGCCCCCGCCTTCGACCAGAACTACCAGGCCATCGCCCGTGACATCGACCGCGTGCGCGGCCAGGAAGACAGCGTCGCCATGGTCGGCAAGATCGCCGGCGAATTGCGCGGCATGCGCGAGGAACTGCGCCACCAGATGACGGCGGGCCTGCAGCGCGAATTCGATGCGCTGCGCAAGGATATCGACCGCGCTTTCCAGGCCAACGCCAGGTCCGGCACAGCGGGCAAGGGCAGTGCCGAACTCGGCGTCGAATTCGAACGGCTTTCCGGCGCCATCAAGTCGCTGTCGGAGAAAAGCGACGACAGAAGCGTCAACATGCTGCGGCTGGAACTCGAGCAGGTGAAGGCCGCGCTCGACACGCTGGCGCGCGAGGAGAGCGTGCAGAAGGTCGACCGCCGCTGGGACGATTTCGACCGCCGCTGGACGGCTTTCGAGGACCGCGTCGACGCCGACCAGCGCAAGCGCTCCGACGACCCCGCCCTTGCGGCCCTGACCGACCGGCTGGAGCAGATCAGCAACGCCGTCAACAATCTGCCTGAATCGCTGTCGCTGCGCTCGCTCGAGGAAAAGGTGCGCACGCTGGCCGGCGCCGTCGAACACTTCGCGGGCCAGCAGGACAATCGCGGCGGCGACACGCTTGCCATGATCGATGAGCGGCTGGACGAGATTTCCCGCGCCATCGTTGCCTCGACCGTCGCGGCACAGGCCAATTCCGTCGACCACGAAGCCTTCGACCGTATCGAGAAGCGCATCGACTCGCTCGCCCGGCAGATCGAGGAGGTGGCGCAGGATCGCCCCGGCAACGCGGTCATGGATCGCCTGAGCACCCTGTCGAGCCGCGTCGACGAACTCGCCGGCCGCGCTAATTTGCCCGAACAGGCGATGGAACGGCTGGCCAAGCAGATCACCCTCATCGCCGACAAGATCGACCAGGCGCCGGCCATGCCCGACGCCGACTACATCTTCCACGGGCTCGAGCAGCGCTTCGACGTGCTGTCCGGCATGATGGAACGCCGCCAGGGCGATGCCATCGAACAGGGCAACATGCTGTTTCGCGATCTCGAGCGCCGTCTCGACGAGGTTGCCGACCGGCTCGACCAGCGCCTCGCGCCGCAGATCGACAGCGCCGGCATCATGGAAGCCATCGACGCCCGCTTCACCGCACTCGCCACGCGCATGGAGAGCCGCGCCGCCGATCCCGCCGGCGAAGCGGCGATCCGTGGACTGGAAAGCCGGCTCGAGGACATTTCCAGCCGGCTCGACGCCTCGGCGGCCCAAGTGGCCGGCATCGATCCGGCGCTGATCCGCAGCCTGGAGGCACAGGTCGCCGGCCTGTCCGCCCATCTGTCCAGGCCCAGCACGCCGCTGCCGGAATTTGAGGACATCAGCCCGCGCCTCGACGAAATCGAGAAGGCGCTGGCCGGAACCCGCGATTCCATCCTCGGCGCGGCACGCGAAGCGGCCGAGAACGCGGTGCGTTCGCTGGCCGGGTCGAACGCCAATGCGTCGGCGGTTTCCGGACTCGCCCAGGACCTGAAAACGCTGGAAACGCTGACGCGGCGCTCCGACGAGCGCAATTCGCGAACTTTCGAGGCCATCCACGACACGCTGCTCAAGATCGTCGACAGGCTGGGTTCGCTGGAAACCAACGAGCCGTCCGAAGCGGTGAGCGAGCTCCTGGCCACGCGCCAGGACGAGGCGGCCGGCAAGCGCCGCACACGAACCGCCAAGATGGCTGTCGAAGCGCCGTCGATGGATATCGACGAGCCGATGCCGCTGACCGGCGACATGGCCGATCTCGATGCCCGCGCCGCCGCCATAATGCGTAACGAGGGCGCGCGTAGCGACCTGGGTACGCGTGGCGACCCGGGTACGCGTGGCGAGCTGGGCACGCGAACGCCGGCGGAAGCCGCCGCCGCCGCCGCTATGGCCGCACTCGGTTCCGACACCATCGCCGAGAAGGACCAGCCGGCAGGCCGCAAATCGATGTTCGGCGGGCTGGCCCGCGCCTTCAAGGGCAAGAAGGTGGCGGCGGACGTCCCGCCGCTGGCCGGTTCGCCGCCGAGCAGCGATATTCCGACGGTCGATCTTGACGAGCCGCTCGACCCGAAAGTGGCCAACCGCCCGCTGGAGCCAGGCTCCGGCGCGCCCGACCTCAATGCCATCATGAAGCGGGTTCGCGACGAGCGCGGCCAGCCGGCAAAGCTTGGCGAAAGCGACGCCGCCAAATCGGATTTCATCGCAGCCGCGCGGCGCGCCGCGCAGGCCGCCGCCGCGGAGGCCGACGCCCTGAAGCGCCAGTCGACGGTGAAAGGCCCGGTGAAGGCGCTCAGGATCGGCGACCTGCTCAAGGCGCGGCGCAAGCCGATCCTGATGGCGGCGGCAGCGATCATGCTGGCGCTTGCCGGCCTGCAGCTCGGCAAGGCGTTCCTCTCTGATCCCGTTCAGGTGGCAAACAACGACGCCGCACCGGTCGTTGCCGCGCAGCCGGTGCAGACTGCATCCGTCGACACGGCGAGCCAGCCGAAGGCGGAAGCCCAGCCGGCAGCGACGGACGACGAGCCGGCCCGTGCCGTCAGGCAGGCCGAGCAATCCGCGCCCACGACCAAGGACGACATGGTGGCGCAGACCGCCATGGCGATGCCGTCGGACACGGACGCAATGGCGAATACGGCGCCGGTTGCAGAGGCCGCTGCTTCTGCCGCCTCTTCCGGCCCCATGGCTTCGGCCGCTCCAGCACCAGTTGCGCCTATCGCCGCGCCCCCTATGGATGCGACGGCTTCAGAGCCGGCCGCTGCTACCGGCGGTGCGCAAGCGACGGATACCGATACCCAGCCGGTCGCAGCCCCAACGGCGGCCAACGACGCCATCGCCAAGGACACGACCGGTGCCGTTGCACCGACGGCTGCCCCTGCGACAGCAGCCGCGGCCAAGTTCGACATTCCGACCGATGCCGGCCCGGCCGCGCTGCGCGATGCCGCCGCTGGTGGCGACGCCAAGGCGCTGTTCGAGATCGGCTCGCGCTACGCGGAATCTCGCGGCGTCAAGGAAGACATGGCGGCAGCCGCCAAATGGTACGAGAAATCGGCTGAACTCGGTTTCGCCCCGGCCGAATACCGCATCGGCAATTTCTATGAGAAGGGCATCGGCGTCGCCCGCGACATCAAGAAGTCGAAGACCTGGTACCAACTGGCCGCCGAGCAGGGCAATGCCAGCGCCATGCACAATCTGGCCGTGCTGTTCGCCATGGCCGCCGATGGCGTGACCGACAATGAATCGGCCGCGCACTGGTTCCAGGAGGCCGCCGATCTCGGCGTCAAGGACAGCCAGTTCAATCTCGGTATCCTGGCCGCCAAGGGCGTCGGCATGAAGCAGAACCTCGAGGAATCCTACAAATGGTTCGCTCTCGTCGCCAAGACCGGCGACAAGGACGCTGCCGCCAAGCGCGACGAGATCGCCAATGCGCTGCGGCCCGAACAGCTCGAGCGGGCACGCGCCGCGACCGAACTGTGGAAGGCCAAGCCGCTCAATGCGGCGACCAATTCGGCCGACATTCCCGAATCCTGGCAGGAAGGCACGCCGCAGACGACCGCCGGCATCGACATGAAGAAGGCGGTCAAGAACATCCAGCTCATCCTCAACAAGAACGGCTATGACGCCGGCGGCGCCGACGGCGTCATGGGCGAGAAGACCAAGACCGCGATCATCGCTTTCCAGACCGACAACAAGCTGCCGGCGACCGGCGCTGTCGATGAAAAACTGGTGCGGGCGCTGCTGGCGCGCAAATAACAGAGAAGCGTCGTTTCCACGACGCTCTTGCCACACATTTGCCTGTTAACTGATTGAGATATTTTTTGTTTCGACGCGGCGACGGGGTTTGACCCCGCCGCCGCGTCGGCGCAAGGAAAAATTGGCTTTTCGGTGCGAGACTGCCCAGAACGGCTGTATTCGCCGACAGGCAAACTGATCGAGACTGACGGGTGGGCATCTATCTCCCGATTGCGGAAATTTCCGTCAACGTCTTCGTGCTGCTGGCCATGGGCGCTGCGGTGGGCTTCCTGTCGGGCATGTTCGGCGTCGGCGGCGGGTTTCTCATCACGCCGCTCCTGATCTTCTACAACATCCCTCCGGCGATCGCGGTCGCCACCGGCGCCAACCAGGTCATCGCCTCGTCCGTCTCGGGCGTGCTGTCGCACATGAAGCGAGGCACGCTCGACTTCAAGCTCGGCGGCGTGCTTCTGGCCGGCGGCATCATCGGCTCCACCGCCGGTATCTACGTGTTCGCCTTGCTGCGCCGACTTGGTCAGCTCGACCTGTTCATCTCGCTGCTCTATGTCGTGCTGCTCGGCACGGTCGGCGGGCTGATGCTGGTCGAAAGCATCAATGCGCTGCGCGCCACACGCAGCGGCGCCGCGCCGGTGCTGAAGAAATCCGGCCAGCACAACTGGATACACCGGCTGCCGCTGAAGATGCGCTTCAGGGCGTCGAAACTGTTCGTCAGCGTCATCCCGGTGCTCGGCCTTGGCGCCGGCATCGGCTTCCTGTCGTCGATCATGGGTGTCGGTGGCGGCTTCATCATGGTGCCGGCGCTGATCTATCTGCTCAAAGTGCCGACCAATGTCGTTATCGGCACCTCGCTGTTCCAGATCATCTTCACGTCCGCCTACACCACGCTGGTCCACGCCACCACGAACCAGACGGTCGACGTCGTGCTGGCCTTCCTGCTGATGGCGGGCGGCGTCGCCGGCGCGCAATATGGCGCCAAGGCCGGCCAGAGGCTGCGCGGCGAGCAGCTCAGGGCGCTGCTGGCCTTGCTGGTGCTGGCTGTGGCGATCAGGCTGGCCATCGATCTTTTCGTCACCCCGCCCAATCTCTATTCGCTGTCCAGCGCGGGCCTCAACTGATGGCGGGCCCGAAGGCATTCGCAGCCGCCATCCTCCTGTCACTGCTTACCGCCGCCGCGCCGGCGAAGGCACAGACGCCGCTGACGGAAGGCATCCAGATCGGTCTCTCCACCGACAATGTCTCGATCACCGCCGGTTTTTCCGGCGCCGACCTGACCATCTTCGGCTCGCTGGAAAATCCCGATCCGCTGGTCGCCCGCCAGGGCCGCTACGACGTCATCGTCGTGCTCGAAGGGCCACCCAAGCCGGTGGTGGTACGCCGCAAAGACCGGGTGCTCGGCGTCTGGGTCAATCTGGACTCCGAAACCTTCGAGAACGTGCCGGTCTCCTATTCGGTGGCGACGACGCGGCCGCTGCAGGACATCACCGAACCAAACAGCTACAAGCAACTGTCGCTCGGGGCCTCCAACCTCTACATGCAGCCCGCCGACGCCGGCGACGGCCCGGCAACGATCGAGGAATTCACCGCGGCGCTGCGCGAACGCAAGGGCGCGGCCGGCCTCTACAGCGAGAATGTCGGCGGCGTGCAGTTCCTGTCGCAGAACCTGTTCCGCGCCACCGTCAGGCTGGCACCGAATGTGCCGGTCGGAACCCATAAGGCCCGCGCCTTCCTGTTCAAGAGCGGCCTGTTCATCAAGGAGAGCTCAGCCCAGCTCGAAATCCGCAAGTCCGGCTTCGAACAGTCGATCTTCCGGGTCGCCCATGACTACTCCTTCCTCTACGGCGTCTTCGCCATATCGCTGGCCATGCTGACGGGCTGGCTCGGCAGGCTGATCTTCCGCAAGGATTGAGCGGCCAAAAGGGGTTTCCCTTTCCCGCGTCATGCTATAGACCGCACCTCCCCGCCCAACGGGCAAGCACGCACAATTCAATTCGGCAGAGCGGTCCGGTCGCCCGGAACCACAGCGCACGCTTCTCCCGCGAGCGCCGATCCGCTGTCTGCCGCCAATGACAGGAGGCTGCCTTGCGACCAGCATTCGCCGGTATCGACTTCGGCACTTCGAACTCCACGGTCGGCGTGGTCCGCAACGGGCAGCCCCACCTCGTCGCGCTCGAAGGCGGCCAGGTCACGCTGCCCAGCGCGGTGTTCTTCAATTTCGAGGACGGCCGCATCTGTTTTGGCCGCCAGGCCATCGCCAACTACACCGACAGCGTGGAAGGCCGGCTGATGCGCTCGCTGAAGAGCGTGCTGGGCAGCTCGCTGGCGCATGAGAAGACGCGCATCAAGGCGCGCTCGATCGGCTTCATGGAGATCATCGGCCTGTTCCTCGGGCATCTCAGAAAGAAGCTTGAAGAAGATGGCGGCGATCTGGTCGAGACCGTGGTGCTCGGCCGTCCGGTGCAGTTTGTCGATGACGACCCACAGGCCGACGCGAACGCGCAGAGCGACCTGGAAAAGGCCGCGCATGCCCAGGGCTTCAAGCACATCGCCTTCCAGTTCGAGCCGATTGCCGCGGCGCTCGACTACGAGCAGAGGGTGACGCGCGAGGAGCTGGCGCTGATCATCGACATGGGCGGCGGCACGTCCGACTTTTCAGTCGTGCGCGTCTCGCCTGAACGTGCCCGACTGCCGGACCGCAAGGACGATATCCTGGCCAGCCGGGGCGTCCATATCGGCGGTACGGATTTCGACCGGCTGCTCAGTATTGCCCATGTGATGCCGCAGCTCGGCTATTTGACCCAGACCAAGGACGGTAAGCGCAATCTGCCGGCCAGCTACTTCATCGATCTCGCGACATGGCAGCGCATCAACCTGGTCTACACCGCCAAGGCGATGACGCATCTGCGCCAGATCCGTTACGAGGCCGCCCGCGCCGACCTGGTCGATCGGTTCATCCACATTGTCGAGCACCGCTATGGGCACGCTTTGGCGGCATTGGTGGAAAAGGCCAAGATAGAGTTGACCGACCTGTCATCGGCCGAAGTCGCGGTGAGGCTATCCGACGTGGAGTTCGCCGCCGAAATCACGCGTGACGAACTGGACGCCACCATCGCCCGGGACATCGCGCGGGTCACCGCAACGGTGGCTGAGACCATGCGGGACGCGCAGGTCAAGCCGTCCGACATCACCGCGGTGTTCCTGACCGGCGGCTCGACCGCGATCCCGCTGGCAAGACGCGAAATCCTGGCGCTGGTGCCGCAGGCTTCGGTCATCGACGGCGACATGTTCGGCTCGGTCGGGCTTGGCCTGGCACTGGATGCGCAACGGAAGTTCGGCTGATCAGGCTGAACCGCTTCGGGTCGTCTCGGCGCCGAGATGCGCCTTCAGCGCCATCTGGGCCAGGCTTGCCTGGCGGTCGCGGTGGGTGATCATGGCGAAGTCGCGTTTCGGCAGTTCGAGCGGCACGGACCGCAGGCTGCCTTCGGCGACGGCGCGTCCGACGACGAGCTCCGAAATGATGGTGGCGCCGGCACCCGCCTCGACCGCCTGGCGAACCGCCTCGTTGCTTGGCAGCACCAGGAACACCTGCAAATCGGCAAGCGAAATCCCCTCGCGCCGCGCCAGATCCTCCAGCACCTCGCGCGTGCCCGACCCGCCCTCGCGGATGATCCAGCGCAGGCCCCTGATGTCGGGACGGCCCGGCGCGGTTTCGACGATTTCGGGATGTGACGCGGCAACCACCAGCATCAACCGGTCGGTATCGACCTTGGCCCGGCGCAATATGTCGGATTCGGTGCGCCCCTCGACCAGGCCGAGATCGGCGGTTCCATCCAGCACGCTGGCCTCGACCTGCCTCGTGTTACCGATGCTGACGCTCAGCCGCACCGCGGGATAGGCCTCGTGAAAGGACGCCAGCCGGCGCGGCAGCCAGTAGCTGGCGATGGTCAGGCTGGCGGCGATGGAGAGGCTGCCGGCGACCGTCTGCGAGACATGTTCCAGCACATTGCGCGCGGCGGCGGCCCGCTCCAACACGGCCTTTGCCTCCGGCAGGAACCGGTGGCCGGTCTGGGCAAGCTCGATGTTGCGGCCGACGCGGTTGAACAGATGGACGCCGTGCTGCTCTTCAAGCGCGCGAATGGCGGCCGATGCCGCCGACTGGGAGATGCCCAGAAGCTCCGCCGCCTTGGTCATGTGGCCGCGTTCGGCGACGGCGACGAAAATGCGCAACTGATCCAGGGTCATGTCAGCATTAAGAACCAATATCGATCGAATTTACAAGAACAACTGATTAGACGGATCGATAGCTTCATTCTACATTTTCACGCGAAGTTAGAAAAAATTCGCCAGAGAATGGCAGAGACTAAAATGATCGGGCGGTTCAAGTCCCTTCTCGCGCAGTGGACCCGCGGCATCCGCAGACGGCTGGCCGGCGATCGCTATCACCCGGAAGAGCACTACATGCGCGGCCCCGGGCCGAAGACACGCGCCAAATCGGCCGGCCGCGCGGGCACATCCGGATCATGAGGCATCCAACGCCGCGCGGCGCGAATTCGGCACCATCGCAACGCCCGCTTGCCGACACGCGCGCGCCCGATGAAGGCGACGGCGTCGACACCTCGCCTGGCATTTCCGACAGCATCGCCAAGACGACCTGCTATATGTGCGCCTGCCGCTGCGGCATCGACGTGCACATCAAGGACGGCAAGGTCCGCTACATCAACGGCAACAAGGACCATCCGGTCAATCGCGGCGTGATCTGCGGCAAGGGCAATTCCGGCATCATGCAGCATTACAGCCCCGCCCGGCTGAAGAAGCCGCTGCTGCGCACCGGCCCGCGCGGCTCCGGCGCGTTCCGCGAGATCGAGTGGGAGGAGGCTTTTTCGATCGCGACGCAGCGGCTCTCGGCGATCCGTCGCACCGATCCAAAAAAACTCGCCTTCTTCACTGGCCGCGACCAGTCGCAATCCTTGACCGGTTGGTGGGCGAGCCAGTTCGGCACGCCGAATTTCGCCGCCCATGGCGGCTTCTGTTCGGTCAACATGGCGGCCGGCGGGCTCTATTCGATCGGCGGCTCGTTCTGGGAGTTCGGCGAGCCCGACTGGGACAACACACGATATTTCATGCTGTTCGGCGTCGCCGAGGACCATGATTCCAACCCGATCAAGATCGGACTGGGCAAGCTCAAGGCGCGCGGCGCCAAGGTGGTGTCGATCAACCCCTGCCGGACCGGCTACAATGCGATTGCCGACGACTGGATCGGCATCCGGCCCGGCACGGACGGCCTGCTCGTCTTCGCGATCATCCACGAGTTGCTGAAGGCCGGCCGTGTCGATCTCGATTATTTGCTCCGCTACACCAACGCCCATGTCCTCGTCGTGCAGGAGCCAGGCGCGTCCGACGACGGGCTGTTCGTCAGGGATGCCAACGGCAATCCACTGGCCTGGGACAGGGTGGAGAAAACCGCCATCAAGGCAACCGACCCAGAAGCGAAGCCGGCGCTGACCGGCAGCTTCGAAGTCGGCGGTTGCCGCTGCACGCCGGTGTTCCAGTTGATCGCCGACCGCTATCTCGACGACAGCTATGCGCCGGATGCGGTGGCGCAGCGCTGCGGCATTGCCGCCGATACGATCCGCCGGATCGCCGCCGAGCTTGCCCATGTCGCCTTCGAACAGACGATCGAACTGGCTATTGCATGGACCGACTGGGCCGGGCGCCGGCACGAGACGATCAAGGGCCGGCCGGTTTCGATGCATGCAATGCGCGGCATATCAGCCCATTCGAACGGCTTTCACTCTTGCCGCGCCATCCACCTGCTGCAAGTGCTTCTGGGCACGGTGGATGTTCCCGGCGGCTTTCGCTTCAAGCCGCCCTATCCCCGTTCGGCGCCGCCGGGGCCGAAACCCGCCGGCAAGACGGTCAAGCCGATGACGCCGCTGGACGGCATGCCGCTTGGTTTCGTCTGCGGGCCGGACGACCTGCTGGTCGACGAAGACGGCACGCCGACCCGCATCGACAAAGCCTATTCCTGGGACGCGCCGCTCGCCGCGCATGGGCTTATGCACACCGTCATCCGCAATGCCTGGGCCGGCGATCCCTATCCGATCGACACGCTGATGATGTACATGTCGAACATGGCCTGGAATTCCTCGATGAACACCGTCGAGACGATGCGTATGCTGACCGACCACGACGAGGCGGGCAACTACAAGATCCCCTTCATCATCTATTCCGACGCCTATTATTCCGAGACAGTGCCGTTTGCCGACCTCGTGCTGCCGGACACCACCTATCTCGAGCGCCATGATTGCATCAGCCTGCTCGACCGGCCGATCAGCCATGCCGACGGGCCGGGCGATGCCATCCGCCATCCCGTCGTCGAGCCCGATCGCGACGTCAGGCCGTTCCAGTCGGTGCTGATCGAGCTTGGCGCGCGGCTTGGCCTGCCCGGTTTCGTCGGCGAGGACGGAGCGGCCAGATATGCCGATTATGCCGACTATATCGTCAACCACGAGCGCACACCGGGCATCGGACCGCTGGCCGGCTGGCGCGGCAAGGATGGGACATCGATTGGCAAGGGCGAGGTCAATCCGAACCAGTTGCAGCGCTACATCGACAATGGCGGCTTCTGGCATCACGACTTCGCCGACGACCAGCGCTACTACAAGATGGCCAACCGCTCCTATCTCGATTTCGCGGTGCAGATGGGTTTCATCCCGAAGGCCGAGCCGATCGTCTTCCAGCTCTATTGCGAGCCCCTGCAGCGCTTTCGGCTCGCCGCACGCGGCCATGGCCGTGTCCTGCCGCCGGAGGCCGAGCGGCAGCGCATCGAGACCTACATGGATCCGCTGCCGTTCTGGTACATGCCATTCGAAGAAGCGGCGGTCGACCTCGAAAAATACCCCCTGCACGCGCTGACGCAGCGGCCGATGCACATGTATCATTCCTGGGGTTCGCAGAATGCGTGGCTGCGGCAGATCACCAGCCAGAACCGGCTGTTCGTGCATCACCGGACCGGCGCCGGCCTCGGTCTCGTCGATGACGACTGGGTGTGGATCGAGAGCATCAACGGCAGAGTGAAGGGGCAGATCAAGCTGGTCGACGGGGTGAACGAAAGCACGGTCTGGACCTGGAACGCGATCGGCAAAAGGCGCGGCAGCTGGGGACTGAAAGATGATGCCGCCGAGAGCAATCGCGGCTTCCTGCTCAACCATATCATCGGCGACCAGACCTCGTCCGACGCTCAGGGCAAACGCTATTCGAATTCCGATCCCGTGACCGGCCAGGCGGCATGGTTCGATCTGCGTGTGCGCATCGTCAAATGCAGCGCGGAAGAGGCCGGCTTCAGCGAGCCGCAATTCGAGCGTTTCAGCCAGCCGCCGCATTTCGAGCCTTCGCCCGACATCCTTCGCTTCGGCGCCGAATTCCGCCGGGCAAGAGAGGCCGCCGAATGACCTGCCTCCCCGCCCATACCGGCAAGAAACTCGGCCTGGTCATCGACCTCGACACCTGCGTCGGCTGCCAGGCCTGCGTCACCGCCTGCAAGGAGTGGAACACTGGCGGTCACATGGCACCGCTGACCGACATCGACCCCTATGGCGGCCATGTCGACGGCGTCTGGTTCAACCGCGTGCACAGTTACGAGCACACGACAGAGATGGGTGGGCGCACGGTGAACTTCCCGCGCTCCTGCCTGCATTGCGAGACGCCGGCCTGCGTCACCGTCTGCCCGACCGGCGCTTCCTACAAGAGGGCCTCGGACGGCATCGTGCTGATCGACGAGGACAAGTGCATCGGCTGCAAATTGTGCAGCTGGGCCTGCCCCTATGGCGCGCGCGAATTCGACACCGATGTCGGCGTGATGAAGAAATGCACGCTATGCGTCGACCGCATCTACAACGACAACCTGGCCGAAGAAGACCGCGTGCCGGCCTGCGTCGCCGCCTGCCCGACCAGCGCGCGGCATTTCGGTGATCTCGGCGATCCCCAGTCCGCCGTCTCGCGACTGGTGGCGGAGCGCGGCGGCGTCGACCTGATGCCGGAACTCGGCTATCAACCGACCAACAAATATCTGCCGCCGCGCGCCCATACGCAGCGCGGCGCATCGGTGCCGGCGAAGGCGCTGGAGCCGGTGCGGGCCGAAGGCGGCTTCCTCGGCTGGGTCGATCGCATGCTTTCGAACTGACCATGCATCCAGCCTTCTCCGTCGTCTTCTTCACCACCGCCACAGGTGCCGGCTACGGCCTGCTGGCATTGCTCGGCGTGCTGGCTGGATTGCAGATCGTCCCGGCCGATTTCTGGCTCGGCTTCGTCGGCCTGGGCTTGGCGCTCGGCCTGATCGCGGCGGGACTGTTGTCCTCGACCGGCCATCTCGGCAGGCCCGAGCGCGCCTGGCGGGCGTTCTCGCAATGGCGCAGCTCCTGGCTGTCGCGCGAAGGCGTGTCGTCGGTCATCACCTTCATCCCGGCGGGACTGTTCGGGCTCGGCTGGGTGTTGTTGGGCCGCACTGGCGGCTGGGTGGCGATTGCCGGATTGCTGGCCGCCATCGGTGCAATCGTCACCGTCTGCACCACCGGGATGATCTACGCGTCGCTGAAACCGATCGCCCAATGGCACAGCCGCTATACTTTGCCGGCCTATCTGATCTTCGCGGCCATGACCGGCAGCCTTCTGTTGAACGCGCTGCTGCAGGGGTTCGGCATCGGCTCGGTGGCCGTGCTGGCGTTGTCGCTGCTGGCCACTCTTGCCGGCTGGGGCTGGAAGCTCGCGACCTGGCGGCACAATGACCGTCTCGAAATCCCTACCACCGCCAACACCGCGACCGGTTTGGCCGGCGGCACGGTACGGTCGCTGGAATGGCCGCATACCGAGGAAAACTATCTGCTCAAGGAAATGGGCTTTCGCATCGCGCGCAAGCACGGTGCGAAGCTGCGCATGCTCACACAGGGATTAGCCTTCGCCCTGCCCGTTCTGCTGCTCGCGGCCACTTTCGCCTTGCCGTGGCCCTTTGGGGCGATCCCGTCGGTGCTCGCTGCGATCGTCCAGTTCGCCGGGATGCTGGTCGAGCGCTGGCTTTTCTTCGCCGAGGCAAAGCACACGGTCACCCTATATTACGGCAGATAGGGCTGCTCAGCCTGGCCGCAGCATCGAGCGGGAGATGGCGAAGATGCGGTCGCTGCCAAGCATGTAGGCCATCAGCGATTCCAGGCGAAACAGCCCGGCATAGGCGCGATCGAGCACGTTGAGCGAACCGGTGTAGGCGCCGAAGGCCGGCATGATCATGCGGCCGCCATCGCCGGCAAAACAGCGCCGCCGCACCGAACGGCCGCGCTGGACGATGCGCGCGCAGGGATGCAGGTGGCCCGCGATCTCGCCCTCGACGCGCACTTTCGACGGCTCATGCCGGAACAGCAGCGAGCCTATGGCCAATTCCCGCACCGTTTCACCGGGAAGATCGGCCGGCGCTTCCGGATCGTGATTGCCGGCGACCCAGAACCAGTCACGGCCTGCCATCAGCGCTTCCAGCCGCTCGCGAAAACTCGCATGCATGCGCTCGGCACCGCCGCCATCGTGAAAGGAGTCGCCCAGGCTGATGACGATCGACGGCTGGTAGTCGGATATGACGGCCTGCAGTCTGAGCAAGGTCGCGCCGGTGTCATAGGGCGGGATCAGCGTGCCGCGCCTTGCCAGCGAAGAGCCTTTTTCCAGATGCAGGTCGGAGACCGCCAACAGCCTGAGCTCGGGAAAATAGAGCACGCCGCGCGGATCGCAGACCGCACGTTCGCCGGCGATGCCTATCATGTCGGCCTCGGCGATCAGCGACGTGCGCGCCAGCGAAAAATTCATCCCTCACTCATTTCCGGCCCCATGGCCTCCGCGACCAAAGTCGCCGCATCCATCAGCAGTGTTTCATCGGCTTCGCCGTTCACCGGCATCTTGCCGATCTCGAGCATGATCGGCACGGCCAGTGGCGAAATCTGCTCGAGATTCTTATGCATGATTCGACCCTGGACGCGCGAGAGCATGTCGGCAAGTCTGCTGACATCGAGCAGGCCGGCCGCCGCATCCGCACGCGTCGCCTGCAGCAGAATATGGTCCGGCTCATGGCTGCGCAGCACATCGTAGATCAGGTCGGTCGACACGGTGACCTGACGGCCGCTCTTCTCCTGGCCCGGATGGCGCTTCTCGATCAGCCCCGAAATCAGCGCGCAATTGCGGAAGGTGCGCTTGAGAAGCCAGCTGTCGGCCAGCCAGGCTTCGAGGTCGTCGCCCAGCATGTCCTCGTCGAACAATGCGCCGAGAGACGGTTTCCTGGCTTTGAACATCGCGCCCATGTCGCCCAGCGACCATATGGCAAGGGCGTAATCGGTGGCGACAAAGCCGAGCGGCCTGGCGCCGGCCCTGTCGAGGCGCCGGGTAAGCAGCATGCCGAGCGTCTGGTGGGCCAGCCTGCCTTCAAAGGGATAAGCGACCAGATAATAGCGGTTGCCGCGTGGAAAGGTCTCGATCAGCAGGTCATCGCGTTTGGGCAGAACCGATTTGTCGGCCTGGAATCGCAGCCAGTCGGCCACCTGCTCCGGCAGCTTCTTCCAGCGCTGCGGATCGTCCAGCATGATGCGGACCTGCTCGGCAAGGTAGGTCGAAAGCGGGAACTTGCCGCCGCCATAATAGGGCACCTTGGCGTCGCTGCCGGGCGCGTTGGACACGAAGCATTCGTTCTCGCGTATGCCCTCGAAACGCAGCACCTTGCCGGCGAACATGAAGGTGTCGCCATGCGTCAGCGTTTCGAGGAAGGCCTCCTCGATCTTGCCGAGAACGGCGCCGCCGCGTGTAGCCGAGCCTTTGCTGCCTGCTTTGACGTAACGCACGTTGAGCGCCGGCACTTCGATGATGGTGCCGACATTCAGCCGGTATTGCTGAGCCACGCGCGGGTTGGAGACGCGCCACAACCCGTCCTTGTTCAGGCGGATACGAGCATAGCGCTCGTAATTCTTCAGCGCATAGCCGCCGGTGGCGACGAAATCGATGACGCGGTCGAAGGTAATCCTATCGAGGCTGGTGTAGGGTGCCGCCGTTCGTACTTCCTCGTAGAGATCGTCGGCACGGAACGGTGCGCCGCAGGCGCAGCCGAGCACATGTTGCGCCAGCACATCGAGGCCGCCATCGACCAGCGGCGGCGTGTCCTGCGCGCCAAGATAATTGGCGTCGAGCGCTGCTCGGCATTCGAGCACCTCGAAGCGATTGGCCGGGATCAGGATCGCCTTGGATGGCTCATCCATGCGGTGGTTGGCCCGGCCGATGCGCTGCGCCAGCCGGCTGGCGCCCTTCGGCGCGCCGACATGCACAACCAGGTCGACATCGCCCCAGTCGATGCCGAGGTCGAGGGTCGAGGTGGCGACGATGGCGCGCAGCGCGTTGTCGCCCATCGCCTTCTCGACGCGCCGCCGCTGGCCGACGTCGAGAGAGCCGTGATGCAGCGCGATCGGCAACGTGTCCTCGTTGACCCGCCACAATTCCTGGAAAAGCAGCTCCGCCTGGCTGCGGGTGTTGACGAACAGCAGGGTCGTCTTGTGGCGCTTGATCTCGCGGTAGATCTCCGGCGTGGCATAGCGGGCCGAATGCCCCGCCCACGGCACGTGCGCCTCCGAATCGAGGATGGAAATTTCGGGCTTCGCACCGCCGGTGACGACGATCAATTCGGCCATGTCGCCCGGTGGATTCTGGCTGACCAGCCAGCGCCGCAGTTCGTCGGGCTCGGCCACCGTTGCCGACAGACCGATCGTCTGCAGGCCGGGCACAAAGCTGCGCAGCCGCGCCAAGCCGAGCGCCAAGAGATGTCCGCGCTTGGACGTCACCAGCGAATGCAATTCGTCGAGCACGACGTAGCGCAAATCCGCGAAGAAGCGCTTTGCATCACCTGCCGCGATCAGCAGCGCCAGTTGCTCGGGCGTGGTCAGCAATATATCCGGCGGCGCCAGCTTCTGGCGCTGGCGCTTGTGGGAAGGCGTGTCGCCGGTGCGCGTCTCGATGCTGATCGGCAGACCGATCTCCTCGACCGGCTTGCCGAGATTGCGCTCGATGTCGACGGCCAGCGCCTTGAGCGGCGAGATGTAGAGCGTGTGGATGCCGCGATGCACCTGCCCCGGCTTTCGCCTTGGCCTGACGGCGAGTTCAGTGAGCGAGGGCAGGAAACCGGCCAGCGTCTTGCCGGCCCCGGTCGGCGCGATCAACAGTACCGATTGGCCGCTTTGAGCCTTCGCCAGCAATTCGATCTGATGGCCGCGCGGCGACCAGCCTTTCTCGCCGAACCATCGGAGGAATGGCTCGGGCAGGGCAATGGCGGCATTCTGCTCGGCAAGGCGCGGCTCAACTGTCACGCGCCAGAGGTAGCGCGGCTACGGGCGATCGCCAAGGAAAATCGGAACAAAAGGGGATCGTAGCGTTCCTCGCCCCGTTTACGAGAGGAGGAAGAAGCTCACGGCCTTCGAAACCCGGTCGGGCCGCCATAGAGGTAGCCGATGCGGGCGGTGGCGTCCTTCAGCCCTTCGCGCGAGACCAGCATGGTGTGGCCGTTGGCGTGGATCATGGTCTCGGCATCGGTCATGACAGCGACATGGCCTTTCCAGAAGACGAGGTCGCCCCGGCGCAATCCGGCATAATCCGGACCCGGTTCGAGCGGCTCGCCAATGCTTGCCGCCTGCATGTCGGAATCGCGCAGCACGTTTTTGCCCGCCATGCGCATCGCAAGTTGCACCAGGCCGGAACAGTCGATGCCGAAGCCGGACGCGCCGCCCCACAGATAGGGCGTGCCTAGAAACGTCTCGGCAACCGCGACATAGTCGGCGGCAATTTCTGCGATTGGCCTGAGGTGACCCGCGATGATCGCTTCGCCCGACGGCAGGACGGCGTAGTGTGTGCCGCGCGTCTCGGCGGCTCCCCTCACCGTCACCGTCGACCCCATCGACAGCTGTCCCGCGATCGGAAAGCGCAGATCCGGACCGGGATAGAGAAAGGTGCGGGGCACCGAGACGATATGGGTAGGCGCGTGTTCCCGTCCGCCCAGCTCGGTTGCGGCGACGTAGCCGACATAGCCGTCGCGTTCGGCCTGGATCCAGGCCCAGCCTTCGGCATCCTCGAAAACCAGCACATCGTCGCCGAACAGGGCTTGCGTGTTGATGCCGGCATCCGCGCGCGGTGCCTTGCGGATGTCTGCCACCGAAGCCGAAATCCGCGCCGGCCGGCCGGCGACAAAACGCTCGGCGGAAACCTCGCCTTTCAGCCTTGCGTCGGCAAGGTCGGAACGGAAGGCGTGGAGACGGGCATCGTGAGCAGTCAAAATCGGCAACCCTGTTGTATGGGCAAGATGGTCAGATGGGCAGTTCAAGCGCCCTGGCGATGATACCATCGCCGAAGCGCTCGACAAAGAGCGCGCCCTCGACCGTGCGCTTGATCAGCACGTTGCGCTTGTCGAGTTCGTCGCGATGGCGCGACACCAGCTTCAGCGCGCCCATCGTGTCGAGCGCGCGGGTGATCACCGGCTTGGTGACGTTGAGGCGGGCGGCCAGCCCGCGCACCGTGTGCGGCGGCGGATCGAGATAGATGGTGAACAGGATCGCCGTCTGGCGCATGGTCAGGTCGGGCGCATCGTCGCGCACCTGCGACAGCATGACTTGCTGCCACAGTCGCAAGGCCTGGCTCGGGCGCATCGCAATCGACATCGCGCCAGCATGACGGCAAATTGTTTCGGTTCCGTTTCAGTTTTAGCGATTTGCCGGCGCTGCTTGCTGCCACCCCGTCAGCCAAAGCGTGTCGAGATGACCCGCTCCAGCGCGCGAATGCCTTGCGCCTCGCCACCGGCGGGCCCATGCGGGCGATCGGCGGGGTTCCAGGCAAAGATGTCGAAATGCGCCCAGCTCGCCGTCTTGTCGACAAAGCGCTTGAGGAACAGCGCCGCCGTGATCGAACCGGCGAAACCGTCCGTGGTGACATTGTTGACGTCGGCGATCTTCGACGACAGCTTAGCATCGTAGGGCCGCCACAGCGGCAACCGCCACAGCGGATCCTCGACCGCCAGCGATGCAGCGGCGAGGTCAGAGGCCAGCGCCTCGTCGCCGGTATAGAAAGGCGGCAGATCAGGGCCAAGCGCGACACGGGCCGCTCCGGTCAGCGTCGCCATGTCGACCAGCAGCTGCGGCTCCTCGTCATCGGCCAACGCCAGCGCGTCGCCGAGCACGAGCCTGCCTTCGGCGTCCGTGTTGCCGATCTCGACAGTGATGCCCTTGCGGCTTGCCAGCACGTCGCCGGGTCGAAAAGCGTTGCCGGCAATCGAGTTCTCGACCGCGGGGATCAGCACGCGCAGTCGCACCTTCAACCCGGCGGCCATGATCATCGAGGCCAGGCCAAGCACATTGGCGGCGCCGCCCATGTCCTTCTTCATCAACAGCATGCCGGATGACGGCTTGATGTCGAGACCGCCTGTGTCGAAGCAGACGCCCTTGCCGACCAGCGTCACCTTCGGCGCGCCCGGTTGCCCCCAGATCATGTCGATCAGACGCGGCGCACCTGATGAAGCGCGGCCGACGGCGTGGATCATCGGGAAGTTCTGGGTCAGCAACTCGTCGCCCTTGATGACGGAGACTTCGGCCTTGTGAGCCGCGGCCAGGGTGCGCACCGCCTTCTCCAGATCATCCGGCCCCATGTCGCTGGTCGGTGTGTTGACCAGATCGCGGGCCAGGAAGACGCCATCGGCGATGCGGCGAACGCGCGCCGCGTCGACGCCGGCCGGCACGTCGAAACGCAGCGCCTTGCCTGGCTTCTTGCCGTAACGGGTGAAGACATAGCCGCCGAGCGCCAGCGCGATTGCCGCGAGTTCCGGCTCGGCAGGAAGGGAGGCGAAATGCCAGTCGCCTTCCGGCAGGGTTTTCGACAGTGCACCGAGCGCGAGTGAACCTTCCCCGTCGCCGGTGCCGAACAGGGCGCCGGCAAGTGCGCCGTTCTCGCCGGGCACGGCCAGCGTCCTGCCTGCCTCGCCGGAAAAGCCGTTGGCCCTGGCCCATGCGACAGCAGATGGCGCAAGGCCCGCGGCCTCCAGGCCGTCACGGGCCACCAGATGCACCGGCAGCGCACCTTGCAATTTCGTCTCGACGAGTTCGACAGGCATTCGATGTTCTCTCCTGCCGACCCTTCGCGAGTCGGCGTTTCTTAACTCTCCGTTAGGGTTAACAGAATATTTCTGCGGGAGGGAAGATGGCCACGCAATGGCCGCGCATGAATGGAGGCTTAGGTGTCGATGCCGACCAACCGCACAATGAATGCCAGAGGAAAACGGCTCGCCACCACCGCCCTCATGCTGGCGCTCGCGGCGGGCGTCGCCGGATGCGGAACCAGCAGGATGACTACCGGCTCGATCGCTCGTACCAGCGGCAAGCCGCTGGAGAGCATGTCGGCGGGAGAAGTGCACAATGCCACGGCCGCCCTCGGCCAGTCCTACTCCAGGAATCCCAACGACAAGCGCATCGCAACCAACTTCGCGGCCGCGCTGCAGATGGACGGCGATGCCGACCAGTCGCTTGCCGTGATGCGCAAACTGGCGATCGCCTATCCCAAGGATCGCGACGTGCTCGCCGCCTATGGCAAGGCGCTGGCCGCCAATGGCCAGTTCGAGGCAGCGCTCGACGCCGTGCGCCGCGCACAGACACCGGAATATCCCGACTGGAAGCTGGTGTCGGCGGAAGCGGCCATCCTTGATCAGCTCGGTCAGAAGGACGATGCGCGCCAGCTTTACCGAAAGGCGCTCGAACTCAAGCCGAACGAGCCCTCGGTTCTCTCCAATCTCGGCATGTCCTATGTGCTGGAGGGGGATCTGCGCACCGCGGAAACCTATATGCGTTCGGCCGCCCAGCAGCCCAACGCCGATAGCCGCGTGCGCCAGAACCTGGCGCTGGTCGTCGGCCTGCAGGGCCGCTTCGACGAAGCCGAGAAGATCGCCTCGCAGGAGCTCTCGCCCGAGCAGGCACAGGCCAATGTCGCTTATCTCAGGCAGATGCTTGCGCAACAGAATGCCTGGAGGCAGCTCAAGGATCAGGACAAGCCGAAGACGGCAACCAACTGAGGCGACGATCTACAAAGGCCCCAAGTGAACGAAGAAGCCGCGCTGAGTTCAGCGCGGCTTCTTCGTTTGTTTCCACGTGCCTCGCCGCTACTTGGTCGATGATGACGGATGATCGGTGCCGAAGATGCCGCGCTGGCTGACCTGGATGCCGGCCGGACCCAGGATGATGGCGAAAAGCACCGGCAGGAAGAACAGGATCATCGGCACGGTGAGCTTGGGCGGCAAGGCGGCGGCCTTCTTCTCGGCGGCATTCATGCGCTGGTCCCGGCTTTCGGCGGCAAGCACGCGCAATGCGTGCGCCACCGGGGTGCCGTAGCGTTCGGCCTGGACGAGCGCCTGCGACACCGATTTGACCGATTCCAGACCGGTACGGTTCGCAAGATTCTCATAGGCCTGCTTGCGTTCCTGCAGATAGGAGAGCTCGGCGTTAGTCAGGATGAATTCTTCCGCCAGAGCCACCGACTGCGCGCCGATCTCGTCGGCGACCTTGCGGAGCGCGGCTTCCACCGACATGCCCGACTCCACGCAGATCAGCATCAGGTCCAGCGCATCCGGCCACGCCATCTGGATCGACTGCTTGCGCTTGGTGGCGCGATTGTTGACATAGACGACCGGGGCATAGAAGCCGCCATAGGCGACCAGGATGCAGACGAACAGCCGGATGACCAGGGGTTTGTCGGGCAATCCTCCGAGCACGAATATGTAGACCAGCCCCAGCGCGAAGCCGACAAAAGGCAACACGAGGCGGAAAAAGAGAAACCGCGTCAGCGGGTTCTGTCCGCGAAAGCCGGCGACCTTGAGCTTCTGCAAGGTGCTCTCGTCGGCCAGTGCGCGCCGCAGGTCGAGCCGATCGACAATGTTGCGCATGCCGACCGACTGTTGCTCGCGCAGGCCCTTGCGGCGGCGATCGGCCTCGCTCGCGAGCCGCGCGCGCTGCTTGGCGCGAAGCTCATCGCGCTCCAGCGCGACCGACTTCATGCGCGACTTGAGCTGGTTTCCGCCGAATGCCGGCAGCAATGTAAAGACCGTCGCGAACACGGCGATGGCGACCAGCAGCGCGATCAGCAGGCTGGGATCCGTCAATGATTTGATGACTTGGTCGGTCATGCCGCGGCCCTAGACTTCAAAGTTCATCATCTTGCGCATGACCAGGATGCCGATCGACATCCATACAGCGGCACAGCCCAGTATCAGATTGCCAACGCTGGTGTTGAACAGCGGCATCAGATAGTCGGGGCTGGAAAGATAGACGAGAAAGGCAACGATGAAGGGCAGCGCGCCGATGATGGCGGCGGACGCCTTCGCCTCCATGGACAGCGCCTGCACCTTGGCTTTCATCTTCTTGCGATCACGAAGCACGCGTGAAAGGTTGCCCAGCGCCTCGGACAGATTGCCGCCGGCCTGCGACTGGATCTGGATGACGATGCCAAAGAAACTCGCCTCGGTGCACGGCATGGTTTCGGGCATGCGCAAGGTCGCATCGGGGATCGACAGGCCCATCTGCTGCGAATCGACGATGCGGCGAAACTCCATCTTCACCGGCTCGGGGGATTCGTTGGCGATGAGGCGTACGGCATCGTTCAGCGGCAGGCCGGACTTGACCGCGCGCACGATGATGTCGAGCGCGTTTGGAAATTCGTTGAGGAATGCCTTGACCCGGCGCGCGCGGCGAAACGATACGAACCAGCGCGGCAGGCCGAGCGCGCCAGCCAACAACACACCGGGCAAGACAAGCATCGGCGCACCGGCCACGAACGCGACCACCGTCAGCGCGAGACCGCATATGGCGGAATAGATGTAGAAACGCTCGATTGAGACCTTCATCCCGGCCTGCCGGAGTTGCGCCTTCAGCGGCGGCTTCTTGATGGCGCTGTCCTTGGTCTTCTGCTTCTCGTCGAGTTCCTTCAGCGAATCCTGCACGGATTTCCGGCGCTTGGCTGCATCCGTCGCGCGGTCGCGGGTGGCCTTGACGACGGACCGGTCCGTCTCGGCGGCCTTGATCGTCTCCAGCCGCTTGCCAGCCTGTTTCTCGTTGCTGATCTGGTTGAACAGGAATGCATAGGCGACCGCGCCGGCGCTGAAGCCGGCGAGCACGACAAACGCCAATACGGTGCCGTCAATTCCAAACATCGACCAGAACCCTCAACGCCGCGTCAGTCAGCGCGTTTCTCCATAGCCTCGAGCGCAACCGCGAGGCGCTGCTCCTCGCCGTAGTAGCGAGCCCGATCCCAAAAATGCGGGCGGCCGATGCCGGTCGAGACATGCTCGCCCAGCAGCCTGCCGTTGGCGTCCTCGCCCTTGATGTTGTAGAGGACGATGTCCTGCGTGATGATGACGTCGCCTTCCATCCCGATCACCTCGGTGATGTGAGTGATACGACGCGATCCGTCGCGCAGACGCGCCGCCTGGATGATCACATCGATGGAACCGACGACGATTTCACGCACGGTCTTCTGCGGCAGCGAATAACCGCCCATGGCGATCATGGATTCGATACGGTTCAGGCATTCGCGCGGGCTGTTCGAGTGGATCGTTCCCATCGAACCGTCATGGCCGGTGTTCATCGCCTGCAGAAGATCGAACACTTCGGGTCCGCGCACCTCGCCGACGATGATGCGCTCGGGTCGCATGCGCAGGCAGTTCTTGACCAGGTCGCGCATCGTCACTTCGCCTTCGCCTTCGAGGTTGGGCGGTCGGGTTTCCAGACGCACGACATGTGGCTGCTGCAGTTGCAGTTCGGCCGAGTCCTCGCAGGTGATGACGCGCTCGTCGCGGTCGATGTAATTGGTGAGGCAGTTGAGCAGTGTCGTCTTGCCGGAACCGGTGCCGCCCGAGATGACGATGTTGCAGCGAACACGACCGATGATCTTGAGGACTTCGGCGCCCTGCGGCGAGATGGCCCCGAACTTGACCAGCTGATCGAGCGTCAACTTGTCCTTCTTGAATTTGCGGATGGTGAGCGCGGTGCCGTCGATGGCGAGGGGCGGAGCGATGACGTTGACGCGGGAGCCGTCGGGAAGGCGGGCGTCGCAGATCGGGCTGGATTCATCGACACGGCGACCGACCTGACTGACGATGCGCTGGCAGATGTTGAGAAGCTGCTGGTTGTCACGAAAGCGAATGCCGGTCTGCTCGACCTTGCCATTGACTTCGATGTAGACGTTCTTGGAGCCGTTGACCATGATGTCGGCGATGTCGTCGCGGGCGAGCAATGGTTCGAGCGGCCCATAACCAAGCACGTCGTTGCAGATGTCCTCGAGCAATTCCTCCTGCTCGGCGATCGACATTGCGAAATTCTTGATCGCGATGATGTCGTTGACGATGTCGCGGATTTCCTCGCGCGCGGTCTCCGGGTCGAGCTTGGCCAGCTGCGACAGGTCGATCGTGTCGATGAGCGCCGAGAAGACCTGGCTCTTGGTGTCGTAATAGGTTTCGCTCTTTTCGCGTTGGGGGCGCCTCGCCTCCGGCGCGATGGGCGGCGCCTCGACGGCGCGGCGAGCCGGCGGCGCCACAGGCGCGCTTGGCTGCAGCGGTGCCGCGGGCCGGGCAAGAACCGCCGTATCCGCCGAACCCGCTGGCGGCGGCGCGGCCGGCGCCGGTGCTGGCTGGCGGAATTCCGGTGTGAACCGGTTGCCGTCGTCGTTGCCTCTTTTACCGAACATGATCGACTACCGGTTCCAAAAGCGTCACTTCTTGTTGCGCGAGAGCTTGCCGAGCAGACTGCCCAGGCCGGCCTTCTTTTTCGTGCGGATTTCGCTTCGCCCGGTCAGCACGTGGGCAATCTCGTTGATGATCGCGACAACCGGGTTCTTGGCATCCATCTCGCCGAGCATCCGCCCGTTGTTGGCGGCATTGCCGAACAGCAATGGATCGAAGCCGATGACCGACATTGGCGTCAGGCCGAGCGGCTCGGCGAAATCGGACGG
Source organism: Mesorhizobium sp. WSM4312 (assembly GCF_002294875.1). Classification (NCBI taxonomy): domain Bacteria; kingdom Pseudomonadati; phylum Pseudomonadota; class Alphaproteobacteria; order Hyphomicrobiales; family Phyllobacteriaceae; genus Mesorhizobium; species Mesorhizobium sp. WSM4312. The sequence goes on along the minus strand of NZ_NSFU01000003.1, from coordinate 289,084 downwards.
CGAAATTTCCGGCCGCTTGGGAACGCCGGCCTGGTTGATGATCAGCTTCGGCGGCGGGTCGTTGGGGCGAAGCCGCTTGAGCATGTCGACCATGTTCTTGGTGTTGCGCAGATTGGCCAGTTCCGGGGTCGCCGTGATGACGATCTCGTCGGCCTTGACCAGCGTGTTCTTGGCCCAGCCCGTCCAGACATGGGGGACGTCCAGGACCAGGAGCGGCACGCTGCGCTGCGCGGTATCGACAAGCTGAGCAAAGGCGTCGGGATCGAAGTCGTAGACGCGTTCCAGCGTCGAGGGCGCGGCGAGCAACGACAAATGCTCGGCGCACTGCGTCAGCAGCCGGTCGAGATAGACTTCGTCGACGCGCTCGGGCGAGAACACCGCTTCGGCGATGCCCTGGGCCGGATCCTGGTCGAAATTGATGTTGGCCGTGCCGAAGGCGAGATCGAGGTCGGCGACGACGACCTCGGATTTGAACAGGGAGGACATCGCCCAGGCGACATTGTGGGCGATGGTGGAAGAGCCGACACCGCCCTTGGCGCCGACAAAGGCGATCGAACGGCCGATGGGTTCAGCCTCCGGATCGACGAAAATCGACGACACGACACTGACGATGTCAGCCATCGAAACGGGCGCGATGACATATTCGGAGATGCCGGAGCGGATGAGCTCGCGATAGAGACCGACATCATTGTAATGGCCGATCACCACCACTTTCGAGGATGGATCGCAGTATTCAGAGAGCTGGGCGAGCTGCTCCAGCAATTGCTTGGGTTCGCTGCGTGACTCCAGCAGGATCAGGTTCGGGGTCGGCGCCGATTGATAGAACTCGATCGCCGTGGGAATGCCGCCCATATGGACTTTGAGATGCGCCTTGGTCATACGGCGGTCCTCGCCGGCGCGCTCGACCGGATTGGCGACGCCCTCGGTCTCGCAGAATGCCTGGATCGAGATGCGCGGAACCGGCCGCAACGCCTGCATCGCGGCGATGTCCTGCGGTGATGTATCACCGCCGTCCACGGTGGCGTCATAGGCAAGATTGCTCATGGTCATGCTCTTTTCCGTGGCTTCTCTTCCTCGAGGGCTCGGCTCAGTACGTCACTTCCGAATTGCCGAGGAATTCATCCGAAATACCTCTTGCACGATAGACATCGATCACCTTGCCGCGGTTTTCAGCGTCGATGGTGGTCTGCTTGCGCGGCCCGAGCAGATCGGCCGGGTTGGCCATCTGGGCAGCGAGATTGTTTTGATAGGAACAGCCGAAGTCGGCATAGTGCTTGTTTTCCGACGTCTCGAGCACATCGTCGGGCCAGCGTCCGCATTTGTCGGTCTGCGCCCTCACCGCGATATAGGAGACGCGAACCGGAGCGGATGTCTCACTCGAGCCGGCCTGGTAGGAGACCACGACGATCCGGTTGCGCTTGATACCGCTGGCGACCGCGAGCCTGGCGAAATCACGGCCGGCCGCCGTCGCGGCGACCTCGTTGGCCGATCCGCTCGGAATCTGGATGGTCAATGTCGGAGCAGCACTCTTGTCGTAGCCATCGAGGAAACCGAGCAGCGTGTCGCGCTGCGAACCGGTCATGCCGCGGTCGCCGGCGCCGACAGGCAGGTCGATCTTCTGGTTCTTCTCCGCGATGACGATCGGATGGTTGGTGCGATAGTCGTCCGGAACGGCGCCGACGGTGATGCTGTCGCGCTGGGCGCACCCGGCCAGCAGAGCGGCGGTCATCGCCACCGCCAGAACCGGCAGCACCCGCAGGCCGGTCCGCGAACGGCAGGCGCGCATCGTCGTGGCGATGGTCCTTGTCTTCAACGCTGACTGAGACATGTCCGCTTCCCCATTCACTTGTAGATGTAGCCGACAACGCCGTGGTAACGGCCGTTGGGCTTGTCTGTCTGCATGGTGCCGTAGACGCGATTGACCTTGCCAAGAAAATTGGCGGCGCCGTCGCTGGCAGGGTTGAAATTGTCGTCCGGCTTGGCGAGATCGTTGCGCGCCACTGGCTTGGTGAGATAGGGCGTGATGAAAATCACCAGCTCGGTCTCATTGCGCACGAAGTCTCTACTGCGGAACAAGGTGCCAAGGACCGGGATCTTGGTGAGACCTGGCAGTCCGGAGACCGCTTGACGCACGTCGTCGCGGACCAGACCCGCAATCATCATGGAGCCGCCGGAAGGCAATTCGACCGTGGTGTCGGCAAGGCGCTTACGGATAGACAGCAGTGTGGTGCCAGGTAAGGCCCCCCCCGCTTCCAAGGTCGTGCCACCTTCCGTGGTCGGCTCCGAAACGGCCGTCCTGACCTTGAGACTGATACGCCCAGCCGACAGCACGACCGGTTGGAACTCGAGGCCAATACCGTATTCAATCTGCTGGTTGGTGTATGTCACCTGGCCGGTCTGGTTGTCCGTGGAGACGTTGCTTGTGCGCCCGGTAATGATATTGAACTCACCGCCGACCTTGAATGTCGCCTTCTCACCCGAGACAGCCGTCAGTGTCGGTTCAGCCAGGGTTTTCATGACTCCCGACTGTTCCATCGCATTTATGTAGGCCTGAAAGGGTGAGGTTGCGCTTCCAAGGCTAAAGCCTGAATTCTGCGATAGTGGTTTGCCCAAGCCGTAATTCGGCGAGCTTAGCGCGTTCCAGCTGATACCGTTGCTGTTGCCGCTGCCAACCATGTTGACACCAAGCTGCTTCATCACAGAGCGACTGACTTCAGCGACGGTCACCTTGAGCGTGACCTGGTCGTCGCCGATGATCTGCAGAAGATTGACGATCTTCGAGACGCGTCGTTCCTGGTCGGGGTTGTTGATGTCGACGCCGCTCTGGGCCGAGCCGCCGGCCGCGGTCTGCGAATACTGCCCGGTCGTTGCTTCACCGCCTGAGACGAAGATCGTCGCCAGGTCGACCGCCCGCTTCGCGTCCAGCGGCGTATCGACCATTCCGGTCAAGACGACATTGTCGTTCAGCAGTTCCACCTTCACGTCCGAGGTCGGAAGGAAGCGCTTGATATAATCTTCCAGGCCGGCGACGTCGCGTTCGACTGCCAGGTCCAGGCTGGCGATCTGTTCGCCGTTCGGGCCGAAGACGAAAATGTTGGTCTCGCCGACCGATTTGCCGAACAGATAGATACGCCTTGCAGTGCGGGTCACCGCATCGGCAACGGTCGGGTTGGCGACGAGAATGTCGTAGGCATCGCTCGGCAGGTCTATGACCACCGATTTGTTGAGGCCGAGCTTGACGCGCTGCGTGGCTGTCGTGGCCGACACCTGCGTGCTCTTCGCCTCGACGACGCCATGCACATTCGTTCCGACGAGCAGCAGGCTGAATGCCGCGGCTGCGATTGCCGGCAGTTTACCGCTTAGCCTCATTTCCTTGCCCCTACTTCGGAGACTTCGCCCGACTTGATCAGTCTCACCGTTCCCTTGCGGCCATTGCCGGAAACGAGATAGTCGGCCTCGCCCACATTCTTTTCCTGGGTGTCCGCGACCGCGCGCAAGGCCAGCGTCAGGCGATCCGCCATCTGCTGGGCGACGGTGATGATCTCCGCCTGCTTGGGCGTCAGCTCCAGCGTGGCGGTCTGGCCCACCCTGGTCTTCTTGCCCTCCTCGTCTTCCTGGATCGTCTGGTCGATCGCCAGGACGCGGATGTTCTTGAGGATGGTTTCGGTGTTGAAGCCGGTGCTGCCGCTGTTGGCATCCGCCCTGCGGGTCATGATGACGTCGACGAAATCGTTGGGAAGGATGAAGCCGCCGGCCGAAGTGTCGGCCGAGATGGTCGTGGCGACCGCCCGCATCCCGGAGGGCAGGATGGACGACATGAAGCTCTGCCCCTCGCCGATCAGCTTGGAGCGCCGCACCGGCTCGCCGGCATACATCGGCACGCGGGCGATCGATCCCTTCAATTTCTCCAGGGCGTCGGGAGCATTGGCCTTGGTGATGAAATTCGCGTTGACCCCGTCGGCCGGCCAGGATTGCCAGGAAATGTTGTTTTGTAGCGCGTTGCCCATCGCGACATCGCCCGAGAGCACAAGCACGTCCTGCAGGGGCACGGCGGGAGCCTGGGGGCCGGAATCGACCACGATCTGCGGCGGCGGCGCGGTGACCATGTTCTTCGCGACATAGCCAGCGCCACCCGCCGCGGCCACCGCCACGCTAAGAATAATAAGTCGGGATGCTGGCATCTGTCCGAACCTCGCCCTTGGCAAACCACGTAGCCAAGCCGGACTTTGCAGCGGCAATCGTCAAAACAAGGTTAATGTAATGCTTACGATCGTGATTAATTTAAGGTTTACATAAATTGTCTGGATCGCGCCGCCACGGATCAAAGGGGCCTAGCGAAGGCTCATTTCAAAGCCGGCCGGGCAATGCGGTGGGGGAAACGGAAAACGATCGCGTTCAGCTCGCAAGCCTGGCCAGCGCCCACACCATCAAAGGTGAGTCCGGATAGGTCAGCAGCCCGCCAAGGCCGAGCGCGATCCCGTAGGGAATCCCGACCGACTCTTCCGCGAAATGGCGCAGGAACGGATTGCTGCCCGTCATAACCGCCAGCGGCGACTTCCGGTAAAGCAGGATGGCGATCGTCAGCAGGCCGCCGATGAGTGTCGAGACAACAAGGTATTCGACGAGTTGGATGTTCAACCCCATCCACACGGCCGTCGCGGCCAGCAGCTTGGCATCGCCGCCTCCCATGCCACCCATTGCGAACAGGCCAAACGTCACGGCAAGGACCAGGGCGCCGGCGGCGAAATGCCAACCATAGGCTGCCCATTCCATACCCGTCAGCGGCGCGACCAGCGCGAACACGACGACAAGCAGCACCGACACGCGATTGGCAATTGTCATCGACAGCATGTCGGAGATCGCTGCAAACAGCATGCAGAACGGAAAGACGACGAAGATCAGGGCTTCAAGCATCGGCGCTCATGCCTATTTGTAGGGGCTTCCAAGCAATTCAATATAGGCCGGTTCGATTAACGTTCGATGAGACCCGTAAAGAGAGACGCCCACCCTTGCCAACGAGAACAAAACAGGGGCCGCTATGTAGCGGCCCCTGTCCAGAACATTAGCTGAGCGTTCAGCAATAGGCAGATCAGCTGCCGCTGCTGTTCAGGGTGGTTCCGATCGACGTGAACTTGGCGTTGATTGCATTGCCAAGGGCGCCGGCGCCGGTGATGATGGCGAGCGCGATGAGGGCGGCGATCAGACCATATTCGATAGCGGTCGCGCCGGATTCGTCCTTCACGAAACGTGCAAAAAGGTTAGACATTCGAGAGCTCCTACTCCACGTGTTACAGCACTTCCGTCAACTTCTGTGATGGTTGATCGGATGCTGCCAATCTAGGGAGAAGCTCTTTCGATCGGCTTAATAAACAGCCTTACCGATTCCTTTCCCGGCTCGAACGGAATGCGTGGTTAACCCGACGCTAAGCGCTGGCTAACCTACTGTTTCCCAAGCCAATGCCGCGAAAGACAAGGCTTTGGCAAAGCTTGCGACTGGCGCGAATCCAACCCCGTGAACAGCCACGTCGAGCGCCACATCCGGCGCCGGCAAGCCGACTTAACCGTTGGTTCACCAATCTCGTTCATGTTCCGTTGAACAGTTTGCTTGCGGGAGCGCATCGATGGCCGTGCAGAGATCCTCAATCCTGATTGCCGTGCTTCTTGCCGCCACGAGCTTGATCACGCCAGCCGTGGCCGCCGCCGATATCGAAGTGACGATGAATCAGGCCAAGATCGTGAAGTTGTCGCGTCCCGCCGACACGATCGTCGTCGGCAACCCGGCCATCGCTGATGCCTCGGTCCAGGACGCCTCCACGATCGTGCTCACCGGCAAGGGTTTCGGCGTCACCAATCTCGTCGTTCTCGACCAGGAGGGCAGCCCGATCGTCGACGCGCAGGTTACCGTCGTGCGGCAGGCGGCCTCGTCGGTTCGCATTTACCGGCGTGCAGAGGTCCAGACCATGTCCTGCACGCCCTATTGCGAAAGCTCCTACAAGAGCGAGGCTGAAAAATCCTCCGAGGCCGAGATGAGCGTGAGCAAATAGGCTACGCGGCGCCACCAGCCTGTCCAGGTTACCGGCCGGTTAAGGCGCCGGCGCCGACTTTAACGATCATTCAAACCGGGCCTCAATTGGTTTGCGCTAGTACACCTGTCGGAACCGTCCAGGGGTGGCAGGAACAGGACATGGGCAACGAATTCAGCTCGACAGATCAGCACAAGGCGGAGCGCGCCGGGTTTCTGACGCGCTTCCTTCGCAATCGCCGTGGCAGCACCGCCATCGAATTCTCGATACTTGCATTGCCGTTCGCCCTCCTCATATTCGCCATCCTTGAAAGCTGCATCTCGTTTGCCGGCCAGGAAGTGATGGCCAACATCACCGACGATGTCGCGCGTCAGTTGCGCACCGGCCAGCTGCGGCCGGCGGATGTCGCCGGGAGCAAATTGACGACCCTGATCTGCGGCAGGCTGCAGATCATCGTCTCCACGGATTGCCCGCAACAACTGCTCGTGGACCTTCGCGAGTATCCGACCTTCGCGGACGCGGCCACCGCGACCTTCAAGATCCAGAACGGCGATGTCGTGCTGATGCAAGGCACGAACTCACAGACTTTCGCAAACACGCCTGGCCTGGCGGAATCTAAGAACATGCTGCGGGTCTTCTACAAATGGCCTGTCATGACCGATCTGATGGCCAAGTCGATGGCCAATCTGAGTGGTGGCAGGACGCTGCATTTTGCGTCGGTGACCTGGCAGAACGAGCCGTTCGACAATTGAGTTCAGAACGACCAACAAGAAAAAGGCAAATGCCATGATGCGTGCGGGGGCACATCTGAAAATCTCGGAGTCCTGGAGCAGAGCCATCGGATTCTGGTCTAATCGCAAGGGCATCGCGGCGGTCGAGTTCGCTCTTATCGTTCCGATCCTGCTGGTCTTGTACTTCATGACCATGGAGGCTTCGCAGGCCATCGAGACCAGCAAGAAGGTCAGCCGCATCGGCAGCATGGTTGCCGATCTCGTCACGCAGCAGCCGACCATCGTCAAGACGGATCTCGACGCCATCATGAAAATCGGCACTTCGACCATTCAGCCCTACAACCGATCGACGCCGAACATCACGATCACGGCAATACAGGTCACGACCGACGCAACGCCGCTGGTGAAAGTGGTGTGGTCGCGCAAGGTGGCGGGTGGCGTCTACGGCGTCGGTGCCGCCGCGGGCACGACCACGACGGTTCCGGCAACGCTCAGGGTCGCCGGAACCTTCCTCATCCGCGTCGAGAGCAATCTGGCCTATACACCGATCATCGGCTGGACGACGGACACCCAGCAGAAGCTCGGATTGACCCAATCCCTTACCACCACGATCCCGATGGGCGAGACCTACTACCTGCGTCCGCGCAGAAGCCTGACCATCCCCTGCGGCGATTGCTGAAGCCTTTTACTGCCGGCCGCCATCGGCCGACACCAGGCGCACGATGGCTTGCGCCGTCGCATAGTCTTTTGGGGCCACGGTCAGAAAGCCGCCGGAGTGCTTCGATTCCAGGAGATCGTAGACATCCGGCGTCGTCGATTTGAGGTTGGTGAGGAATACGGTCAGCCGGCGCCTGGCTTCCGGGTCGAGATCGCTGCGCACGGCATGGGGACCGTATCTCAGCAGGCTCGACATCCACACCACCTGGAGAGCCGACGGCGAAAGGCCGGCCGCTTCGAGCCTGGCCTGCGTGCCGCCGGATAGCAGCGGCTGGCCGTCGGCCGCCGCCCTCACCCAGCCGAACGTGGCGTCGGCATGGCCGTCGACAAGCATGGTTTCCGCCGCGGACGCCGTATCGGCACGGATCAAAAACGGGGCATCCTCGGCGATCTCAGCGTGTTCGGCGGCCAGCTCCATCAGCGGCAAAAGCGAGCCCCCGACGCTGTCCGGCGGCGGCATGGCGATCCGGTGCGTCTCCATCGCCGCCAGGCCAGACAGCTTGCCGTCCCGGGTCAACAGCACGGAGCGGATGCCGGCCGCACCATCGGAATCGACCGGAGCCACCAGCGGTTCGATACATCCGCAACGCTGCAGCGCCGTCGCGTAGGCCGTCGCCGAATAGATGGCGTACTCGATCCGGGCGTTGGCCTGCGCCTCGATCAGCGCCGCGTAGTCGCGCGCGACGACAAACTCCACCTTCATGCCAAGCGCGTTGGTAAAGGATTGCGTCAACAGCGCCAGCCCCGGAACAGTGTTGCCGGCGCCGGGCTCGGCGACGATGCCAATGCGGAATGTGCCGATATCATCGCGCCAGTCCGCCCGCGCCGGACCACAGCAGAGCGCGCCGTGCATGACCACGAGGGCAGCATATGTCTTCAGCGCGGCGCTCATGACAAGACCGTCCTGCGTTTCCTTCGATCCATGCCCAAGCCCGTGCGTCGTGCTTTCCATCTCGGATTGTGTCTGTCGTCGTTGCCCCAAACCCGCGCGCACTTGTGGCCGGCATGCCCTCTTGGTTTGTCCATGCCGTAGTCCCAAAACCGCTGCACACTTTCGGTCGACATAGACTGGACTGTCGCGCCAAGCCGTTGCCGTTTGGTTTCCGAATTGCCAATGCCGTCTTGGAACCCTATGTCTGGGCGTCCAAACTGGCAACAATGACCGATGGCGCGCGCTTTCCTCTTCGTCCTGGACTCTTTCGGCATCGGCGGTGCGACCGACGCCGAACGCTATGGCGACGCCGGCGCCAACACGTTTGCGCACATTGCCGAAGCTTGCGCCGAAGGGCGCGCGGATCGCGAGCGGCTTCGGCAAGGGCCGCTGTTTGTCCCGCACATGGCGTCGCTCGGGCTTGGCAAGGCAGCGGAGACGGCGACAGGGTTGGGTTTTGCCCATTTCGGGACGGATCTGGTCGCCAACGCCTTCCATGGCGCGGCGCAGGAAGTTTCGAGCGGCAAGGACACGCCCTCCGGCCACTGGGAGATCGCCGGGCTGCCGGTGCGTTTCGACTGGGGTTACTTCCCGGATACGGTTCCGGCCTTTCCGGCTGATCTGACCGCGGCGATGATCCGCGAGGGCGAGGTGCCAGGTATTCTCGGCAACTGCCATGCGCCGGGCACCGAGATCATCGAACGGTTCGGCGAGGAACACATCCGTACCGGCAAGCCGATCTGTTACACTTCGGTCGACTCGGTCCTGCAGATCGCCGCGCATGAAGTTCATTTCGGGTTGGATCGGCTTTATGAATTCTGTCAGGTGGTGCGCCGGCTGGTTGATCCGCTCAGAATCGGGCGCGTGATCGCACGGCCGTTCGTCGGCGAGACCGCCGCCACCTTCCAGCGGACCTACAATCGCCATGACTATGCCGTGCCACCGCCGGAGCCAACCTTGCTTGACCGGCTGACGGCGCGGGGAAGCCGCGTTATCGCCGTCGGCAAGATCGGTGACATCTTCGCCCATCGCGGGATTTCGGAAGTGCGCAAGGCCGCCGGCAACATGGCCATGTTCGACAAGGCGCTCGGTGCGATGGACGATGCCGGCGACGGCGATCTCGTTTTCGCCAATTTCGTCGATTTCGACACCGAATTCGGCCACCGCCGCGACGTCGCCGGCTATGCCGCCGCGCTCGAGGCCTTCGACCGACGGCTGCCGGAAGCATTCGCCAAGCTGCGGCAGGGCGACCTTCTCATCCTGACGGCCGACCACGGCAACGATCCGACCTGGCGAGGGACCGATCACACGCGTGAACGCATCCCGGTGATCGGCATGGGACCGGATCTGGCAGGTGGCGACATCGGATTGAGAACGACATTCGCCGATATCGGCGAAACCGTCGCCGAACACCTCGGGCTGGTGCCCGGCCGCTACGGCACTTCTTTCCATGCGATGATTGGCGGCCATGCCTGAATTGCCCGAAGTCGAAACGGTCCGGCGTGGCCTGCAGCCGGTCCTGGAAGGCGCCCGTCTGACCGGGGTCGAGGCGCGTCGGCCAGACCTCCGGTTTCCCTTTCCCGAACGGTTTTCGGAAAGGCTGACGGGCAGGACCATCACTGCACTCGGCCGCCGGGCCAAATATCTGACCATGCATGTGCAGGACGGCCCCGTGCTGATCTGCCATCTCGGCATGTCGGGCTCCTTTCGCGTCGAGACCGACGACGACGGTGAGACACCCGGCGTGTTCCACCACGAGCGCTCGAAAAGCACGGCACACGACCATGTGGTGTTCGATGTGGTCGGTGCCGACGGCGCCCGGTCGCGCGTGATCTTCAACGACCCGCGCCGCTTCGGCTTCATGCTGTTTGCGGAAGGATCGCCGGAGACGCATCCGATGCTGGCCGGGCTGGGCGTCGAGCCAACGGGCAACAGGCTGGACGGCGCGCTGCTGGCCTCGTTGCTGCAAGGCCGCGGATCGCCGCTGAAGGCAGCACTTCTTGACCAGAAGCTGATCGCGGGACTTGGCAATATTTATGTCTCGGAGGCGCTTTGGCGCGCCGGCCTGTCGCCCTTGCGCGAGGCGGGCACCATCGCCAAGCCGGGCAAGAAGGCCAGACAACAAAGCGAACGCCTCGCCGAGGCGATCCGCTCGGTCATATCGGATGCCATCGCCGCCGGCGGGTCTTCGCTGCGCGACTACATGCACACCGATGGATCGCTCGGCTATTTCCAGCATTCCTTCGCCGTCTACGACCGTGAGGGCGAGCCCTGCCCGAAGCCCGGCTGCGGCGGCCATATCGAGCGCGTCGTGCAGAGCGGACGCTCGACCTTCTATTGCCGGACGTGTCAGAGCTGAGTTAGACCGGGGTGGAGCGAGGAGAAGCAGCCATGGCCTATGAAACGATCATCACCGAGACGCGCGGCAAGGTCGGACTGGTCACTCTGAACCGGCCAAAGGCGCTCAATGCGCTGAACCTTCAGCTTCTGGCCGAACTGGTCGCGGCCGTGAAGGACTTCGATGCCGACGCCGGCATCGGCGCCGTGGTCATTACAGGTTCCGACAAGGCCTTTGCCGCCGGCGCCGACATCAAGGAAATGCAGGCAATCTCCTTTGCGGACGCCTATCTGCAGGACCTGTTCGGCGGCTGGGAAGACCTGACGCGGGTGCGCAAACCCGTTATCGCCGCGGTGGCCGGCTATGCGCTCGGCGGCGGATGCGAACTGGCAATGATGTGCGACTTCATCATTGCCGCCGACACGGCCAAATTCGGTCAGCCCGAAATCACGCTCGGCGTCATTCCCGGCATGGGCGGGTCGCAACGCCTGACCCGGTTTGTCGGCAAGTCGAAGGCAATGGACATGTGCCTGACCGGACGGATGATGGATGCGGCGGAAGCCGAGCGCTCAGGTCTGGTGTCGCGGGTCGTGCCCGCCGCCGAGCTTGTCGAGGAGGCGGTCAAGGCGGCCGCCAAGATCGCCGACTTCTCGCTGCCGTCGGTGATGATGGCGAAGGAAGCCGTCAACCGTTCCTATGAGACGACGCTGGCCGAGGGATTGCGGTTCGAACGTCGTCTGTTCCATTCGCTTTTCGCGCTCGAAGACCAGAAGGAAGGCATGGCGGCCTTCGCCGAAAAGCGGAAGCCGAATTTCGCCAATCGGTAGAGCCTTGCCGGCCCGCGATCGAAACCCTGTGGCGTCGGCCAAAAAGAACGCCAGGCAGCGTTGACGCGCCGGAAAAGCTGAACTATAAGCCGCACCAACCGAGGCGGCCCTGTGGCTGCCCGTTTGTTTTTTGCGCCCTGCGGCATACCGCGTGCGCCGACCAGATCAGAAGAGAGGCATCATGGCCAACACATCCTCGGCCAAAAAGGCAACGCGCAAGATCGCCCGCCGCGCGGCGATCAACAAGAACCGCCGCTCGCGCGTGCGCACCTATGTCCGCCAGGTCGAAGAGGCGCTCGCCTCCGGTGACAAGGCAGCCGCGCAGGCCGCCTTCAAGGCCGCCGAGCCGGAATTGATGCGTGCCGCAACCAAGGGCGTCATCCACAAGAACACAGCGTCCCGCAAGGTGTCGCGCCTGGCCGCACGGCTCAAGGTGCTGTCGGCCTAACATCGCTATACAGACTAGCTTGTCTAAAACCCGGCCGATCGCGCCGGGTTTTTTTCGTTTGCCGGCAAGTACTTAAAAAGAATGCTCGGAAACGGCGCCTAGGGCGGCTTCCAAGCTTCCAAATGCTTTGCCGGCACATACATGCCCGCCGATGGTTGTCACGCTTAAAAAGCGTCGCCCAGGAAATCCTTGACTGTCAGAAATAAGCAATATTTTTCAGACAGTTAGCAATGGTCATCCACAGCATGTCCACAGCGCTCCAAAGGGACGGGAGGACAACTGGCTGTCAAGCGAATTATTTCAGAATATTTCGTATCGGCCCGGCTTTTTCATATTCGCCGGAAAAGGGTTTGAATCACAATGGCTTTGTCAAAATACGCCGCTGCGGTATGGCGCCCGAAGGCGCCGGAGGTAACCAGATTCCTTAAAAATCCGTTAGACGTGGCCTTGCCCTATCCACAGCGATTTCGGTAATGTCCATCCATCGAAGGGGACGGGCCTCTGGCCCTTAACCCAGCCTGACGCGGCCAGCTTAAATTGGCGGGATTTGCGACGCGGATCAATTCCGCGGACGGCTTTGGTTTGCTCTTTTCGATACGGTAGGGGACTGGCGTAACGAGACATGGCAGGTTGACAGCGCGCCGGCGTTTTTCGCCGGACGATGTTGTATTGCCCTGACATACCCAACGCGGACTGGCTTCCATGGGCCGGCACCGGTTCCCCACGGATTGTGGCGACGTTCATTGCCGGCGGCGGCAACGGGCATCGTAGCGAAGACACAGTCGCTGGAACAAGGATGCAGGAGGCGCGTCCCCGGCGGAAAACAGGTACAGAAAGACAAGGAACTCGATCATGCAGAGCGGCATCGAAAGGGAGCTTACGGGCGACCTCCCATTTCCTGGAACTTTGATCGGAGCAAACGAGATGGCGGTCTCCAGCGACGCGGAACAGAAGTTCGACCGGGTCAAGACCCAGTTGAAGGCGCGTCTGGGAGCTGAAGTCTATTCGAGCTGGTTCGGCCGCATGAAGGTCGCGGAAGCGTCCAAGGGCATTGTCCGCATCTCGGTCCCCACCGCGTTCCTGCGCTCGTGGATCAATGGCCATTACCTCGACCTCATCTCCGAACTGTGGAAGCAGGAGGATGCCGATCTCCTCAAGATCGAGATCGTGGTGCGCACGGCCACTCGTCAGGGGCGCAGCCATGTCGAACCGGAATTGGCGCCGGCGCGCAAGATGACACGGCAGACGCAGACGGCGCTGGCCGCCGGCACCGTAAGCCCCGGCAGGGTCGAACGGCCCCCGGTACCGCGCCCGGGTGCGGCGGTCGAGAGCGAGTTCCGCCATAATGTTCTGGGGTCGCCGCTTGATCCGCGCTACACGTTCGGCTCCTTCATCGAGGGGCCGTCGAACCGGGTGGCGTTCGCCGCCGCCAAGGCCGTGGCGGAATCGCAGTCGAGCGCCGTGCGCTTCAATCCACTATTCCTGCATGCGACCGTCGGGCTCGGCAAGACCCACCTGCTGCAGGCCATCGCGGCGGAATCGCTGAAGCAAAACCCGAAGGCCCGCGTCGTCTATCTCACCGCGGAATATTTCATGTGGCGCTTCGCCACGGCGATCCGCGACAACAACGCGCTGACGCTCAAGGAGCAGCTGCGCGACATCGACCTCCTGATCATCGACGACATGCAGTTCCTGCAGGGCAAGTCGATCCAGCATGAATTCTGCCATTTGATCAACATGCTGCTCGACAGCGCCAAGCAGGTCGTTGTCGCTGCCGACCGGCCGCCGTCGGAGCTGGAATCGCTGGAGCCGCGCGTCCGCTCGCGTCTCAATGGCGGCGTCGCGCTTGAAATGTCGGCGCCCGATTTCGCCATGCGCCTCGGCATGCTCAAGCTGCGCCTGGCCACGGCCAGGGTCGACGACGCATCGCTCGATATTTCCGAAGAGATCCTCAATCACGTCGCCCGCACCGTGACCGGCAGCGGACGCGAACTGGAGGGCGCCTTCAATCAGCTGCTGTTCCGGCAGTCGTTCGAGCCGCAGATCACCATCGACCGCATCGATGAGATCCTCGGCCACATCTATCGCACCGGCGAGCCGAAGCGGGTCCGCATCGAGGACATCCAGCGCATCGTGGCGCGCCACTACAATGTGTCGAAGACCGAATTGCTTTCCAACCGGCGCACGCGCACCATCGTCAAGCCACGGCAGGTCGCGATGTACCTGTCGAAGGTGATGACGCCCCGCTCACTGCCGGAAATCGGACGGCGCTTCGGCGGCCGCGACCACACCACCGTGCTGCACGCCGTGCGCAAGATCGAAGACCTTTCCGGCAATGACAACACGCTGGCACAGGAACTCGAGCTGCTGCGACGGCTGATCAACGATCAGGCCTGATCGGGCCCGGAACAGGCAAGCCGGAACTGCGTTAGAATTCAACGGCTTGCCTGCCCAGCTGTCGGTCCGGAATGGGCTCGCGGCATCGACCGGCGACGATCCAGATTCCGGAATCAGCACACCGGCAGGAGGTCTTCGCGGCGTTTATCCCCAGAAAGCCCGCGCAGCCGGCCCGAACCGGTGTCGCGGGCTTGCGTTTGCTAGCTTTTTCCTGTCAGTTTACGCAGATTCTGAGCCTGTTCAGACCTTTCGCGGGGCGCCGCCAGCCGGAGACCCGCTCATCCTTTCAAGCGAGCCTGTTTCGTCATGCGTGTTATCCTGGAACGGTCAAATCTCCTGAAGTCGCTCAACCACGTCCACCGTGTGGTCGAACGGCGCAACACGATACCGATCCTGTCCAATGTGCTGCTCAGCGCCGAAGGCGCCAGCCTGGAAATGAAGGCCACCGACCTCGACCTGGAGGTGACGGAAGCAACGCCAGCCAAGGTGGAGCGTGGTGGGGCGACGACGGTCCCCGCGCATCTGCTCTACGACATCGTGCGCAAGCTTTCGGACGGCGCCGAGGTGATGCTGAAAACGGACGAGGACGGCAACGCCATGACGGTGACGTCGGGCCGCTCGAGCTTCCGCCTGCAGTGCCTGCCGCAATCCGATTTCCCCGAACTTTCGGCCGGATCGTTCTCGCATATCTTCCGGCTCGACTCGGTTGCCCTGAAGGGGCTGATCGAGAAGACGCAGTTCGCCATTTCCACCGAGGAGACGCGCTATTATCTCAACGGCATCTACCTGCACACGCATGAAGTCGGCGGCAAGCTGAAGCTGCGCTCGGTGGCGACCGACGGCCACCGCCTGGCGCGCGCCGAAATCGACGCGCCAGCAGGTTCCGAAGGCATGCCGGGCATCATCATTCCGCGCAAGACGGTGAGCGAGCTGCAGAAACTGGTCGACGATCCGGATGTCGCCGTGACCACCGAACTATCCGATACCAAGATCCGCTTCACCATCGGCAGCGTGGTCCTGACCTCGAAGCTGATCGACGGCACCTTCCCCGATTATCAGCGGGTCATTCCGACGGGCAACGACAAGAAGCTGATCCTCGACCGCCAGAGCTTTGCCGCTGCGGTCGATCGCGTCTCGACCATTTCCTCCGAACGCGGCCGCGCGGTGAAGCTTTCGATCAGCGAAGGCCAGGTGACGCTTGCGGTCAACAACCCGGATTCCGGCAGCGCCACCGAGGAACTGGCTGCCGATTACTCGTCCGACCCGATCGAGATCGGCTTCAACGCCAAATATCTGCTCGATGTCGCCGCGCAGCTGACCGGCACGGAAGCCAAATTCATGCTGGCCGATGCCGGCTCGCCGACCCTGATCCACGACATGGCCGACGAGACCGCGCTTTACGTGCTGATGCCGATGCGGGTGTAGTCGGCGCTGCATCATCGATCCGGCGCTGCGACAGGACCGGCGGCAAGAACAATGATTGCGGCACTTCTACAGGCGGATAGCGGTTGCCGGCACAGACGCATATAAGTAAGCTTACACTTACTAATTTCCGCAACTATGCGGCGCTGGCGATCGATCTCGCCCCGGGCGCAGTCGTGTTTTCCGGCGACAATGGCGCCGGCAAAACCAACCTGCTCGAAGCGATTTCCTTTCTGACGCCCGGGCGTGGCTTGCGCCGTGCCCTTTACGCCGATGTCGCGCGCGAAGGCGGCGATGGCGGCTTTGCGCTGCATGCCCGGCTCGATGGGCCCGACGGCCGGGTCGAGATCGGCACGGGCGTTTCCGTCGGCGAGGGCGAAGGCGGCAGGCGCGTTCGCATCAACGGCGCGACCGCCCGATCGGCCGAAGACATGCTGGAATGGCTGCGCGTGGTGTGGCTGACGCCGGCCATGGATGCGCTGTTCACCGGACCGGCCGCGGATCGCCGGCGCTTTCTCGACCGGCTGGTTCTGGCGATCGATCCCGGCCACGGCCAGCGTGCGCTCGACTACGAAAAGGCCATGCGCGGCCGTAATCGCCTGCTTACGGATGGATCTCGCGACGATCGCTGGTTCGAGGCGATCGAGACGCAGATGGCCGAAACCGGCGTCGCCATTGCGGCGGCGCGCGCCGAACTGGTGCGCCTGCTCGCCGCCATGATCGACAGGCTGCCCGACACGGGGCCGTTCCCGCAGGCCGACATCAGCCTTTCGGGCGATCTGGAAGCCGAGGTTTCCAGCGCGCCGGCGGTCGATGTCGAGGAGCGGTTCCGCCGCGCGCTCGCCGGTGGACGTGATCGCGATCGTGCCGCGGGACGAACGCTCGAAGGCCCGCACCGTTCCGATCTCCTGGTGCGGCACCGGCCCAAGGCGATGCCGGCCGAGCTTTGTTCGACCGGCGAGCAGAAGGCCTTGCTGGTCGGTATCGTGCTCTCGCACGCACGACTGACCGGCGAGATGTCCGGCATGACGCCGATCCTGCTGCTGGATGAGATCGCCGCCCATCTCGACGGAGGGCGGCGGGCGGCACTGTTCTCGATCCTCGAGGAGTTGAACTGCCAGGCCTTCATGACGGGAACCGATGCCGCGCTGTTCTCCAGCCTCAGGGGGCGTGCGCAATTCCTGACCGTCGACCATGGCACGGTTGGGCCAACCGAAGACGCCTGACAAGGTTTTTCGGCCGCTGTATTGTCCTGACATGACCACTGCGCTCACCGCCGACGAGATCGAACGCTATGCCCGCCACATCGTGCTGCCGGAGGTCGGCGGTGCGGGCCAACAGAAACTCAAGCAAGCGCGCGTCCTGGTGATCGGCGCCGGCGGGCTGGGCGCGCCGGTGCTCGAATACCTTGCGGCGGCCGGCGTCGGCACGCTCGGCATTGTCGACGACGACACCGTGTCGCTCTCCAATCTGCAGCGTCAGGTCATCCACGACACCGATACGGTCGGTAAACTGAAAACCGACAGCGCCAGGGCGGCAATCGCCCGCATCAATCCCAACACCGCGGTCGAGACGCACACGTTCCGGCTGAGCGCCGACAACGCCCCTGCCCTCGTCACCCGCTATGACATCGTGGTCGACGGTTCCGACAATTTCGAGACCCGTTATACGGTGGCCGACGCCTGTGCGAGCGCGCGGAAACCCCTGGTGCATGCCGCCGTTGGCCGCTTCGATGGGTCGGTGACGGTGCTGAAGCCTTTCGAGGTCGGCAAGGATGGCAGGCCTAACCCGGGCTATCGCGATCTCTTTCCCGAAGCGCCACCGCCAGGCCTGGTGCCGTCCTGCGCCGAGGCCGGGGTGCTTGGTGCGCTCACCGGCGTCGTCGGCACGCTGCAGGCGATGGAGGCGATCAAGCTGATCACCGGCATTGGCGAGCCGCTGGTCGGCCGACTGCTGCTCTACGACGCGCTCGCCGCGCGCTTTGAGACGATCCGCTACGCCAGGCGCTGATCTTGGAGCGGACCATGCCCTTCTCCATCGACCGCATTCCGGCCGATTTCGGCCGCTGGGACGAGGTGCTTGCCTTGATCATGCGTGCCTTCGCCTTCATGGACGGCGTCATCGACCCTCCGTCCTCGGCTCACCTGCTCACCATCGACACACTGCGCGACAAGGCCCGGCGGGAGACCGGGTTCGTGGCCATCGATGGCGACAGGATCGTCGGCTGCGTCTTCGCTGAGGAAAGGGCCGACGATCTTTACGTCGGCAAGCTCGCCGTCGCCCCGGACTGCCAGGGGCAAGGCATCGGCCGGCGACTGATGAAGTCGGTCGAACGTCTCGCGCTCGATCGCGGCAAGGCGGCGCTGGAACTGCAGACGCGCATCGAGCTTACCGCCAATCACGCCGCCTTTGCCCGCCTCGGCTTTCACGAGACCGGGCGGACGGCGCATGAGGGCTACGCCAAGCCGACATCGATCACCATGCGCAAGGCCCTTTCGTAAGCCTTGGCTTGCATTTGAAGAACAGGGAGCGCGGCGCCGCGACACCGTCAGGTTCTGAGCGGCAGCACGCGGTCGGGCGGGCGGTGACCGTCAACGAAGGCCCGGATGTTGATGATGACCTTCTCGCCCATGTCGATGCGGCCCTCGAGCGTCGCCGAACCCATATGCGGCAAAAGCACGACCTTGTGCCGGGCAGCAAGCTTGAGCAGCTTGGCATTGAGCGCCGGCTCATGCTCGTAGACGTCGAGGCCGGCGCCGGCGATCTTGCCGTCCTGGATCAGCTTGACCAGCGCTTCCTCGTCGATGATGTCGCCGCGCGCGGTGTTGACGACATAGGCCGTCGGCTGCAGCAGCGCCAAGCGACGTGCCGACAGAAGATGGAAGGTCGCTGGTGTCGACGGACAATTGACGGAGATGATGTCCATGCGGGCCAGCATCTGGTCGAGGCTCTCCCAATAGGTCGCCTCCAGCCCGTCCTCGACCGCCGGCAAAACACGATGGCGGTTGTGATAGTGGATGGACAGGCCGAAAGCCTTGGCCCGGCGCGCGACGGCCGTGCCGATGCGGCCCATGCCGACGATGCCCAGCCGCTTGCCCCAGATGCGCCGGCCAAGCATCCAGGTCGGCGACCAGCCGGCCCATTTCTTGTCGCCGGTGAGCACATTGGCGCCCTCCGCGAGCCGGCGCGGCACCGCCAGCATCAGCGCCATGGTCATGTCGGCGGTGTCTTCGGTCAGCACATTGGGCGTGTTGGTGACGGTGATGCCCCTCTTGGCGGCCGCGGCCACGTCGATCTTGTCGACGCCGTTGCCGAAATTGGCGATCAGCTTGAGGTTGTCGCCGGCCTGGGCGATCAGCGCCGCGTCGATCTGGTCGGTCACCGTCGGCACCAGCACGTCGGCTTCCTTGACCGCGGCGACCAGCTCGGGCTGCGTCATCGGCCTGTCCTCGACATTCAGCCTGGCGTCGAACAGCTCGCGCATGCGGGTCTCGACAGGGTCGGGCAGCTTTCGCGTGATGACCACGAGAGGCTTCTTTTTGCCTACCATTGTTTCCCTCGTTGAGACCTCTTTAACCAAGACCGGCGAAACTGAAAGCCGGTCGCGGTAGCCGATTTACCCATGTAACAAGCGGTGCCGCCGAAGACAAAGAAAAAGGGGCGCCAAGGCCACCGGGCCGGCGCCGAAAGGAACGAAAGTGTCTGGTTTCGCGTCGCTTCGCCTGGCCATCAGCGCAGCATTTCTCGGCGCTCTCCTCTATTCCCCGCTTGCCGTGGCGCAGGGCGCGGCCGCGCCCGCCCAGAGCGCCGTCACGCTCGGGCCGAGCGGCCTGCCGCTGCCGCGATTCGTCAGCCTGAAGTCGGGCCGCGTCAATTCGCGCGTCGGCCCCGGCGCCAACTACTCGGTTGACTGGATGTATATGAAGGCCGGCCTGCCGATGGAGGTCGTCCAGGAATTCGACACGTGGCGCCGCGTGCGCGACGCCGATGGCTCGGAGGGCTGGATCAACCAGTCGCTGCTGTCAGGCCGGCGCACGGCGATCATCGCGCCCTGGCAGCGCGGCAAGGGTGCCCAGATCAACCTTATGAAAAGTCCCGACAAGGATGCCCGTGTGGTGGCGATCGTCGAGCCGGGCGTCATGGGCACGATCAAGTCCTGCGACGGACAGTGGTGCGAAATGACGCTCGACGGCCACACCGGCTGGCTCGCCCAGGCCGCGGTCTGGGGCGCCTATCCCGGCGAGCGGGTCAAGGACTGAGCCCGTCCCGCTTGCGCCCGATGCGGCCGAGGTGGGTGTCCTGAAAACCGGTTGGCAGTTTCAGGCCGTAGCCCAGTGCGCGGTCGATGGCGATGTGGGCGATCCAGATCAGTGCGACCGCGATCGCGACCGCATGACCGGACAGGTACCCGACGAGCAGCAGCAGCACCGGTACGATGAGGATGTGCAGGGCGTTGTAGGCGATGGCGCCGGTGCGCGGCCCGCCGAGATACCCGAACATTGACAGGTCCGGCGCCAGGATGAGCAATCCGAAGAGCCACCAGGAAACGCCTGACCAAGCGTAGAAGACGATCGCAACGGCCGCCACGACAGCCCATTCGAGGCGGATTATCAGGTCGAGGGGCTTCATCCCTGGCAGATTACTCTGGCCTGACGGATTATTCTGGCCTGACAGATCACTGCCGGCCGCACCGATTGTTCTGGCCTCACCGGTCATTCCTGGCGCTTGGGGCGCAGCCTCACCACGATGTCGACATTGGCGATTTCCATGCCCTCGGGCGGATCCGGCAGGTTGGTGACCGTCACCGGACCGTTGGCGATGTCGAAAATCCGGTTTTCGCCTTCGATGTAGAAATGATGGTGGTCGGAGGTGTTGGTGTCGAAATAGGTCTTGGCGCCCTCGACGGCGAGGATGCGCAGCAGCCCCGCCTGGGTGAACTGGTGGAGCGCGTTGTAGACCGTGGCCAGCGACACCGGCACGCCGGCGGCCAGCGCCTCCTCGTGCAGTTCCTCGGCCGAGAGATGGCGATCGCCCTTGGCGAAAAGCAGGTCGGCCAGCGCAATGCGCTGCCGTGTCGGCCTCAGGCCGGCCTCACGTACCCGCTTGTCCACAGCGACATTTTCCTTCCGGCAGCCCCGGTCCATCTGGTCTTCCAAGCCAACAGTCCCGCTTCAAGACACGCCCAGAATGGCAAAAAAATGAATGCCTGCCGAAACCGGACCCCTGTTGACATATATTCGGTCGTCCGAATGCGATCAATAGCGCGCATTGACCCGGGCAGACTGGCGGGTTAAGCGCAAACGCCGGTTTCCGGCCTGAAACAGATTGTGTTAGGACACCAACGACAAGGGCGCGCTACCGCCCGGACGATATGGGGACGAGATTGATGCCGGGTAAATCCAGCTACGACTACGAAGAATTGCTGGCCTGCGCCCGCGGCGAGCTGTTCGGAGAGGGCAATGCCCAGCTGCCCTACCCGCCGATGCTGATGTTCGACCGTATCACCGAGATCAGCGAGACCGGCGGCGCCTTCGACAAGGGCTTTATCCGTGCGGAGTTCGATATCAAGCCGGACCTGTGGTTCTTTGCCTGCCATTTTATCGGCAATCCGATCATGCCAGGGTGCCTCGGCCTGGACGCCTTATGGCAGTTGACCGGCTTCTACCTTGGCTGGCTCGGCGAACCCGGCAAGGGAATGGCGCTGTCGACCGGTGAGGTCAAGTTCAAGGGCATGGTCACGCCATCGGTCAAGAAGGTCGAGTATGGCGTGGATTTCAAGCGTGTCATGCGCGGCCGGTTGGTGCTGGGCATCGCCGATGGCTGGATGAAGGCGGATGGCGAGCCCATATATGCGGCGACGGACCTGAAGGTCGGTCTGTCCAAGCAGTCGGCGGTCGGTTGACCGCACCCTTGGCCGACCCACTGGCCAGCATCCCTGGAAGGAGTTGCGAATGAGACGTGTCGTAGTCACAGGCCTCGGCATCGTGTCGTCGATCGGCAACAATGCCAACGAGGTGCAGACCTCGCTGCATGACGCCAGATCCGGCATCAGCTTTTCCGATTCCTTTGCCGAGCACGGCTTCCGCTGCCAGGTCTGGGGCGCACCGACACTCGACCCCTCGGCCATGATCGATCGCCGCGCGATGCGCTTCCTGAGCCAAGGAGCTGCCTGGAACCACGTCGCCATGGACCAGGCGATCGCCGATGCGGGCCTCGGCGAAAGCGACATCACCAATGAGCGCACCGGTATCGTCATGGGCTCGGGCGGCCCCTCCACCCGCACCATCGTCGAGGCGGCCGAGACCACGCTGAAGAACGGCAGCCCCAAGCGCATCGGCCCCTTCGCGGTGCCGAAGGCGATGTCGTCGACCGCGTCGGCAACGCTGGCCACCTGGTTCAAGATCCACGGCGTCAACTACTCGATCTCGTCGGCCTGCTCGACCTCGGCGCATTGCATCGGCAATGGCTACGAGCTGATCCAGTGGGGCAAGCAGGACATGGTCTTTGCCGGCGGCCACGAGGATCTCGACTGGACGATGTCGGACCTGTTCGACGCCATGGGCGCCATGTCGTCCAAGTTCAACGACAGGGCCTCGGCCGCTTCCCGAGCCTATGACGTCAATCGCGACGGCTTCGTCATCGCCGGCGGCGCCGGCGTGCTGGTGCTGGAAGAACTGGAGCATGCCAAGGCGCGCGGCGCCAAGATCTACGCCGAGATCGTCGGCTACGGCGCGACCTCGGACGGTTTCGACATGGTGGCACCCTCCGGCGAAGGCGCGGTCCGCTGCATGCGCCAGGCGCTGGCGACGGTGTCCACGCCGATCGACTACATCAACACCCACGGCACCTCGACGCCGGTGGGGGATTCCAAGGAAATGGGCGCCATCCGCGAGGTGTTCGGCGAAAAAATGCCGTTCATCACATCGACGAAGTCGCTGACCGGCCATTCGCTGGGCGCGGCCGGCGTTCAGGAATCCATCTATTCGATCCTGATGATGCACGGCGGCTTCATCGGCGAAAGCGCCCATATCGAGACCCTCGACCCCGAATTCGAGGGCATGCCGATCGTGCGCAAGCGCATCGACAACGCCAAGATCGATACCGTCCTGTCAAATTCCTTCGGTTTCGGTGGCACCAACGCAACGCTGATTTTCCAGCGCTATGCCGCATAAGGCCAGCGGTTTTCTAAAAGGATTGCCTGCCATGGACGGATTGATGAAGGGCAAGCGCGGGCTTGTCATGGGTGTCGCCAACGATCATTCGATCGCCTGGGGCATCGCCAAGAAATTGTCCGAACATGGGGCGGAGCTCGCGTTCACCTATCAGGGCGACGCCTTCGGCCGCCGGGTCAAGCCGCTCGCCGACAAGCTCGGCGCCTCGCTGGTCGTTCCCTGCGATGTCGAGGACAGCGCTTCGGTCGCCGCCACGTTCGAGACGCTCGGCAAGGAATGGGGCGGACTGGACTTCGTCGTCCACGCCATCGGCTTTTCCGACAAGAATGAGTTGAAGGGCCTCTACGCCGACACCAGCCGGGACAATTTCGTCCGCACCATGGTGATCTCCTGCTACTCCTTCACCGAAGTGGCGCGCAACGCCGCGGCCCTGATGACGGAAGGCGGCTCGATGATCACGCTGACCTATGCCGGTTCGGTGCGCGTCATGCCGAACTACAATGTCATGGGCGTCGCCAAGGCCGGCCTCGAGGCCAGCGTGCGCTACCTTGCCAACGACTACGGTCCGCGTGGCATCCGGGTGAACGGCATCTCGGCGGGCCCGGTACGCACGCTCGCCGGCGCCGGCATTTCGGACGCCCGTCACATGTTCTCGTACCAGCAGCGCAACTCGCCGCTGCGCCGCACGGTGACCATCGACGAGGTCGGCGGCTCCGCGCTCTATTTGCTGTCCGACCTTGCCTCGGGCGTCACCGGCGAAATCCACTATGTCGATTCCGGCTATCACATCGTCTCCATGCCGACGCTCGACGAGTTGAAGCAGACGGATGGCTAACCGGCCCTTACGGATCAAGGCGCCACGCTTTGGGCAACCGTTTGGAGAAATGGCTCTCTTTCCAGTAAAGAAAATAATCTTCTCCAGTAAAATTGGATACATTCGCGGAAACTCATTTTAAGGGGATTTCCGCTATAGAGTCCCGCAATCTGGGGACCTTTGAATGACTGCCGTCAGCAACCCGAAGCGAACACCGGTGTTCCGACTGCTCACGATAGCGAGTTCGGGCATTGGCAGTTTTGTCCTCGGCATCTGGGGCCTGAAGCACGGCCTCGGCGATGGGTTTGCCGGCATATCGATGGACATGATGGTCGCGATCATGGCTGCGCTTTGCGCGCTGGCGGCGTCGGTGGCGGCCATGTCGTTCTTCGCCGGCGTCGATGAATCGGCGGATTTCGTCTTCAACGAAACCCATTTCGACAAGCTGACCGGACTACTGGCGCGCCCGGCGATGGTCGGCAAGGTCGCCGAGGCGGCATGCGCGACAAGCCGGACCGGAGAACCGGTGTTCCTGATCGACATCGACATCGACCGGTTCAAGCAGATCAACGACGCGATCGGCTATACGCAGGGCGACGAGTTGATCCGCGCCTTCACCAAGCGGCTGCAGACCTGCGTGCCCGCACGCGCCCTGGTCGGGCGTATCGGCGCCGGCGAGTTCGCGGTGCTGCTTGCGGATCATCAGATCCAGGGAACGATGGAAAGCATGGTCGAAAGGCTCATCGACGAAATGATGGAGCCCTATGAACTGAGCACCCATCAGCAATCGGTGAGCCTGTCGGTGGGTATCGTGGCCATGCCCAAGGATGGCGTCGATCCGGTCCTTATCCTGCGCCGCTCCAACCTGGCGCTGCAGAATGCGCGCGCCGGCGGGGTCGGCAACTGGTCGGTGTTCAACAGCGAGATGGGGCGTGTCGCCGATCATCGTCAATGGGTCGAATCCGAACTGCACACCGCTTTCGAGCGCGGAGACTTCGACCTGCACTATCAGCCACAGCTCGACCTGCCGACCGGCCGCATCATCGGCTACGAGGCGCTGATCCGCTGGAACCATCCCGAACGCGGCATGATCCCACCCTTGGAGTTCATCCAGATCGCCGAGGAAACCGGGATGATCCACCCGATCGGCGAATGGGTTCTGCGCAAGGCCTGCAGCGATGCCCGTCATCTGCCGGACGACTGTTTCGTCGCCGTCAACATCTCGCCGGTCCAGTTCATGACCAAGGACTTCGTCGGCATCGTGCGCGACACCATGCGGGCCACCGGCATCAAGCCCTCGCGGCTTGAGCTGGAAGTCACCGAGACGGCGATGATGCAGGACCGCGACCGCGCGGCCGCTATCCTGAAAGAGCTTGCCGAAATGGGCATCTCCGTTGCCGTCGACGATTTCGGCACCGGTTATTCGAACCTCAGCTATCTCATCGACTTCTCATTCGGCAAGCTGAAGATCGACCGTTCCTTCGTCAGCCGCATCGATACCGATTCCAGCTCCGGCGCTGTCGTCTCGACCATTGTCGGGCTTTCGCGCGCGCTCGGCGTCAGCATCATCGCCGAAGGCGTCGAGACCGAGAGCCAGGCGACGCTGTTGCGGGCGGCCGGGTGCGAGGTGGTGCAGGGTTATTTGTTCGGCCGGCCGGCGCCGCTCCAGTTCAGGCTTGGCGACGAGCACGCCACCGACGAGTTCCGGCGCGTCGCCAACCTGCATTGAGCAAGTCAGCGCCGAGCGGAAAACACCTTGAACATGCCGTCGCGGGCAAGCTCCGCGTGGCTGGCAAAGGCGGCCGACAGCACGGGCTCGTAGGGAAGCTGCCGGTTGGCGACCATGAACAGCCTGCCACCGGGCTTCAACGCCTTGGCCGCCGCGCGGATCATGCCGGCGCCGATCTCCGGCTCCGCAGCACGGCTGCGATGAAAGGGCGGGTTCATGGCGACGACGTCGTAACGGCGCTCGACAGGCTCGGCGAGCAGATCCATCCAGAAGAAGCCTTGCGCCACTGTGTTGGCCAAGTTGCCCTTGGCCGCCTCCAGCGCATCGAAATCGGCCTCATAGAGATCGAGACCCGACAGGCCTGACGAGCGGGCAGCCATCTCAGCCGCGACATAACCCCAACCAGCACAGAAATCGGCCGCATTGCCGCGCAGGTCATTGGGCAAATTGTCGACCAGCAGTTTCGAACCCGCATCGACGCGATCGAAGGAGAACATACCAGGTGCGGTGTGGAACCGCTCCTCGATCAGCAAAGCGGGATTGGCGGCGCGAAGCGTGGCTGCGGCCTGCATATCCACAGGGCGGCGCAGCCAGAAGGCGATGCCGTGATATTTCGGCATATGGCCGTCGAGCGGCACGAGCTCGTCGACGCGCTTGCGAAGGCTAGCAATGCCGTCGTCCTTGCCGCCGGCGACGACGACAAGCCCGCCTGGCGCCACGCGCTTGAGGGCCTCGGCGATACGCAGTTCGTTCTGGCCGCGGTGACGGCCCGCGAGCACCAGGGCGGCATCAAATCCGTCCCCCTCGGTTTGCGGCGTGACGGAAAAGCCCGCTGCCTGCAATGCACGGAAATATGGCCGGAAGCCCAGTACGAGATGCAGCGTGGCCTCGAAACCCGACGGCACGCGCAGGCCGGGCTCGGCGCCGAGGAAGAGGATGCGCTCGCCCTTTCGCGGCAAGGCAAGAGCCTCGGCCTCGAAGGGATGGAAAAGTGTCTTCAGCGCTTCAGCGGACATGGAAGTGCTCCCAGAGTCTTACGCAATTCCCAAGGGAAAGCGCCTCATACTTTCCTGGAACCGCTCCAAACGAAAACGGGCGCGACATAAGCCGCGCCCGCTTCGATTTTTCCGTCAGATCGCTCAGGCGGCGTCTTCTTCGCCTTCGGCCTTCTTGTCGCGCACGATTTCCTTGCCGGTGGCCTGGTCGACGACCTTCATCGACAGGCGGACCTTGCCGCGCTCGTCGAAGCCCATCAGCTTGACCCAGACCTTGTCGCCTTCCTTGACGACGTCGGAGGTCTTGGCGACGCGCTCGTTGGCGAGCTGCGAGATGTGGACGAGGCCATCACGCGGACCGAAGAAGTTGACGAAGGCGCCGAAGTCGGCGGTCTTGACGACCGTGCCTTCGTAGATTTCGCCGACTTCCGGCTCGGCGACGATGGTGTGGATCCACTTCTTCGCCGCTTCGATCTCCTTGGCGTTCGAAGAAGCGATCTTCACCGTGCCGTCGTCCTCGATGTTGATCTTGGCGCCGGTCTTCTCGACGATCTCGCGGATGACTTTGCCGCCCGAACCGATGACGTCGCGGATCTTGTCGGTCGGGATGTGCATGACCTCGATGCGCGGCGCGAATTCGCCGAGTTCGGGGCGGGCGCCAGTCAGGGCATGAGCCATTTCGCCGAGGATATGCTGGCGGCCGTCCTTGGCCTGATCCAGCGCGATCTTCATGATCTCCTCGGTGATGCCCTCGATCTTGATGTCCATCTGCAGCGAGGTGATGCCGTTGGCGGTGCCGGCGACCTTGAAGTCCATGTCGCCGAGGTGATCCTCGTCGCCCAGGATGTCGGAAAGCACGGCGAAGCGCTCGCCTTCCTTGATCAGGCCCATGGCGATACCGGCAACCGGCTTGGCCAGCGGCACGCCGGCATCCATCAGCGCCAGCGAGGTGCCACAGACGGTGGCCATCGAGGACGAGCCGTTGGACTCGGTGATCTCCGAGACGACGCGCAGCGTGTAGGGGAACTGGTCAGCGCTCGGCAGCATCGGACGGATGGCGCGCCAGGCGAGCTTGCCGTGGCCGATTTCGCGGCGGCCCGGCGAACCCATGCGGCCGGTCTCACCGACGGAATAGGGAGGGAAGTTGTAGTGAAGGAGGAACTTCTCCTTGTACATGCCGGTCAGCGAATCGACATACTGCTCGTCTTCGCCGGTGCCGAGCGTGGCAACGACCAGCGCCTGGGTCTCGCCACGGGTGAACAGCGCCGAACCATGGGTGCGCGGCAGGACGCCGACTTCGGAAACGATCTTGCGGACCGTCTTCAGGTCGCGGCCATCGATGCGCGAGCCGGTGTCGAGGATGTTCCAGCGCACGACCTTGGCCTGCAGTTCCTTGAACACCGAGCCGATCTGCTCGGAGGTGTACTTGGCCTCTTCGCCTTCGGCCGGAGCAAAGGCTGCCTTGACCTTCGCCTTGACGGCGTCGACGGCGGCATAGCGCTGCTGCTTGTCGGTAATCTTGTAAGCCTCACGAAGCTCGTCGCCGACGATCTTCAGCATCTCGGCTTCGAGCGCGGAATAATCCGGCGCGGTGAAGTCGCGTGGCTCCTTGGCGGCAACTTCGGCCAGCTTGATGATGGCGTCGATGACGGGCTGGAAGCCCTTGTGGCCGAACATGACAGCGCCGAGCATCAGCTCTTCGCCAAGTTCCTTGGCTTCCGACTCAACCATCAGCACGGCGTCGGCGGTGCCGGCGACGACGAGGTCGAGCTTGGATTCCTGCATTTCGTCGATGTGCGGGTTGAGGACGTATTCGCCGTTGATGTAGCCGACGCGCGCACCGCCGACCGGGCCCATGAAGGGAACGCCCGACAGGGTCAGAGCGGCCGAGGTGGCTACGATCGACAGGATGTCCGGATCATTCTCGAGGTCATGCTGGACGACCGTGACGACGATCTGCGTGTCGTTCTTGTAGCCGTCGGCGAAGAGCGGACGGATCGGGCGGTCGATGAGGCGCGAAACCAGCGTTTCCTTTTCGCTCGGACGGCCTTCCCGCTTGAAATAGCCGCCCGGGATCTTGCCGGCGGCATAGGTCTTTTCCTGGTAGTTGACGGTCAGCGGAAAGAAATCGAGGCCAGGCTTGGGCTCCTTCATCGAAACGACGGTGGCCAGAACCTTGGTCTCGCCGTAGGTGGCGAGCACAGCGCCGTCAGCCTGACGGGCGATCTTGCCGGTTTCGAGGATGAGCGGGCGACCGCCCCATTCGATTTCCACTTTGTGCTGATTGAACATGTCTTGTCCTTTGTATGAGGAAGGGCCGCGCCGTTTCAGCGTGCGCGGGTGCCCTTTCTTCTGGCTTCCTTTCTCGGGCAGCCACGGGCAAGACAACGGGAGGCTCGGGTCTGTCGGCACGGTGGCCATACGAGCGTCCTGCAATCCTGCCCCATGACCGTCCATGGGCGGCTCCGAGTGGCCCTCTGCACGCTCGAAGCCGGATATGGCCAATCGATCGATCGGCCTGCGCATGACCCCGAAACCCACGGCTTACGGAACGCGTCATGCGCAATTCAACTTTTCGGAGCGTCCGTCCGGCATCCCGATGGGCTGCGCGGCGCTCCAGTCCTGCATTCGAGATCGGATTGGTCCGGTGCTCGAATGCGCGACCGGCGGACTCCTTGAGGGAGCCCGCCGGTCAATTCGTCAACGGCGCAGACCGAGCTTCTCGATCAGTGTCTGATAGCGCGCGTCGTCCTTGCGCTTGAGGTAATCAAGCAGGCTGCGGCGCTGGGACACGAGAGCGAGCAGACCACGGCGGGAATGGTTATCCTTCTTGTGGTCCTTGAAATGGTCGGTCAGGTTCTTGATGCGCTCGGAAAGGATGGCCACCTGGACTTCCGGAGACCCGGTATCGCCCTTGGCGGTCGCGAATTCACCCATCAATTCCTTCTTGCGCTCGGCAGTAATCGACATCGTGTTTTTCCTTATCTGTTTGAGGAAACGGGTCGCCCTCAGCCGGGATGTCGTCCAGCAGGGGCCGGTGCAAGCAAAGCGTCGTGGCGCTATGCTGCGGCGCATATAGTGCAATTCCCGGCAAAACACCAGCCCAATTCACCAAGCCGGCTTTTCAGCCCCAAATGCCCGGTTTTATCGGCGTCAGAGCCATTTCTTCCATTTGAAGAAGGCAATCAAGCCGACCGCGACAAGCAGCATGAAGACGAGTGCCGCCGGATAGCCATAGTAAGACCGCAGCTCCGGCATGTTCCATGGCGAGGTATCGGGACTGAAATTCATGCCCCAGACGCCGACCAGGAAGGTGAGCGGCATGAAGATGACCGAGACGATGGTGAGATAGCTGATGACGTCGTTGGTGCGCGCCTGGCTCAGCGACAGATGCATCTCGATCAGCCCGGTCAGCATGTCGCGCTGGGTCTCGACCAGTTCGATCAGCCTGAGTGAGTGGTCGAGCGTGTCATTGAGGAAGACCTTGGTCTCGGCTCCAACATAGGGCACGTCGTTGCGGATCAGCGTCGCCAATGCATCGCGCATCGGCCACAGCACGCCCTTCAGCACGTTGGCGTCGCGCCGCAATTCGTGCAGTTGCCGCATCTGATGCTTGTGCGGCGAATGCAGCATCTCATCCTCGATGCCGTCGACCAGGTCGCCGGCCGCCTCGATCGGCGGGAAATAGCTGTCGACGATGGCGTCGATCAACGCGTAGGCCAGATAGTCGGCGCCGCGCGTGCGCAAGCGGTTGGGCGCCGAACTCTCGATGCGCTTGCGCACCGGGTCGAACGGATCGCCCTCGCGCTCCTGAAAAGTGACGACGAAGTTCTCTCCGACGAAGACGGCGATCTGCTCGTAGCGATGCGCGGTGACATCGTCGATCATGCGCACGACGACGAAGGCATGATCCTCGAAGAAGTCGACCTTGGGCCGCTGGCCGGTGTTGACGACATCCTCCAGCGCCAGCGGATGCAGGCTGAAGATGCGGCCGATCTCCTTGATCAGCTGGATGTTGGCGAGGCCGGTGCAGTCGAGCCAGATCACCGGCCATTTGTGGCAATTGGCCTCGACATCGTCGATGCTGGCATTGTCGATGGTCTTGAACTTCTGCGGCGAGATCAAGGTCAGCCGCAATTCGGAGCGTCGCGCCGCCGGATCGGCGATCAGCGTGCCCGGCGAAGCGCCTACCGGCGGCCGCCTCATCTTTACAGGCGCCCGCTTCTTCACCGCCTCGGCCTTTGCCATGTGCCCCTCGAGCGTAGAGTCGATGTGAAGTTAGCCGAGAGCCGTCAACCGGCAAAGACCCGCTTGGGCTTGAACATGCCTTGTTCGATCGCGCCGATGGCCACCAGCTTGCCGCGAGCCGTCGCGCAGGCTTCCTCGGCCTCGACAGGCGCATCGCGGCCGCGAATGATGACCGGATTGCCGAGGCGGATCTTGGTCGCCGCATCGTCGCTGATGGCGATCTGCGGCAGGCAGTCGAGAGCCGCCGACGTGTCGACAAGAAGCGCGTCGATCGCGCCGAAGTCCACCGGCACGTCAATCGCATCGGCGTCGTCGGCAGGCTCCGGCTTGTCCTCGCCTTGCACACCGAAACGGGCCGCTTCCAGCTCGGCGATGGTGACGAAATCCTCCGATGTAAACGGCTCGACCTCGACCCGGCGCAAATTGCTGATATGGCCGAAGCAGCCGAGATCGCGGCCCATGTCACGGGCCAGGGAACGCACATAGGTGCCCTTGCCGCATTCGACCTCGAAAACGGTATGGTCGGCGTGGTGTTCGACCACGTCGAGGCGGCCGATCTCGATCTCGCGCGCGGGAATATCGACTGTCTCACCTTCGCGGGCGAGGTCGTAGGCGCGTTCGCCCGCGATCTTGATGGCCGAAAATTGCGGCGGCGTCTGCATGATGACGCCGGTGTATTTCGGCAGCAGCGCCTTGACCTCGGTCTCCGCCGGACGCAGGTCTGAACTCTT
The DNA here is from genome assembly GCF_002294875.1 of Mesorhizobium sp. WSM4312. Taxonomy (NCBI): domain Bacteria; kingdom Pseudomonadati; phylum Pseudomonadota; class Alphaproteobacteria; order Hyphomicrobiales; family Phyllobacteriaceae; genus Mesorhizobium; species Mesorhizobium sp. WSM4312. The sequence goes on along the minus strand of NZ_NSFU01000003.1, from coordinate 257,561 downwards.
CGTCACCGGTCCTTCAAGGTCGTCGGTCGAGCGCTCCTGCCCCCAGGCGACGGTGAAGCGGTAGATCTTGGCGCCATCCTGCACATAGGGGACGGTCTTGGTGGCTTCACCGAGCGCGATCGGCAGCATGCCGGAGGCCAACGGATCGAGCGTGCCGGCATGACCGGCCTTTTCCGCCTGGAACAGCCATTTGATCTTGGACACGGCCTCGGTCGAGCCCATGCCCACGGGCTTGTCCAGCACCACCCAGCCGGAGACCGGCCGGCCCTTCTTCTTGCCGCGGCGCCCCATTATTCGCTGTCCCTGTCGTCTTTGGCCTTGTCGTCTCTGGCCCTGTCGTCTCTGGTCTTGTCGTCGTCCGCATCGAGATCGCGCGCCACTTCAGGCGACTTCAGCAGATCGTTGATCCTGGCGAAATTGTCGAAGGAGGTGTCGAGCTTGAAGCGGAACTCCGGCATGAACTTCATCTGCCGCAGAGCGCCGGAGACACGGCCGCGGACGAATTTCGCATGCCTGTTCAACGCCTCCACAACAGCATTCGCGTCCTTGGCGCCAAGCGGCGAAACGAAAGCGGTGGCAACCCTCAGGTCGGGCGACATGCGCACTTCCGAGACCGACACAACGGTATTTTCGATCAGCGGATCGATGATCTCCCCGCGCTGCAACGTTTCGGACAGCGCGTGGCGCACCTGTTCGGCAACGCGCAGCATACGCTGGGACGGGCTGGATGTGGTTGGACGGGGCATTTTTCTCAATCCTGAAAGCGTGAGGCACGGGATAGGACCGTGCCGCATGTCTCATATGTCAACGCATCGGCCCGAAATCGAATTCGGTTTCGAAAAGCACGATGCGCAATTTCACAATAAACTCCAGGCGACGGTCTTTCGACCACCGCCTGGCATGGACAAGTCACGTGAACTCAGAGCGTCCGGGTCACCATCTCGACGCGGAAGCACTCGATGACGTCGCCGACGCGCATGTCCTCGTAGTTCTGGAAGGCCATGCCGCACTCCTGGCCGCCGGGGACTTCCGAAACCTCGTCCTTGAAGCGCTTCAGCGTCTTCAGCGTGCCTTCGTGAATGACGACGTTGTCGCGGATCAGGCGCACGCCCGCGCCACGCTCGACCTTGCCTTCGGTGACACGGCAGCCGGCGATCTTGCCGACCTTGGTGATGTCGAAGATCTCGAGGATCTCGGCATTGCCGATGAAGGTCTCGCGACGCTCCGGCGACAGCAGGCCCGACAAAGCCGCCTTCACATCATCTACCAGGTTGTAGATGATCGAGTAGTAGCGGATTTCGATGCCCGCGGCGGCTGCCGCGGCACGTGCCTGTGCGTTGGCACGGACGTTGAAGCCGATGATTGCCGCACCAGACGTTTCCGCCAGCGAGACGTCGCTTTCGGTGATGGCGCCGGCGCCAGCATGGACGATGCGCGCACGCACCTCGTCGGTGCCGAGCTTGTCCAACGCGGCATTGATCGCCTCGATCGAACCCTGCACGTCACCCTTGATGACCAGCGGGAATTCCTTCAACCCGCTCGTCTGCAACTGCGACATCATCTGTTCGAGCGAGCCGCGCTGGCCGGCATGCTTGGCCACCGCCTTCTCGCGCGCCAGACGCTGGCGATACTCGGTGATCTCGCGAGCGCGGGCCTCGTTGTTGACCACGGCGAAGCGGTCGCCGGCCTGTGGTGTGCCCTGAAGGCCGAGCACCTCGACCGGCATCGCCGGCGGCGCTTCCTTGATCTGCTCGCCGCGATCGTTGACCAGAGCGCGTACGCGACCCCATTCGTTGCCGGCGACGAGGATGTCGCCCGGCATCAAGGTGCCGGTCTGCACCAGCACGGTGGCGACGGGGCCACGGCCCTTGTCGAGTTGCGCTTCGATGACGACACCCTCGGCGGTACGGTCCGGATTGGCCTTCAGGTCGAGGATTTCGGCCTGCAGCAGGATCGCCTCCAGCAGCTTGTCGAGATTGGTGCCCTTGGTCGCCGACACTTCGACGTCAAGCACTTCACCGCCCATCGATTCGACGAAGACCTCATGGCGCAGCAGTTCGGAGCGCACCTTCTGCGGATCGGCGTCATGCTTGTCGATCTTGTTGATGGCCACGATGATCGGAACGCCGGCGGCCTTGGCATGGCTGATCGATTCGATCGTCTGCGGCATGACGCTGTCGTCGGCCGCCACCACCAGGATAGCGATGTCGGTGGCCTGGGCGCCGCGGGCACGCATCGCCGTGAAGGCAGCGTGGCCGGGCGTGTCGATGAAGGTGATCTTCTGACCGTTCTTCTCGACCTGATAGGCGCCGATATGCTGGGTGATGCCGCCGGCCTCGCCGGAGACGACATTGGCGTTGCGGATGGCATCGAGCAGCGAGGTCTTGCCGTGGTCGACGTGGCCCATGATGGTCACGACCGGCGGACGCGGCACCAGGTCCTCGGCGTTGTCGGCGATGTTGAACAGGCCTTCCTCGATGTCGGATTCGGCGACGCGGCGGACCGTGTGGCCGAATTCGGTGGCGACCAGTTCGGCCGTGTCGGCGTCGATGACGTCGCCAGGCTTCAGGATCTGACCCTGCTTCATGAAGAACTTGACCACATCGACCGCACGTTCGGACATGCGCTGCGCCAGTTCCTGGATGGTGATGGTCTCGGGCAGGATCACTTCGCGCATGACTTTCTCGCGCGGCTCATTGTGCATCGCGCGCTTGAACTTCTCCTGACGGCGACGCATCGACGACAGCGAACGGGCCCGCGCATCCTCGTCGGAAAGCGCGGAATTCAGCGTCAGCTTGCCACGGCGACGATCTTCCTCGCCCTTGGTCGGCTTGGCCGGACGCGCCACTTCGGGCGTGACCAGGCGACGCACCGGCGCGCCCGCGCCAGCCCGCTTCGGCTTGACCTCTTCTTCGTCCGCCGTTGCCAGTTCCGCGGCCAGCGGCGCGCGGCGGCGTGCTTCTTCCTCGGCACGGCGGCGCGATTCGGCCTCGGCCTGCAGCCGTGCCTCTTCCTCGGCCTGGCGGCGTGCGGATTCCTCGCGCTCGCGCTTGCGGCGCTCTTCGTCCTCGGCCCGGCGCTTGGCTTCCTCGGCGGCGCGCTGACGGTCTTCGACCTCGCGGACCTTGGACCCTTCCAGCGCCCTGCGGCGGGCTTCCATTTCGCTGCGCGACAGTTCGTTCAGCACCATGCCGCTGCGCTCGACCGGAGCCGGCGGGGCAGGCGGAGGCGCAGCCTTCGGCGCTTCCTGCACGACGGGGGCCGCCGCGACCGGCGGCTTCGGCGTGAAGACGGGCACAGGGGCCGCGGCAGCCGGCTCCGGCTTGTCGCCGGGCAGCGAGAATTTGCGCTTCTTGGTCTCGACCACGACCGACTTGGTACGGCCATGCGAGAAGTTCTGGCGCACGGTGCCCTGTTCCATGCCGGGGCGCTTCAGCGTCAAGGTCTTCTTAGGTGTAACACTCAACGTCTTGTCGTCGCCCGATTTCGTATCGCTCATTCCATATCCTCTGCGGCCTCATCTTCGTCAGCAACGGCCGCAAGCATTGCCAGATCGTCCGGGGTACCGCCCCGATACCGGTCGAGCGCAACCATGCGCTTCTGGACCGCCTTACCCGCGTCTCCCGCGAGGACGGCAGCATGTATCACATTTGTACCCCCCAATGCCAAGCTCAACTCGGCCTCGGAGAAAAGTTTGTAGGCAAGGATGGAAGGGCCGCCGATATGGACGGTCGCCCGCCGCGCCTGGCTGATCTTGCGCACGCCATCGTCCGACGCTTCGGTCGCGTGGAGCACGAAAAGCGCCAGTCCGCCGCGCACGGCACTCTCAACCTTGGTGGCGCCAAGAGAAATTGCGCCTGCCTTGCGGGCGAGACCCAACATGCCCAGAGCGGATCTGGAAAGCAGCCCATCGACCATGCCGCCAAGATCCGACGGCACAACCACCTGTGCCTTGAAGGCGCGGGCAAAAAGGTTCTTGGCCGCCGCCTTCTCAATATGTAGGCGGTCGGCACTCACCCAGCAACCGCGGCCGGGCAGATTTCTCTTGAGATCGGGAACGACGGCCGAATCCGGGCCGACGACGAACCGGATCAGTTCATCCGGTTCGGCCTGCTTGCGGGTAACGATGCAGGTGCGATCGTTCATCTCGTCCAAGGGCGGGTTGTGTGCGATGCGGTTTCACCTCACGCACCAACGGCTTCGTCAGCCGATGCTTCTTCGGCCGCAAGCTCGTCTTCGGAAATCCAGCCGGCCTTGAGACGGGCGTTGAGCACCATCTGTTCGGCATCGGCGCGCGAAACACCGTGATTGGCCAGCACGCCCGGATAGACCTTGGTCTCGCCGTCCTTGCGTTCCTTCCAACCGGTCAGGTCGTCGGCGGCATAGCCGGCGAAATCCTCGATCGTCTTCACACCATCCTCACCGAGCGTCACCATCATGGCGGTGGTGATGCCGGGGATTTCGCGCAGTTCGTCCTTGACGCCCAGCGCCTTGCGCTTCTCGTCGTGCTCGGCCTCGATCTTTTCGAGGTACTCGCGGGCGCGGGTCTGGATTTCGGAAGCGGTGTCGTCGTCGAAGCCGTCGATCGAGGCGATTTCGCCGGCGTCGACATAGGCGACCTCCTCGACGCTGGTGAAGCCTTCGGAGGCCAGCACCTGGCCGACCATCTCGTCGACATCGAGGGCTTCCATGAACAGCGCCGAGCGCTCGACGAATTCCTTCTGGCGGCGCTCGGATTCCTCGGCCTCGGTCAGGATGTCGATATCCCAGCCGGTGAGCTGCGAGGCGAGACGCACGTTCTGGCCGCGGCGGCCGATGGCCAGCGACAGCTGATCGTCGGGAACCACCACTTCGATACGCTCGGCATCCTCGTCGAGCACGACCTTGGCGACTTCCGCCGGCTGCAGCGCATTGACGATGAAGGAGGCGGCCGAGGGCGACCACGGAATGATGTCGATCTTCTCACCCTGCAATTCGCCGACGACGGCCTGGACACGGCTGCCGCGCATACCGACGCAGGCGCCGACCGGATCGATCGAACTATCACGCGAGATGACGGCGATCTTGGCGCGCGAGCCCGGGTCGCGGGCGACCGACTTGATCTCGATGATGCCGTCATAGATTTCCGGCACTTCCATGGTGAACAACTTGGCCATGAACTGCGGATGCGTACGCGACAGGAAGATCTGCGGGCCGCGCTGCTCGCGGCGCACGTCGTAGACATAGGCGCGGACGCGGTCGCCATATTTGTAGTTTTCGCGCGGAATGAGCTCGTCGCGGCGGATGATCGCCTCGCCACGGCCGAGATCGACGATGACATTGCCATATTCGACACGCTTGACGGTGCCGTTGACGATCTCGCCGATGCGGTCCTTGTATTCGTCATACTGGCGGTCGCGCTCGGCCTCGCGCACCTTCTGCACGATGACCTGCTTGGCGGACTGCGCGGCGATGCGGCCGAAATCCATCGGCGGCAGCTGTTCGGCGATGAAGTCGCCGAGCTGCGCGTCGGGATTGCGCTCGCGAGCCGAGGAAATGGCGATCTGGGTGGCGTAGTCGTCAACCTTTTCGACCACTTCCATCAGCCGCTGCAGCTTCATCTCGCCGGTGTTCGGGTTGATGTCGGCGCGGATGTTGGTTTCCTGGCCGTAACGCGAACGCGCCGCCTTCTGGATCGCATCGGCCATGGCGGCGATGACGATCGACTTGTCGATCGACTTTTCACGCGCGACGGCGTCGGCAATCTGCAGCAGTTCAAGTCTATTGGCGCTTACAACCATGTTTTTTCTCCCGAGCCTGTTTGCCGGACTTTTGGGCCCGGCAGCTCAATCAACTTTCCTGTTCGTGTTCTTCCGTGGCGTCCGCTTCCGCACCCTCGGGCGCGTCGTCATCCGGTTCGCCGCGGCGTTTCTTGGCTTCCTTGCGCGCCCTGTTGTCCTTCGACAACGCATCGCGGATGAGATCGTCGGTCAGGATCAGCCGGGTTTCGGCAATGGCGTCGTAAGGCACGCGCACCGTCGGTTCCTCGCCATAGGCCGCCTTGTCGCGCTCGATCAGCACGTCGTTCTCACCAGCCTCGGCGATCTTGCCCTTGAAGCGCTTGCGATCCGCGACGATGACCGATGTTTCCATCTTCACCAGATGACCGGTCCAGGTCACGAAATCGGATTTGCGCACCAACGGCCGGTCGATGCCGGGCGAAGAGACTTCGAGATGATAGGCCTTTTCGATCGGATCATCGACGTCGAGCGCCGGCGACACCGCGCGGCTGACCTCTTCGCAATCCTCGACGGTCATGGTGCCGTCCTCGCGTTCGGCCATGATCTGCAGCGTCAGTCCGTTCTGGCCGGACAGATGCACCCGCACGAGGCGAAAGCCGATGCCGCGCAGCACCGGCTGAACGATCAGCGCAATGCGCGCATCGATGCCGCTTTCGCGGATGATGCGGTCGTCACCTTCGCTTGCCGTTGCAGTCATCAAGTACCTGTCGTTTCGAACCTATCGGCAGGTAATAAAAAAGAGCGGGACCGGGTGGACCCACTCTTCGTCATACCGACCAAGAATTTGAGGTTGATATAAACGAACATGGCCTGTGTTTCAAGCCCGCCGTGCCGAACCGCCAAAAGGGCTGGCAGCGTCAGCATTGCTCCAGGCGCATGGCCACCATGCGCCAATCCCCCTGTGAGAGCCGGCGGAGCGCTCTTATTTGTTAGCCACGACACGAACAGAAGAGGCGCGCGGTGGCGCGCGAAAGGACAAGATCATGAGCAATCGCAGACTGTTTTCCGCCTTGGGCGAGATCTTCACCGCATTCGGCGGCGCCGTTGCCGCGTCACGCTCGGTGGAAGCCGGGCGCAAGCCTCGCGCCGACGATTTGCGCAAGCTCGGCATGGATCCGGCCATCTTCAACAGAATCGGCCGTTTCTGAAAATCTGGCGAGGGGCGCGCCTATTTCCTGACAAAGGTCAGATAGGCAGGCCGCCGGCCCTCGCGAACGGCCTTCGCCTCGTAACGCGTGCCTGGCCAGCCCTCATAGGGGCGATGCCAGTCGGCGGCTTCGGCCGCCTGCCATGCGAAGGCGCCATGCGCCCGGCAATGCAGCAAGGTCCAGTTCACATAGGTGTCGATATCGGACGCGAAGCGGAATTTTGAGCCCGGTTTCAAGACCCGCGCGAAACGCTCGAGATTGACCGGACTGACGAAACGCCGCTTCCAGTGCTTCTTTTTCGGCCATGGATCTGGATAGAGAAGATCGATGCCGTCGAGCGAGGCCGGCGGCAGCCAGTCGAGCAGCCGGGTGGCGTCATCGTCATGGACCCGCAAATTGGCCAGCGGCGTTGCCCGCACCGCCATCATCATCTTGGCCATGCCGTTGACGAAGGGCTCGACACCGATGAAGCCTGTTGTCGGCGCCTCGATGGCGCGGTGCAGAAGATGTTCGCCGCCGCCAAAGCCGATCTCGAGCCTGACGGCCGAAACGTCACTTTCAAACAGAGTGCGCAGATCCGACGGCGCATCAGCCGTCAGATCGAGCCGGTAGGCGCCAAGCCCGCTTTCCAGGGCCGCCGCCTGCTGCGGACGGACGGGCTTGCCGCGCCGACGACCGAAAAAGGCTTCGGTCGTACGGCTTGGCCTGTCTTGCGGGCTCATCTGGCGGCGCTGGGTCTGTCGCAGCGTTCAGGCCGCGACAGCATCCTTGAGCGCCTTGGCGAGATCGGTCTTTTCCCAGGAGAAAGACCCGTCGCGGCCGGCCTTGCGGCCGAAATGGCCGTAGGACGACGTCTTGGCATAGATCGGCTTGTTGAGGTCGAGGTGGCGGCGGATGCCCGACGGCGACAGGTCCATCACCGTGCGCAGCGCATCCTCGAGCTTCGCCTCGTCGACCTTGCCGGTGCCGTGCAGGTCGACATAGACCGACAGAGGCTGGGCGACGCCGATGGCGTAGGAAAGCTGGATGGTGCAGCGGTCGGCAAGCTTCGCCGCCACGACATTCTTGGCGAGATAGCGCGCTGCATAGGCTGCCGAACGGTCGACCTTGGTCGTGTCCTTGCCCGAGAAGGCGCCGCCGCCATGCGGTGCCGCGCCACCATAAGTGTCGACGATGATCTTGCGGCCGGTGAGGCCGGCGTCACCGTCCGGGCCGCCGATGACAAACTTGCCGGTCGGGTTGATGTACCACATGCAATCGTCGGCGATCTTGAGCTCACCAAGCGCCTCGCGGATGTAGGGTTCGACGACCTTGCGGACCTTCTTGGAGTCCCACGTCGCGTCGAGATGCTGGGTCGACAGCACGATCTGCGTTGCCTCGGCGGCCTTGCCGTCGACGTAGCGGACGGTGACCTGGCTCTTGGCGTCCGGGCCGAGCTTGCCGGCCTCGCCGTTGTTTTGGTGGCGGGCGGCGGCCAGCAGTTCGAGGATCTTGTGGCTATAGTAGATCGGCGCCGGCATCAGGTCCGGCGTCTCGCGGCAGGCATAGCCGAACATGATGCCCTGATCGCCCGCACCTTCCTCGCCTTGGCGGTCGGCGGCGTTGTCGACGCCCTGGCCGATGTCGGGCGACTGGCCGTGCAGGAGAACCTCGATCTTGGCCGTCTTCCAGTGGAACCCGGCCTGCTCGTAACCGATCTCTCGGATCGCCTTGCGGGCGACGGATTTGAATTTTGCCGGATTCACCACCGGGTGGCCCGCGGCGTCCTTGAGGATGTTGCCAGCCTTGTCCTTCTTCAGCAGCGTCTCGGGAACGCGCACTTCGCCGGCGATGACGACGCGGTTGGTGGTCGCGAGCGTCTCGCAGGCGACACGGACTTTCCATGGGTCCATGCCGGTCTTTTTGGCCTCACGGTAGACCAGATCGACAATCTCGTCGGAGATCCGGTCACAGACTTTGTCGGGATGGCCCTCGGCAACGGATTCCGAGGTAAAGAAGTAGTTCTGCCGCGTCACGGGTGTCCCCTCTTGAAAAACGATCGGCAGGCTGCCGATTTTGGCGCGCCACGTGTTAGCGGGGCAAAGCGTCGCTCGTCAAGCGTTGCCGCCATGCTGGCACGACTGTCGATGTCGATATCTTGTGCCACCGGCGGCGAATGCCGCCGGTTCGAGGTGCATCGAGGGTCAGTCGAGATCTTCGGCGGCGAGCGACTTCACCAGGTCGATGATCCTGCGGCGGACCTTGACGTCGGCGATCTTGACGAAGGCCCGGTTGAGCTGAAGGCCTTCGGGACTGCCGCAGAATTCGACGGCGAAAGCCATCGACGCATCCTCGGAAAAGCCGCGGCCGACCGCCGCCTCCTGGCCCGGCGCATCCTCGAAGAAGAAGGCGACGGGCACGCCGAGTATCGAGGCTATCGCCTGCAGCCGGCTGGCGCCGACGCGGTTGGTGCCCTTTTCATATTTCTGGATCTGTTGAAATGTGATGCCGAGATTTTCGCCCAGCTTTTCCTGGCTCATTCCGAGCATGTTGCGGCGAAGCCGGATGCGGCTTCCAACGTGAATGTCTATGGGATTGGGTTTCTTCTTGTTTTCTTCTGTCATTTTTTCCTCGCCGAATTTTTTCGGCTTTGTGATTTTTTCCCGCCCAAAAAAAGCCGGAGGCGACTGCCCCAACAGACCGATCCACCGACTTCGAGAAATTTTCAGGCGATACAGTATGAGTTTCTAATGTGTCGACTGTCAATTCACCCGTAGCCTTTGCCTTACGCTCAACAGCGCTCCCCCGAGCGCAAACAGCAACATGATCAGCATTCCGTTAATGCGCCTCTGGCCCGAGGAAATGACCGTCTGTCCGGCAATCGGCACCTTCACATCGATGGCTCCGCGCGCGTCGATGCCCAGTGCATCGACGATGCGTCCGTGTGGATCGACGACGGCCGAGATGCCGTTGTTGGCAGCACGCAGCAAGGGCAATCCGTTCTCCACCGCGCGAATCTGGGCCTGCCTGAAATGCTGATACGGTCCCGGTGTGTCCCCGAACCAGGCATCATTGGTAACGTTCACAATAAGCTGTGCTGACGTAGCGTCAACTGCCACAAGATCGGGAAAGATCACCTCGTAACAGATAAAAGGCAGGGCACGGATGCCGCCCGGCAGTGTGGTGGCGTGGCGCTCGTTGCCGGCAGCGAACGTCACCGGTCCGGCGACAAGCTGCGCGATGCCGAAACGGTTGAGCAGGTCGGCGAAAGGCAGGTACTCGCCGAACGGCACCAGATGGACCTTGTCGACGGCATCGACGATTTCGCCCCTGTCGTTGATCGCCACCACGGAATTGTAATAGCGGCTGTCAGTGCTGGCCGCCGAGCCGCCTTCCTCGCGAACGACGCCGGCGATCAGCATCTGGCCATCGGCCAGCATGTCGCCCAGCGCCGTCAACGCGTCGGGGCGCTCGGTGAAGAGGAACGGCACCGAGGTTTCCGGCCAAAGAATGAGCTGTGGCTTGGCGTGACCGGGGTCCGGCGCCTTGGCGGACAGGCCGAGCAAGGTGGCGAAGATACGGTCGCGCACCGAGGCATCCCATTTTTCACTGAGGTCGACGGCCGGTTGGACAATGCGGACATCGAGGCTGCGCTCCGCCGGTTTTTCAGGAGCGGCAAGCCTGATGTAGCCGAAACCGACATGGGCCGATGCAAGCAGGCCGAACAGCACCGCACCCAGGCGCAGATGCCGGCGCGCCGCTAGCAGCGCCGGCAATGAAAAGAGGAACACGGCAAGCACGTTCATGCCGATCATGCCGGTCACCGACACGCTCTGCATGAGGAGAGGCACCGGCATTGCTGCGTAGCCTATGGCATTCCAGGGGAAACCGGTGAACAGGAAGCCGCGCAGCCACTCCATCAGCCCGAAGCCGAAGGCAAGGGCGGCGATGCGGCCGATATCGCTGCTCCACAGAAGCCGGGCGACCATCGTCGCGAAGCCGTAGAAAAAGGCGAGCGCGAAGGGAATGCCGACCACGGCGAAGGGCAGCGCCCAGGCAAAGTCGTCTGCCTCGACCAGCAACGCCGAGCCGATCCACCAGAGGCCGGCGAGGAAATAGCCGAAGCCGAACCACCAGCCGACGGCGAAGGCCGGCCGCAAGCGTCTGAAAAGGCTGCCTGAAGCTTCGCCGGTCGCGCCGTCGAGCAGCCAGACCAGCAGCGGAAACGAGATGAAGCAGGCAGCGAAGAAATCATAGGGCGCCTGGCCAAGCACCGCCAGCGCCCCGGCAAGAAAGGCCAGGAGCGCACGCCGCCAACCCCAAAGCAGAATTATCCGGCCGGTCAGGCGCTCCATGCATGCTTCCGAGTCGCGCGAATCAGGACGTAAGATTTATCAGGCCGCGGTCCGCGCTCCAAACGCCTGCCTGTCAGCCGCGATGATCCGATCGCGCTCTGGAGGGCGTCGCGTTGAAACGGATTCATGCGACGCGCTTTAGAGCTTTGTTTTTATGCATGTCGTTCTCCCAAAACCGAGGTGACTTTTGGGCGACGTGCATTAACGGTGCCAGCCATCGATGCGCAGGCCGCTCAGCCGCTCGGCCTCTTCGCTGGAAACGCAACGGATGGGCTGGGTGAAGGTCCAGACATGACCCTCGGGATCGCGAGCCCGATATTGGCGTTCGCCGTAGAACTGGTCCGTCGGCTCCTGGATTATGTCGGCGCCAGCCGCCCGCGCCTGCTCGCAATGCGCCTCCAGGCCATCCCTGAGCCTGACATAGACCGACTGCGTATTCTTGCCCGAGACCGAAGCCGGGCTCGCGACATAATCGCTCCATTCGGAATCGACGATGATGTAGCAGTCGCCGAACCGCATCTCGGCGTGGACGAGGTTGCCGTCGGCATCGCTCACCACCATGCTGCGCTCGAAGCCGAAAGCCGCTTCGAGCCACGCCAGCGCTGCGCGCGGATCTCTGTAGAAGACACCGGAACCCAGACTTGAATGCTTGAACGGGTCGTCCACCGTCATCTGCAGCGGAAACTCAAGCCTGTTCGGTGCGGGCCGTGGCGCGGCGACGGCGTTCGCCCTTCTGGCTTTGCACGATGCGCACGCGCTTGACGCGGCGCGGATCGGCATCGAGGACATGGAACTCGAAGCCCGGAATGGCCTGCACCACCTCGCCGCGCGCCGGCACGCGGCCGAGCGTGTTGAAGATCATGCCGCCGATGGTGTCGACATATTCGCCATGTTCGCCGGCGGCGAAATCCTCGCCGATCATCTTGGCGACCTCGTCGATCTCGGCCTTGCCGTCGACGATGAACACGCCGTCTCCGGCCTGGGTGATCATCGGCTCGTCGTCGTCATGCTCGTCCTCGATGTCGCCGACGACCATTTCGACAATGTCCTCGAGCGAGACAAGCCCGTCCGTGCCGCCATACTCATCGATGACCAGCGCCATCTGCGTGCGCGTTGTCTGCATCCGGCCCATCAGGTCGGAAGCAAGCATCGAGGGCGGCACGAACAGAACCTGGCGGATCAGATTGAGCTCGCCGATGGTGCGCGCGAGGTCGACCTGGGCAAGATCGAGTTGCGTGGCGACGGGCGTCTTCCTGGTCGTGCGCCCCTTCTTGACGCGCGCGAGCTTGGTGATGTGGGCCAGCACGTCGCGGATATGGACCATGCCGCGCGGGTCATCGAGCGTCTCGGAATAGACCGGCATGCGGGAATGGCCGGATTGTTCGAAGGTGCCCAGGAGATCGCCGAGTGTCGTGGTGATCTCGACCGCCTCGATATCGGCGCGCGGCACCATGACATCCTCGACGCGCACTTCACGCAGGCGCAGGATGTTGTTGAGCATGGCGCGCTCGCCGGGCGAGAAGGCGCCGGCATCGCTCGCCGTCTCGGCCAGAGCGTCGGCGATTTCCTCGCGCAGGCTGGTGCCATTACGTTGCCTGAACAGGCCCAAAACACGATCGAACAGGGAGGGTCCGGCAGGCGAAGGCTCGCTGGCTGCACTGCCGGCGCTGGCAGCACCAGAGGTAACGGTACTCGGACTTGATCCCTCTTCCGACGTATCGGAAGCCTTGGGCGCACTGCCGGCGTCAGGGCGGGCGGCAGTCTCTGGTTTGTCGTTCATCGTCGTCCGGTCAATTGTCAGATGTAGTTACGCGTAGGGATCGGGAATGGCAAGTCTTGCGAGCGCTGCGCGTTCGATGGCCTCCATCTCCTCGGCCTCGGCGTCGGTCTCGTGATCATGGCCCAGCAAATGCAGCAGGCCGTGGATGACGAGATGGGTGATATGGTTCTGCACTGGCTTGTCTTCCAGTGCCGCCTCGCGAGAAACCGTCTCGGCGGCGAGCACGATATCGCCCAGCATCGGCGGCAGCGGGCCGCCTTGTACAAACGGAAAAGCCGGGAAAGACAAGACGTTGGTGGGCTTGTCCTTACCCCGCCATTCGGCATTGAGCGTACGTATATGAGCGTCGTCGGAAAAAACGACGCTGAGTTCGGAACGGCCAGTCACGCCGGTCTCGGTGAAAGCAGCGCCAACCGCACGATCGACCAGCCGTGTCAGGCTTGCCTCATCGGGCCAGTCACCCGCTTCGACCGATATATCGATGTCGACGGGAGGCTCCCCGTCGCCGGATAAATTGTCCTCAGGCATGAAGCGGCATCGTCAAAAATCAATTCTCGGCGCCGAGGCCGCGCGCCAGCTTGGCGTCGCGGTCATAGGCCCTGACGATTTCCGCCACCAGCGGATGGCGAACGACATCGACATCGTTGAAACGCACGGTGACCGCGCCGGCCACGCCGTCGAGGACGCGCAAGGCTTCGACCAGGCCCGATTTCGTGCTCGGGGGAAGGTCGATCTGGGTGGGATCGCCGGTGACGATCATGCGCGAATTCTCGCCGAGACGGGTCAGGAACATCTTCATCTGCATCGGCGTGGTGTTCTGCGCCTCGTCGAGGATGACCGCTGCATGCGCCAGCGTGCGGCCGCGCATGAAGGCGAGCGGCGCGATTTCGATGACTTCGGCAGCGATGGCGCGCTCGACCTTGTCGGCCGGCATCATGTCGTAGAGGGCGTCATAGAGCGGCCGCAGATAGGGATCGACCTTCTCCTTCATGTCGCCGGGCAGGAAGCCCAGCCGCTCGCCGGCCTCGACGGCCGGCCGCGACAGGATGATGCGCTCGACCATGCCGCGCTCGAGCAGCATCGCCGCATGCGCAACCGCCAGATAGGTCTTGCCGGTGCCTGCCGGACCGATGCCGAACACCAATTCCGACCGCTCCAGGGCCCGCATATAGGCGTCCTGGTTCAGCGAACGGGCATAGATGGTCTTCTTGCGGGTGGAGATCTGGGCAGCGGAGACCTTGCCCTTGCGCTCCAGCGTCGGCAGGGTCAGTTGATCGTCGGCGGCGACCGCCATGCGCACGGCGCCGTCAACGTCGGACTGGCCGATATCGACGCCCTTCTGCAGAATGCCATAGAGATTGTCCAAGGCACGGCGCGCCTGTTCAGCGGCCGAAGCCGACCCCTTGATGGTCAGCTGGTTGCCGCGCGAGCGGATGTCGACGCCGAGCTTCTGCTCGAGCCGGGCGAGGTTCTCGTCGAACTGACCGTAAAGGGCGCTGGCAAGCTTGTTGTTGTCGAAAGTCAGAACGATGTGCGCCATGTCAGAAGCCCCAGATGCCGGTACCGGGGGCAGGTTCTTCAGCTCTGCTGCGCTCAACCGTCTCTCCTCATCTGCCGAGACCATCAGGCCAATTCGGCGAACAGGCTATTGTAGCCCGTCTTCGTGATTCGCACCTGGATAATGTCACCGATTTCGCCGGCCTTTTCATCAACAATAACCGGCTGCAGCCAAGGTGAGCGGCCGACCTTCTGGCCGGCCTGCCGGCCGGGCTTCTCGATCAGCGTGTCGATGGTGCTGCCGACCAGGCTGGAACCGAAGTCCTGCTGTTGCTTCAACAGCAGTGCCTGCAGCCGCTGCAAGCGCTCGTCCTTGACTGTTTCGGGCACATGATCGGCCATTTCGGCGCCCGGCGTGCCGGGGCGCGGCGAATATTTGAACGAAAAGGCCGAGGCGTAATTCACCTGACGCACCAGGTCCATCGTCGCCTCGAAATCGGCCTCCGTCTCGCCGGGGAAGCCGACGATGAAGTCACCGGACAAAGCGATATCGGGACGTGCGGCACGGATGCGATCGAGCAGGGCCAGATAATCCCTGGCCGTATGCCTGCGGTTCATCGCCTTGAGGATGCGGTCGGACCCCGATTGCACCGGCAGATGCAGATAAGGCATCAGCGACGGCAGGTCGCGGTGGGCTGATATGAGCTCGTCATCCATGTCGCGCGGGTGGCTCGTGGTGTAGCGCAGCCGCGCCAGTCCAGGAATTTCGGCCAGCCGGAACAGCAGGCGGCCAAGGCCCCATTCCTCGCCATTCGCGCCCTGGCCGTGCCAGGCATTGACGTTCTGGCCGAGCAGCGTCACCTCGCGCACGCCAGCCTCCGCCAGCCGCTCGGCCTCGGCGACGATCTGCGCCACCGGTCGCGACACTTCCGAGCCCCTTGTATAGGGCACCACGCAGAAGGTGCAGAACTTGTCGCAGCCTTCCTGCACGGTGAGGAAGGCGGTGACGCCGCGCTTGATGACCTCGGCGCGCTTGGGCTGCGGCAGATGGTCGAACTTGTCTTCGATGGCGTAGTCGGTCTCGACGATCTTCTCGCCGCCGCGCACCCTCGCCAGCACGTCGGGCAGACGGTGATAGGTCTGCGGCCCGATGACAAGGTCGACGGCCGGCGAGCGCCTGATGATCTCGGCACCCTCGGCCTGCGCCACGCAGCCGGCGACGCCGATCAGCATTTCGCGGCCGGCAATGGCGCGCTCCGCCTTCATGTCGCGGATGCGGCCGAGCTCGGAATAGACCTTCTCCGCCGCTTTCTCCCTGATGTGGCAGGTATTGAGCAGCACCAGGTCGGCCTCGTCGATGGCATCGGTCGCGGTGTAGCCGTCGGCGGCCAGCGCATCGCCCATGCGCTGTGAATCATAGACGTTCATCTGGCAGCCATAGGTCTTGATGAAGACCTTCTTCGCTGCCTTGGCGCGCACTGCCGGCTGGCCGGCCACACTGCCGATGTCGTCGCTTTCAATCGTGTTCAAGTCCATCCGGCGGCTTCTAACGCCTTTCCGTGACAAAAAACAGACGATTCTCGGCGTGCACGCGCAGGCGCAGGATCCAGGCTAGCGGCTCGGGCGCGGATCGGCGAGTGCCGCCTGCATCATCCCGCGCACCTGGCTTTCCATCAGCCTGGCCGTTTCCTTGCGGTTCGAGCCCTTGGCAAAGGCGACCGGTTCGCCGAAATGCACTTCCACGTCGAGCGCGCCCTCCGCCATCAGCACCTTGAGGTGCGGCATCAGATCCTCGTCGCCGATCCAGGCCGAGATCGGCCGATGGCGGCGGCCGAGCGGCACGCCGTGCAGGCGCGTATAGGCGATCGCCACCGGCTGGATGAACACCTGCTCGGCCGCGCCCTCCGAAAGCGCCATCGAGGCCGCACCGAACAGCGTGCTCTTGAACGGCAGGACGGCATTGCCGTCGCCGGTCGACCCCTCGGCAAACAGCACCATGGCATCGCCCTTGGCCATGCGACTGGCGATCTCGCTTGCCTGGTCGCCGGAAGAACGCTTGCGTTCGCGCTCGATGAAGACGGTTCGCTGCAGTTTCGACAGCATGCCGATCAGCGGCCAGCCTTCCATATCGGCCCTGGCGATGAACTTCACATCGGCAAAGGACCCAAGCACCATGATGTCGGTCCAGGAGATGTGGTTGGAGGCCACCAGCAAGGGGCGCTTGTCGGACAGCGTTCCCTTGACATGGACGCGCATGCCGAGCGCCCTGAGGATCAGCCGGTGCCAGATCTTGAGAATGACGGTTTCCGGCCACCAGCCGGTCTTCATCGACAGGATCTGCAATGGCACCAGGACCAGCGAGCCGGCGACGACAAGGCCCAGGGCCAGGAAAATCCTGATTTTTCCGATCATGCTGTCCTGGCCCTACCCGACCTCTGGCTAGCGAAGATCGCGGCGCATGACAAGCGCGCCGGTCGGCCCGCGATCGGGCGACTTGTAGTAGTCCGGGCGCTTGCCGACTTCGCGGAAGCCCAAGCGACGGTAGAGGGCAATGGCGGCGACATTGGTCTCGTCGACCTCGAGGAACAGCGCTTCGGCGCGCTGGGCGTGCAGTTCGCGCAGCACCGCATCCATCAATTGCCAGCCCAGTCCCTGGCGGCGGTGCGATCGCGCCACCGCGACCGTCAGGATCTCGCCCTCGCCGGCGGCCAGGCGGGCGAGCACAAAGCCGACGGGCGGCTTGGCCCCCTGCCCGGTCTCGCGCGCGGCGTAACCGAACACGGTGTCCTGCTCGAGCAGGGCGGCGAACTCGCCATCGGTCCACGGACGGACAAAGTCCTCGCGATGCAGCACCGAGACCGCAGGGCTGTCGGTGATCCTGAGCGGCTCGAGAGCATAGTCCCGGCGGCGCGGCTGCAGAAAAGGTATGCGCATCAATTTTGTTGCCTCGAAAGAATAAATCCGGCTTGCGGCTTTGCATCCGCGCCGCGAAGGTAAAGTGGTTTCGGCCTTTCGCCCTCGCCTTTGGCGGCGGCCAGACGGGCGTAGGTGAGAATATCAGCGGTCGCCGTCTGAGGCCCGATATCGGAACGCCGGCCCACCGATTCGGCGATCTGCACTGCCGCAGTTCCGGCAAGCGCCGCAGAGGTCTCCCTCGCCAAGGCACTGACTTCCGGCAGCGTGGTCACTGCTGGACCGTACGTCAAAACTAACGCTCTATCGTACAGTGCTGCATGGATTTCCTCGCGACCGGCATCCAGCGCCGCCAGCACGGCGCGGCCGGGAAATGCCAGTGCGGCCTCGGCGGCCAAAGCTTCGAGCGTCGTCACGCCGATCGCCGGGATTTTCAGCGCCAGCGCCAGGCCACGCGCCGTGGAGACACCGACGCGCAGGCCGGTGAAGGAACCGGGGCCGACGGAAACGGCAATGGCGCCAAGGCCGGGGTAGTCGGTTGCGGCGGCGTCCAGCGCCTCGGCAATGACGGCCATCAGGTGCTCGGCATGGCCCTTGCCGAGATCGAGCACGGCGCGGCCAAGCTCCCGCCCGGCCGCCGCGTCGTAGACGCAGGCGGCGCAGAGGCTGGCGGCACAGTCGATGGCAAGCACTTTCATGAAACGACCGGTTCCGAGAAACACTTCCCTGTGCCCGCCAGGGCGCGCCACCGCAAGCATAATTTGTTAAGCGGCTTCGGTTCCGCCAGCGCGCTGTCAGACCTGTTCGATGCGCAGCATGTGGTTGTCCCAGACATAGTCCGGCTCTGACCGTGTCGCGCCGCTGCCCTCGATAATCTCGCCGGCGCCGGTGGTGGCCATGAAGCCCGATCCGTCCGGCGCCAGGCCACAGACCTCGACCAGCGCGCTGGACGAGACGACCCGGCCGCTGGCCGCGTCGATCACGACAAGCGAATTGCCTTCCGGCGACGAGACGGCGACGGTGCCGGCGGTCGCGTTGGTGGCGACCGAGCCGATATAGTTGCGGAAGCCGGACAGCACGTCCTGCGGCATGTCGACAAGCTGCAACTCCTTGCCACGCACGGCGCGGCCGACCAGCAGCGGACGATCGGTGCCCGGCCCTCGGTACTGGCAGCCAAACCAGACGGTGCCGGACGGGTCGGTATCCATGTGGCGGATCGACAGCTGGTGCAGGGAAGCCGGCAATTCATGCCTTTCGATCAGGTCGCCGGTGACGCGGTCGATGAGCACGTAGGACGGCTTCATGGTGGCGATATTGAGCTCGGCGCGGCCATAGTCGGGATGGGTCTCGATGCCGCCATTGGCGACCGCAATCGTCCGGCCGTCGCCCATGAGCAGGAGTTCGTGCGGGCCCACGCCATAGGTCGGGAATTCGCCGATGCGACTGAATTTCGCGCGTGCATCGTAGACGCCGACAACGCCGGCCGCATTGTCGAAATCGTTCTCGGTGGCATAGAGCAGGGCGCCGTCGGGCGAGAACACGCCATGGCCGAAGAAATGCCTGCCGGCGATGCTGGCGATGGTCTGCGGCGCCTCACGGCCCGAATGATCGAAAACGACGGCGAAGGTACCGGGCTGGCGGGCGAAGACCACCGAGCGCTTCGACAGGGGATCAAAAGCGACGTCGTGGCCGCGATCGGGCAGGTCGATCGCATGCAGCACCTTGCCGGCCTCGGACAGCACGGCGGCGCCAAAACCGCCGTCGCGCTTGAGGAAAGCGGTGGCGAAGACGGCGTCGACGGCAAGCGTCTTCGCCCAGGCCGACGGCGCCATCGCGGCAGCGAAGCCGATGCCCGCAACCCTCAGGAAATCCCGGCGATCGATGAGCGGCGTGCGCATGCTCAGTCCCCATCCAATGACGAAAACCCGGCGGTCAGGCCGAATTCGGCGGTCAGCCGGGTGCCGATCAGGGTCGACAGGCTGGAGGTGATCAGCGCGAAATGCTCGAGCTTTTCGCGCAGCGCGGGGTCGGCGAGCGTCTTGTCGATCGGACCCTGGATCGACTTCGCGGTGGCGACGCCGTTGACCAGCTGGATGTGGATGGACTCCGCCATCCAGCGTGCATCGGGCGGTAGCGTATCGCCAAGTTTCGAGGCCTGGAACAGCGCGTCGACGCCGGCGAGATTTCCGGCCAGCGCATTGGCGGTGTTTTGCGAGCGCCAATAGATCGCCTGTTTCGGCTTGTCCGAATCCGGCTTGCCGCTAAGGAAACCTTTCAGGCGGACATCCCTGACCATCTCCAGCTCGTTGATGAAAACGCCGACCAGTTCGGTGACCGCTTCGTTGCCGTCGCGGTAGAGCGCGTTCTGCGGTCCCGGATTGGCCCAAAGCGCGGCAAAGCCGTCCGGCTTGTTCCAGGCCGCGCTGACGTCACCGGCCAAGGTTTCGATATTGCCGGCAACCGCCGCGCCATAGGCGCAGCGATAGGGATCGTCCTTGCCCGCCAGCGCGTCGGCGCCGTCGCCGAAAAGCACGAACTCCAGCGCGCCGAGCCCCTGCATGGCGACGCTCTTGCCGGCCAGTTGTTTCGGATCGGTCGCCGTCGAATCCTTGTCCGCCAGCGCCGCCTGCACCTGTTTCAGGCCTATGCTCTTGCGATCCGGCCAGTAGAGGATGCGCTCCAGCCGATTGTTCTCCTTGATCGGGCCGAAACCGATGATTTCGGCCGACGACCAGGCATAGACCGTGGCCGAGAATTCGGCCCGCACCGCATCCAGCTCCCCTTGCGAGGGCGCTTCACAGAGCTTGTGCATCGCATGCGTCAACGCTTCCGCATGCTGGTGCAGATCGGCATAGGCCGGACGGACAAAGCCGTCGATTGCCCGCTGGATGATGTCGGAGGCTTTCACCGCCGCCGAGGCCGGGAAAACACCGAGCAGAGCCAGCGGAAGAACGAGAACCAGTGCAGAGCGCTTCAGCATCACAGTGACTCCAGGAATTTGACCAGCGCATCGCGCTCGGCCGCGTTGGCGGCGGCAAAGCGGTCGCGCGCCTTCCGCGCCTCGCCACCATGCCACAGGATCGCCTCGGTCAGGCTGCGCGCGCGGCCATCATGCAGAAAGAAGGAATTGCCGTTGACGGTTTCGGTGAGGCCGATGCCCCACAGCGGCGGGGTGCGCCATTCGCTTCCCGTCGCATCGCCCACCGCCTGGCCGTCGGCCAGGTCGGGTCCCATGTCGTGCAGCAGGAAATCGGAATAGGGCCAGATCAGCTGGAAGGCCTGCGCCTTGTTGGGCGCATCGCGACGAGTGACGAATTTCGGTGTGTGGCAGGCAACGCAGCCGATCTCGTAAAAGAGCTTCTTGCCGGCGAGCGCGCCAGGCGCGGCGAGATCGCGGCGCGCCGGCACCGCCAGGTTCTGCGAATAGAAGGTGACGAGATCCATCACTGGCGGCGGCGCCTCGACCGGACCGAGGCGCGCCTGCACGCCATTCGGCATGGCCAGGCATTTTGCCTGTGCTGCGGTGGTGCAATCGCCCCAGTGCTTTGGTTGTTCCGGCGTCGAGATGCCGATATCACCGGCGAAGGCGTCCGCCGCCTGCTGGCGGATCGTCGCGGTCTGTGCTTTCCAGCCGAAACGGCCAAGCGTCAGTTCGCCACTCAGCCTGTCACGCACGATGTTCGGCTTGCCGGAGATGCCGTCATTGTCGCGGTCTTCCGGATCGGCATGAGCAAGAATGTCAGCCGGCGCGATCTGCTCGATCAGGCCAAGGCCGATCATCGGCGGCGTCAGGCGCGGCGACAGCGTGGTACGCGGATCAAGCGGCCCATAAGCGAGATCGGTGACGGAGTAGCTGGGCTTGCGCAGGGAAACCGCCGTGCCGTCCGCCAGCGTCACCTGCCGTTCCTGATAATCGACGCGCATCCGGCCTTCGCCGCGCAAGCCGGGCACGGCCAGCTCCTGCAACTGCGTCCCATAGACCGGGTCAGGGAAATTGGGCAGATCGCGGTCGGCAATGGCCGACTTTTCGTCGGCGCTGCTGGCGTCGCGCGCCAGCCGCAGGAACATCGAGGTGGTGCCGATATCGCCTTGCGGCGGGCGACCGCGGCCGTCCTTCAGATGGCAGTTCTGGCAGGCGCGTTCGTTGAACAGAGGACCCAGCCCGTCCGACGCCTGCGTCGAAGATGGCGACGACACCCAGTTCTTGCGGAACAGGGCGTCGCCGAGCTTGAAAGTGCCCTGTTGCTCGAAGCTGATGTTGGCCGAGGATTGCGAGAAGGCGTCGCGGCTGACGTCTTTCTCAGACGTGCCGGCGCCGCCTTGCATCAGTTCGAACGGCTCGGGTTTGGAGAAATCCGTGGTCAACCTGGTGACGGCGGTGACGCGCGCCTGATCCTTGGCATTGAGGTCGCTGCGCGTCGTGGCAAGTCCGGCCGGCTGAAGCTCGCCGGCAATCGCGGGCGATGTCAGCGCCAACACGAGAATGGTGCAGCGCCGACGAGCCAGTCCGGCTGGTCTCTTCAGGTGAAACGGCGAGCCATCGGCCCGCCGCAAGCGGCGGGATAATTCTAGCAGGCGCCGCATTCCCGCATGCCTTTACTCCGCCTCGTTGGCCGAGTCGGCGTTGAGCTGGCCGTACTTCTCCTCGCCGATCGAGGCGAGCAGGTCGAGCTGCGTCTCGAGGAAGTCGATGTGACCTTCCTCGTCAGCCAGCAGATCCTCAAACAGTTTCATCGTCACGTAGTCGCCCACCTCATGGCAGATTTCGCGCGAACGCTTGTAGGCCGTGCGCGCGTCATATTCGCCGGCAAGATCGGATTCGAGCACTTCCTTGACATTCTGCCCGATGCGCAGCGGCGCCACGGACTGCAGGTTCGGATGGCCTTCAAGGAAGATGATCCGGGCGATGAGCCTGTCGGCGTGGTGCATCTCCTCGATCGATTCCGCCCGCTCCTTCTTGGCCAGCTTCGTGTACCCCCAATCCTCCAGCAGACGGAAATGCACCCAATATTGATTGACGGCTCCAAGCTCCAGGAAAAGCGCCTCGTTAAGCCGCTCGATGATCAGACTTTCGCCCTTCATGGGTTCTGCTCCCGTATTGGACGCGCAGGCCTCTGACGCGATCCAGGTGTGAAACGACATCGGCGCCGCTCGCCTCCGAGCGGGCGTGGTAATTTTCGGTAACCCGAATGATCGTTTCGACCACATTTGGGAAACAGCCGCAACAGCGGCCACGCTTTTGCATCGCGTGATAGACCTTGGCCGGCACGATGAGTTGCCAGGGGTCCAGGTCCAGCAGCCCGATGATCGTCTGCTCGATCTCCTTCTCGGTGATGACATTGCAATGGCAGATCAGCATTTACAGGGCTCGGATGGCTGACGGCGCCTCCCGCGCCGTGTGGCTTGTTCTGGTCCCGGAGCCCATTTCGAAGCCGATTATCAGCTTCCGACCGGGCTCCAGGTTTCGGCGCTTACTTGAACACCTTGTCGGGTGCGTCGAGGCTGTCGGAGCCTTCGAAGGCGATGGCGTTGAGTTTCAGCGAGCCGACGGCACGCTCGATCGATTTGGTCTGATCGATCAGGGCGTCGATCGCCGCCTGCACGGTGGCGTTGCCCGCAGCGTTACCCTCGGCGATCTGCTGGTCATAGGCCTCGCCGGCCTCGGCCCGCGCCTTGATCGCCTCCATCTTGGCGACGGTGACGTCGAGCTTGTCAGACAGCTCCTTGTCGATCGCAGGATCGGCCGCCTTGACCATGTCATGCACCGAAGGTCCGGAAACGACGGTGCCGTCGAGGCGCGTGTAGCTGGCCAGGTAGGCGGCGCGGATGCCTATCGCATCATAGAGGTGGGAATTGTAGGTGTTGTCGGAGAAGCAGTCTTGCTCCTCCTCGGGATCATGCAGCATCAAGCCGAGTTTCATGCGTTCACCGGCCAGTTCGCCGTAGGACAGCGAGCCCATGCCGGTGAAGATGACCGAGATCGCCGTGTTCGGCTCGCCATCGGCGAGGTTCTTGCGTGCGGCCCCGTCTGCCTTCCAGTCGTTGACCATCTTCCGCAGGTCCGAAACCAGAAGGGTGGTGGCGGACTTCAGATATTCGGCACGGCGGTCACAATTGCCGCCGGTGCAGTTCTTGAGGTCGTAGTCGGTGTAAGGGCGCTCGCCGGCGCCCGGGCCGGTGCCGTGCAGGTCCTGGCCCCAGAGCAGGAATTCGATGGCGTGATAGCCGGTGGCGACATTGGCCTCGACGCCGCCGGCTTGCTGCAGCGTGCCGGAGAGGAATTCCGGCGAAAGCTTCGAGGCATCGACCTTCTTGCCGTTGATCTCGATTTCCTTGTTGGCGATCACATTGGCCGTATAGAGCGAATTCGTGTCCGATTCCGTGCCGTAGCTCTTGGCGACATAGTCGATCAGGCCTTCGTCCAGCGGCCAGGAATTCACCTCGCCTTCCCAGTCGTCGACGATCTTGTTGCCGAAGCGGTAGACCTCGGTCTGCTGGTAGGGAACGCGCGATGCCTTCCAGGCGGCGCGGGCGGCATTGAGCGTTTCCGCCGACGGGTTGGCCAGCAGCGCATCGACCGCCTCGTCGAGAGCCTGCGCCGTGGTCAACGAATCCTCATATTTGGCAAGCGCGATGTCGGAATAGGTCCTGATGACCGCTTTCGCGTCGGTTTCCGCCTTGGCAGGCAGCACGAACACCGCCGCCGTCAGCAGCGCCGTGGCACCAATCGCCGCCAGCCTGCCGCCATATCGTGCTGTCATCATCACTCTCCAGTTTCTCGGAAATTCCATAAGCGGCGCGCGCGGCGACCGGCGCGGGGCCACGTCGTTGCCAAGAGCGCCAAGACTTGCCGCGCCATTGCGCGGTTCAGGGAAGAAAGACACCAAAATGCCTCCAATCGAACGGGTTCAAGGCCCAGACATCAAAGGGATGCGCCAATACGCAGGGTTCCCATAAAGCTTCGACGCCGATGGAAGTCAACGAAAATCTGCGGGAAAAGCCAATTGAAACAATAGTTTAGAATTATTCTAAACTACAGAAGTCAACTTTACACCTCGGCTGCACCGGCTTCGCTGTCGAACTGTACGATTGACAGCCGCCGTTCCGGGTGCGACCCGCAAACGCTCTCTTGCGGCGGCGCCAGACAATTGCCACCTGCCGAGAGATCCTAGGATCGAATCAGGATTTGGGACGCGATGAAGAACGGCGTGGTCATTGTCGGTGCGGGTCATGCGGGCGTGCAAGCGGCCGCCAGTCTGCGCGAGGACGGCTATGACGGGCCGGTGATCCTCATCAGTGACGAGAACGAACTGCCCTACCATAAGCCGCCGCTGTCGAAGACCTTCATCAAGGATGCCGACGCCAAGCCGCAACCGCTTCGGGGTGAGGCCTTCTATACCGGCAGCGCCATCGACTACCGGTCGGACGTGCGGATCGAGCGCATCGATGTCGGCGGCCGCAGCCTGGAGATATCAGGCGGCGGCATGCTTGCCTTCGACCATCTGATCCTGGCGACCGGGTCGCGCCCGCGCCTCCTGCCGCTGCCAGGCGCTGATCTGGCCGGCGTCTTGTCGCTGCGCTCGCTGGCCGATGCACGGCGGATCCGCGACCTGAGCGCACGGAGCGAAGATGTCGTCATCCTCGGTGGCGGCTTCATCGGGCTGGAGATCGCCGCGACGCTGCGCGCGGCCGGCCGCACGGTGACGGTGGTGGAAGCGGTGGACCGGCTGCTTGGCCGCGCCGTGGCGCCGGTGGTGGCGAGCCATGTCCGGCAAAGGCTGGAAGCGACCGGCGTGCGCATCCTGACTGGCACCTCGATTTCAAGCCTCGAAGGCGAAAACGGCCATGTCGTCGCCGCCATCACCTCGTCAGGCGAAAGGCTGCCGGCGCGCATGGTCATCGTCGGCATCGGCGCCGTGCCCAATGTCGAACTGGCGCAGGACGCCGGCCTTGCCATCGCCAACGGCATCCGTGTCGATCACCAGATGCGCAGTTCGGTGCCAGAAATCCTGGCCATCGGCGACGTCGCCTCTTACCGGCACTGGTTCACCGGCGGCGATGTGCGGCTGGAATCGGTGCAGAACGCCACCGACCAGGCCCGCCTCGCGGCGCGCACGATCACCGGTCACGCGGATGCCTATTCGGCGGTGCCATGGTTCTGGTCCGATATTGGCGACATGAAGCTGCAGATGGTCGGACTGACCGCCGGCGGCGACAGCCAAGTCGTGCTGGGCGAACTGCCCGACAACAAGTTCTCGATCTACCATTATGCCGGCGACCGGTTGCTCGGCATCGAATCCGTCAACCGCCCCGGCGACCACATGCTTGGTCGCAAGATGCTCGGCGCCGGCTTCTCGCCGACGCCGGAGACCGTGGCAATGGGTCCCGAAGGGTTGAAGGCGGCTCTGGCTGCCTTTCAGCAGGATGAGCCGGCAAGAGCTGCGGGATAGCCGCGCTTACCCTCCCCTTGTGGGGAGGGGTCGCTGCGAAGCAGCGGGGTGGGGGTCGGCGCAATGCCCCCACCCGGACCTGCGGTCTGACCTCCCCACCAGAGGGAGGTAAGGTGGTTCAGGCAGCGCAGACTTCACGGATCGAGCTCTCCAGTATGTCGAGGGCCTCGTTCATGACCTCATCCTGGATGGTGATCGGCGCGAGGAAACGGATGACGTTGCCGTAGACGCCGCAGGTCAGCAGGATCAGGCCCTTGTCGAGCGCCTTCAGCCGGATGGCGTTGGCGATCTCGGCCGACGGCAGGCCCTTCTTGACGTCGTTGAACTCGACCGCGTTCATGAAGCCGAGGCCTCTTATATCGACGATCTCGGGCACGTCGTCGCGGATCGACTGCAGGCGCTGCTTCAGCCGCGCGCCCAGCGTGTTGGCACGGTCGCACAGCTTTTCGTCCTCGATCACATCAAGCACGGCATGCGCGGCCGCAATGCCGATCGGGCTGCCGCCATAGGTGCCGCCGAGGCCGCCGGGGCCGGGCGCATCCATGATCTCGGCGCGGCCGGTGACGGCCGACAGCGGGAAGCCGCCGGCCAGGCTCTTGGCCATTGTGGTGATGTCGGCCGCGACGTCGTGGTGATCCATCGCGAACATCTTGCCGGTGCGAGCAAAGCCGGTCTGCACCTCGTCGGCGATCAAAAGCATGCCGTGCTGGTCGCAGAGCTTGCGCAGCGCGGTCAGGAATTCGCGCGGCGCCTCGTAGAAACCGCCCTCGCCCTGAACCGGCTCGACAATGATGGCGGCGACGCGGGCCGGATCGACATCGGCCTTGAACAACCGGTCGAGTGCGGCAAGCGAATCGGCAACCGACACGCCGTGCAGCGGCACCGGGAACGGCGCGTGATAGACGTCGCCCGGCATGGCGCCGAAGCCGACCTTGTAGGGCACGACCTTGCCGGTCAGCGCCATGCCCATGAAAGTGCGACCATGGAAGCCGCCGGCGAAGGCGATGACGGCCGGGCGTCCGGTGGCATTGCGGGCGATCTTGATTGCGTTCTCGACCGCCTCGGCGCCGGTGGTGACGAAGATGGTCTTCTTGTCGAACTTGCCGGGCAGCATTGCGTTCAGCCGCTCGGCCAGCCTGACATAGCTTTCATAGGGCACGACCTGGTGACAGGTGTGGGTGAAACGGTCGAGCTGCGCCTTGACCGCTTCGATCACCCTGGGATGGCGGTGGCCGGTGTTGACGACGGCGATGCCAGAGGAAAAGTCGATATAGCGACGGCCTTCGACATCCCAGATTTCCGAATTTTCGGCCCGGTCGGCATAGATTTGCGTGGTCATGCCGACGCCGCGCGAGATCGACTGGTTTTTGCGTTCGGAAATGGCTGAATTCTTCATGATATCCCTCATCGGGCCGGCGCCCGTCCTCGTTGATCAGGTGTCTTCTGACCTTATTTCACGTTTTCCTCAAGTCGGCACCACCGGCGGGCGATTGGGCCTGCGACGAGGAGATCCGGGCCTTAACCAGTCGGACGATACGCGTACGAGGCCGGTTTCCTTTTTGCGGGGATCGATTATCCTCCCGACATCCGCGAGGCATCGCGATCAGCGACCTGCGGCTGGGGGAGCCCATGATGAGGAACGCGACATCGTCCGTCTCGCCGCCATCCGTCAAAACCTCCAGCCTTTTGTCATTTCCAATTGCCTCGGCAGTGTGCGCCTGCGCAGCCGCATTGCTGCTGGCCGGCTGCCAGAAGCAGGAAGCGGCGGACAAGAAACTGCCGATCATGGTGCGTATCGAAACGGTGGCGATGGCCGACTATGCGCCGAGAACCTCGCTGACCGGGGTGATCGCCGCGCGCACGCTGAACAATCTGTCGTTTAGGGTTGGCGGCCGCATTGCCGAGCGGCTTGTCGATGTCGGCCAGCATGTCGACCAGGGGGTGGTGCTTGCCCGCATCGATCCGCAGGAGCAGCAATCCGACCTGCGTTCCGCACAGGCCGATCTCGATGCAGCACGAGCGCAGCTGACCCAGTCCGCCGCCGCCTTCGACCGGCAGAAGACGCTGCTTGCCCAGGGCTTCACCACAAGGCGCGACTATGACGCCGCCGACCAGGCGCTGAAGGTGGCGCAAGGCAGCGTCGATGCCGCGCAGAGCGCATTCGCCAACGCCCAGCAGAATCTGTCCTTCACCGAGCTCAAGGCGGGTGCCGCCGGCGTCATCACCGCCCGCCAGGTCGAAACCGGCCAGGTAGTGCAGGCGGCACAAACCGTCTTCACCGTCGCCGAGGACGGTGACCGCGATGCGGTGTTCAACGTGCAGGAGACGCTGGTCGCCAGGACGCCGGCCTCGCCGGCGGTGACGATCACATTGTTGTCCGACCCGCAGGTCCGGGCGACAGGCAAGGTGCGCGAAATCTCGCCGGCGGTCGACCAGGCTTCCGGTTCGATCCGGGTCAAGGTCGGCATTGCCGGCACGCCAGCCGGCATGCCGCTGGGGGCGGCCGTCATCGGCTCGGTCAGCGCCAAGCCGGCGAAGGCGATCCTGCTGCCCTGGCAGGCGCTGACATCCAGCGCCGGTAAGCCGGCGGTGTGGATCGTCGACCCCTCGACCAAGGCGGTGGCGCCGACGCCGGTCGAGGTGCAGGCCTTCGATTCAGGCACGGTCGTCATCACCGGCGGACTGAACGAGGGCCAGAGCGTCGTGACCGCGGGCGGGCAGTTGCTCAGTCCTGGCCAGACGGTCGAGATATCGGGAGCGGCCCAATGAACCGGCCTGTCATGCTTGGCCTGTTCGCGCTTGGCGCGCTCGCCGCCTGCTCGAAATCGGAGGAAAAGCCGCCGGAGGTCATCCGGCCGGTCCTGTCGATAGTGGTCGAGCCGCGCACCACGCAGACCTTCGGCTTTGCCGGCTCGGTCGAGCCGCAGGTCAGCGCCGACCTTGCCTTCCGCCTGCTTGGCCGGGTCGTCTCGCGCGACGTCAAGGTCGGCGACATCGTCAGCAAGGGCACGACGATCGCCGCACTCGACCCGACCGCGCTGGAGCTGGCGGTGCAAGCAGCCAAGGCCGAGCTCTCCAATGCAGAGGCCCAGTTCGCCAACGCCGCCGCCAGCGAGGAGCGCCAGCGCCAGCTGCTTGCCTCGGCCAACGCCTCGCAGGCGGTCTTCGACACCGCGCAGCAGGCACGCAAGGCCGCGGAAGCCAATGTCGAGCGGGCCAAGGCTTCGCTTGCCAAATCGCAGGAGCAGCTTGGCTACGCCAGGCTGTTCTCGGATTTCGACGGCGTCGTCACCGCTGTCGGCGCCGAAGTCGGGCAGACCGTCTCGGCCGGCCAGACGGTCGTCACCGTGGCACGCTCGGATCTGCGCGAAGCCGTGGTCGATATTCCCGATCAGTTGACCGGCGATCTGACGGCCGGCACGCCGTTCCAGGTCATCCTGCAGTCGCTGCCGACGATCGAGACCCAGGCCAAGCTGCGCGAGATCGCGCCGCAGGCCGAGGGCTCGACCCGCACCCGGCGCGTCAAGCTGACGCTCACCGATCCGCCGCAGGCCTTCCGGCTCGGCTCGACGGTGACGGCGACCCGCGTGACCAAGGTGGCGCCGACGATCGAACTGCCCATCTCGGCGCTGCTGGAAAAGAACGGTGCGGACAAGGTGTGGATCGTCGATCCGCAGACATCGAGCGTGAGCACGAAAGAGATCAAGGTGGCCGCCAAGGGTGCCGCAACCTTTACCGTCGCCGAAGGGCTGGAGGCCGGCATGCGCGTCGTCACCGCAGGCGTCCACAGCCTGAGCGAAGGCCAGAAGGTCAAAGTGCCGGAGGGCGGCGTCTGATGAAGGGCTTCAATCTCTCCGACTGGGCGCTCAGCCACCGCTCCATGGTCTGGTATTTCATGCTGGTCTTCGTGGTGGCCGGCATCTTCTCCTACCTCAATCTCGGCCGTGAGGAAGACCCTAACTTCACCATCAAGACGATGATCATCCAGGCCAACTGGCCGGGCGCCTCCGTCAAGGAGACCTTGCAGCAAGTCACCGACCGCATCGAGAAGAAGCTCGAGGAACTCGACAGCCTCGACTACACCAAATCCGTCACCACCGCCGGCCAGACCGTCATCTTCGTCAACCTGAAGGACACCACCAAGGCGCGCGATGTCGTGCCGAACTGGATTCAGGTGCGCAACATGGTCAACGACATCAAGGCACAGCTTCCGCAAGGCGTGCAGGGACCGTTCTTCAATGACCGCTTCGGCGATGTCTACGGCAACATCTACGCCTTCACATCGGACGGGCTGACGCCGCGCCAATTGCGCGACTATGTCGAGGATGTCCGCGCCAAGGTCCTGACCGTGCCCAATGCCGGCAAGGTCGATCTCGTCGGCGCGCAGGACGAAGCCATCTATCTCGAGTTCTCGACCCGCCAGATCGCCGCCCTCGGCCTCAACCAGCAGGCGATCGTGGCAAGCCTGCAGGCGCAGAACGCGATCACGCCGTCCGGCGTCATCCAGTCTGGACCGGAGCGCATCAGCGTGCGCGTCGGCGGCCAGTTCACCTCCGAGGACAGCCTTCGCGCCATCAACCTGCGCGTCAACGACCGCTTCTTCCGGCTGAGCGACGTGGCGACGATCACGCGCGGCTATGCCGATCCGCCAACGGCGCTGTTCCGCTTCAACGGCCAGGATGCCATCGGGCTCGCCATCGGCATGAAGCCCAACGCCAATCTGCTGCAGTTCGGGGAGGCGCTGCATGAGGAGATGAACAAGGTGCTGGCCGACCTGCCGGTCGGTGTCGGCGTGCATCTGGTTGCCGACCAGCCGGTCATCGTCGAGGAGGCCGTCTCGGGCTTCACCCGCGCTTTGTTCGAGGCGGTGGCCATCGTGCTCGCAGTATCGTTCATCAGCCTCGGCATGCGGGCCGGCTTCGTCGTGGCGCTGTCGATCCCGCTGGTGCTGGCCATCACCTTCACGGTCATGGCCTATCTCGGCATTTCGCTGCAGCGCATTTCGCTCGGCGCGCTGATCATCGCGCTCGGCCTTTTGGTCGACGACGCGATGATCGCCGTCGAGATGATGGTGGCGCGGCTGGAGGTCGGCGACAATCTGCGCAAGGCGGCCACCTATGTCTACACCTCGACCGCCTTCCCGATGCTGACCGGCACGCTGGTGACGGTCGCCGGCTTCATCCCGATTGGGCTCAATTCGAGTGCCGCCGGCGAATACACTTTCACCCTGTTCGTCGTCATCGCCGTGTCGCTTTTGGTGTCATGGATCGTGGCGGTGCTGTTCGCGCCGCTGCTCGGCGTCACCATCCTGCCGGCGACGATGAAGACGAAACACCATGACCAGCCGGGACGCTTCACTTCGCTGTTCCGGCGCGTCCTTGTCGGCTCGGTGCGCCACCACTGGCTGACCATCATCGCCACGGTGCTGTTGTTTGCCGCCTCGATCGCCGGCTTCGGTCTCGTCCAGCAGCAGTTCTTCCCGCCCTCCGACCGGCCCGAGCTGATCGTCGACTGGAACCTGCCGCAGAATTCCTCGATCGCCGAGACGCGCGACCAGATGGAGCGCTTCGAGCAGCGGGCGCTGGTCGGCAATCCCGATATCGACCATTTCTCGTCCTATATCGGCGAGGGCGCGGTGCGCTTCGTGCTGGCCTATGACGTGCAGCCGGCCAACCCCTATTTCGGCCAGACCGTGATCGTCACCAAGAGCATCGAGGCGCGCAACCGGGTCAAGCCGGCGCTGGAAAAGCTGCTGCGCGAGGAGTTCGTCGGCACCGACGCCTTCGTCAAATTGCTCGAACTCGGGCCGCCGGTCGGCCGTCCGGTGCAGTACCGCGTCGGTGGTCCCGACATACAGACGGTGCGCGAGCTGGCGCAACAATTCGCCGGCGTGATCTCGGCCAATCCGAAGCTGGCAGCACCCACCTTCGACTGGAACGAGCCGCAACGCGTGCTGAGGGTCGACGTGCTGCAGGACAAGGCCCGCCAGCTCGGCATCACCTCTTCCGACATCGCCAGCGCGCTGAACAGCACCGTCGGCGGCGCCACCATCACGCAGGTGCGCGACGCCACCTATCTGATCAATGTCGTGGCGCGCTCACGCGATGCCGAACGCGGCTCGATCGGGACGCTGCAGAACATGCAGTTGCCGACCAGCACCGGCGAGGCGATCCCGCTCGCGGCGGTGGCCAACTTCCGCTACGAGCTGGAGCAGCCGACAGTATGGCGACGCGACCGCATTCCGACGATCACCGTGCGCGCCGGACTGGTCGGCGACGTGCTGCCGGCCACCGTGGTCAACGAGCTGAAGCCATCGGTCGATGCCT
Source organism: Mesorhizobium sp. WSM4312 (assembly GCF_002294875.1). Taxonomy (NCBI): domain Bacteria; kingdom Pseudomonadati; phylum Pseudomonadota; class Alphaproteobacteria; order Hyphomicrobiales; family Phyllobacteriaceae; genus Mesorhizobium; species Mesorhizobium sp. WSM4312. The sequence goes on along the minus strand of NZ_NSFU01000003.1, from coordinate 225,333 downwards.
TCGTCGCCAAGCTGCCGCCGGGCTATTCTGTCGAGACCGCCGGCTCGGTCGAGGAAAGCGCCAAGAGCCAGGGTCCGATCGCGGCCGTGGTGCCGCTGATGCTCTTCGTCATGGCCACGATCCTGATGATCCAGTTGCAGAGCTTCCAGCGCCTGTTCCTGGTGGTGGCGGTGGCGCCGCTCGGGCTGATCGGCGTGGTCGCGGCCCTGGTGCCGAGCGGCGCGCCGCTCGGCTTCGTCGCCATCCTCGGCGTGCTGGCGCTGATCGGCATCCTGATACGCAACTCGGTCATCCTGATCGTGCAGATCGAGGACCTCGTCGCCGAGGGCAAGGACCGCTGGGCGGCCGTCATCGAGGCGACCGAACACCGCATGCGGCCGATCGCGCTGACGGCGGCCGCCGCCAGCCTGGCGCTCATCCCGATCGCACGCGAAGTGTTCTGGGGCCCGATGGCCTACGCCATGATGGGCGGCATCATCGCGGGCACAGCGATCACGCTGCTGTTCCTGCCGGCGCTTTATGTGACGTGGTTCAGGATCAAGGAGCCGAAGCAATCGAGCCAGGCTGGACACAGCGAAGTCTTGCCTGAGGGCGGAGCAGCCTGACGCTCGCGTGGCGCCAAGAAGTCGATTTATCAAATTTGGCTACGCCCTCACGAAGCCATCGCTCGCTCTCAGCAGATTGCGTGTATAATCCTCGGTCACGCGGTGCGCGACGAGTTGGGCTGCCGTGAGGTTCTCGACCGCCTCGCCGCTTTGCATCACCATCAACCGCTCGCACATATGGGTGATGATGGCGAGGTCGTGGCTGACCATCAGGAAGGTCAGCTTGCGCCGTCGGCGGACCTCTTCCAGCAGGTTGAGCACTTCGGCCTGCACCGAGGCATCCAGCGCCGAGGTCGGCTCGTCGAGCAGCAGGATTGCCGGCTCGAGGATCAGCGCGCGTGCGATCGCCACACGCTGGCGCTGGCCACCCGACAATTGATGTGCGTAGCGGAAGCGGAAACCGTTGCCGAGACCGACTTCATCGAGCGCGCGTTCTATGCGCTTTTCGCCATCGGCAAAACCATGGATGGCAAGCGGCTCCTGCAGCAGCCGGTCGACGGTCTGGCGCGGGTGCAGCGAGCCATAAGGATCCTGGAAGACCATCTGCACTTCGCGATAAAAGGCCTTGTCGCGGCGCGCGCCGAGCGTCTTGCCGTTGACGGTGATGCTGCCCGAGGCGACCGGCGCAAGGCCGGCGATCGCCCTGAGCAGCGTCGATTTGCCGGAACCGCTCTCACCGACCAGGCCGAAGGATTCGCCTGACCTGACTTCGAGGCTGACGCCTTTCAGCGCGCGAAACCGGTCGAAGATCACTTCCAGCCCGTCGACGGTGATCGCAGCTGTCATGCCGCCCACTCCGGCTTGCGGTCGAGCACAGGCAGGGGGTGACGCTCGAAGCCGATCCTGGGCATGCAGTTGAGCAGGCCGCGCGTGTATGGATGCTGGGCCTGGCCGAGTTCGGAGGCCTTGAGTTGCTCGACCACCTTGCCGGCATACATGACGATGACGCGATCGCAGAAGGACGAGACCAGGCGCAGATCATGCGAAATGAAGATCAGGCCCATGCCGCGATCGCTGACCAATTTATCGAGGATGCCGAGCACGTCGAGTTGCACGGTGACGTCGAGCGCCGAGGTCGGCTCGTCGGCGATCATCATTTCCGGTCCGGCGATCAGCATCATGGCGATCATGGCGCGCTGGCCCATGCCGCCGGAGACTTCGTGCGGGTGCAGGTCGAAGACCCGCTTGGGATCGCGGATCTGGACCGCCTCCAGCATGGCCAGCGCGCGCTCGCGCGCCTCGGCCTTGGAGACCCTCTCATGCGTCCGCAGGGTTTCGACGATCTGCCGGCCGATGCTCATCACCGGGTCGAGCGAATATTTCGGATCCTGCAGGATCATGGCGATGCGGTTGCCCCGCAATGCCCGGCGCTGACGCGGCGAGATGCCGAGCAGGTCAATGCCGTCGAAGGCCAATTTTTTGGCCGATATCCTGGCCTGCGGCGGCGTCAGGCCCATGATGGCGCGGCCGGTCTGCGATTTTCCCGAGCCGCTTTCGCCGACGATGCCGAGCCGCTCGCGGCCTAGCGTGAAGGACACGCCGCGCACCGCCCGGACCAGGCCGGTGCGCGTCGGAAAATCGACCCTAAGATCGTCGACGTCGAGCAGGGTGTCGCTCATTGGTCACCGCTCCGCGGATCGAGGGCATCGCGCAAGCCGTCGCCAAGCAGGTTGAAGCCGAGGCTGACGATGAGGATGGCGAAGCCGGGCGCGCCGGCCACCCACCACTGGTCGAGAATGAAGCGGCGGCCCGACGCGATCATGGTGCCCCATTCGGGCAGCGGCGGCTGCGCACCGAGGCCGAGGAAACCGAGGCCGGCGGCGATCAGAATGATGCCGGCCATGTCGAGCGTCACCCGGATGATCAACGAGGAGATGCAGAGCGGCATGATGTGGCGCAGCACGATGCGGAAGGGCGAGGCACCCATCAGTTGTACTGCCTTGATGTAATCGGAATTGCGCACCGTCAGCGTTTCCGCGCGCGCAATTCGCGCATAGGGCGGCCAGGAGGTGATGGCTATCGCCAGCACCGCGTTCTCGATGCCGGGGCCGAGCGCGGCGACGAGGGCCAGCGCCAGGACCAGCTTGGGGAAGGCGAGGAAGACATCGGTGATGCGCATCAAGATGGCATCGGTCCAGCCGCCGGCATAACCGGCGACGGTTCCGACCAGCAGGCCGATGGGTGCGGCGATGATGGCGACCAGGATGACGACGTAGAGCGTCCAGCGCGAGCCGTAGAGGATGCGCGAAAGGATATCGCGGCCGAGGTCGTCCGTGCCGAACCAGTGCCCGGAACTCGGCGCCAGCAGCCGCGCGTTCTTCAGGTCGCCGAAGGTCGGCGAATAGGGTGCCAGCACGCCGGCGAGGGCCGCGATGACCAGCAGGGCGATGATGATCAGCAGCCCGACAAAAGCCAGCCGGTTGGCGGAAAAACGACGCCACGCGACATAGGCGCGGCCAAGCCTTGCCTGCATGCGGGAGGCCGGCCGCTCGCTGAGCAGCCAATCGCGACGGCTCTGGATCGCCTCGGCGCTCATCCTGCCTTCGTCCTTGGATCGAGCACGCGGTACAGAAGATCGGACAGAAGATTGATGCCAATGAAGACCGAACCGATGGCGATGGTGCCGCCGAGCACGGCATTCATGTCGGCATTCTGCAGCGAATTGGTGATGTAGAGACCGATGCCGGGCCAGGAAAAAACGGTTTCGGTCAGCACCGAGCCTTCGAGCAGGTTGGCATAGGAGAGCGCGATCACTGTCACCATCGGCACGGCGGCGTTGCGCAGCGCGTGGGCCCAGATGATGCGCCGTTCCGACAAGCCCTTGGCACGCGCGGCGACGATGTATTCCTGCGCGAGTTCGTTGAGCATGAAGGAACGCGTCATGCGGCTGATATAGGCGAGCGAAAAATAGCCGAGCAGCGAGGCCGGCAGGACAATGTGGCGGTAGGCGTCCCAGAAGACATCCCATTGCCCCTGCATCGCCGAATCGAGAAGGTAGAAACCGGTGATCGGCGTGAAGGTGTATTCGTAGACGACATCGAGCCGCGCCGGGAAAGCCACCCATTGCAGCTTGGCGTAGAACAGCACCAGTGCCAGCAGGCCGAGCCAGAAGATCGGCACGGAATAGCCGATCAGGCCGATAATGCGCACGATCTGGTCGATGATGCTGCCGCGCCTGACCGCCGCCAGCACGCCGAGCGGCACGCCGATGAACGAGCCGATCAGTGTTCCCAACGTCGCCAGTTCGATGGTTGCGGGAAAAGCACGACGGATGTCGGTCATGACCGGATTGGTGGTCAGCACCGAGGTGCCGAAATCACCGCTCAGGGCATTCTTCACATAGATGTAGAATTGTTCGATCAACGGCAGGTCGAGGCCCATCTCGCGGCGCGTGCGCTCGACGACATTGGCCGGCGCCCGGTCGCCGAGCACCGCCAGCACCGGGTCGATCGGGATGACACGGCCGATGAAGAAGGTGACCGCGAGAAGACCAAGGTAGGTCGTCACCGCGATGACCAGGAAACGGCCGATCGCCGACGCAATGGCGACGGCGCGGGCGCTGCCGCGCCCGCTCTCGTTTTCAACCGCGCTCATGCGGCGCGTCCGCGCGCGCTATTCTTTCGAGACCGGCCCGACGAAGTTGGTGTCGAAGCTCGGGCCGAGCGCGAAGCCCTTGAGGTTCTTGCGCAGCCCGGCCACTTCCAATTGCTGATGGATGATGACGAAGGGGCTGGTGTCGAGGATCTTCTGCTGCAAATCCTTGTACATGTCGGCGCGCTTGCCCGTATCCTTCTCCAGCAGTGCCGCTTCGGTTTCCTTGGTCAGGTCCGGAATGTCCCAGGAATTGCGCCAGGCAAGCGTGTGCGACTTGCCGGCATCCGAATTGTCGGGGTTGGAGGCGAAGGTCTGGGCGTTGGAGTTCGGATCGAAATAATCCTGGCCCCAATTGCCGATATAGATGTCATGGTTGCGGGCGCGGTACTTGGTCAGCGTCTGCTTGCCGTCGCCGGGGATGATTTCCAGCTTGATGCCGGCCTGGCCGAGCGTCTGCTGGATCGATTCCGCCATGCCGGTCGTCGGCTGGCCGGTGCGCACGTCCATGGTGACGCTGAAGCCGTCTGCCAGGCCGGCCTTGGCCAGCAATTCCTTGGCCTTGGCAACGTCGAGCTTGAAGGGATTGGTGTCGATGGCGCCGAGATCGCCCTTGGGCAAGAATGATTGGTGGATTTCGCCGATACCCTTGAGGATGGTCGAGCTCAGCGCATCGTAGTCGACCAGATATTTGAAGGCCTGGCGCACCTCGGGCTTGGCGAGGTTCGGGTTCTTCTGGTTGAGGCTGATGTAGTAGACCGTGCCTTTCGGCGCGCTGGTGGTGGTGAGCTTGTCGTTCTTGGCGATGGCGTCGAGATCATTCGGCTCGAGGTTGCGGGCAACGTCGATGTCGCCGGCTTCGAGCGCCAGGCGCTGGGCCGAGCTCTCCTTCATATTGCGGTAGATGACGCGGGCGAGCTTGGCCTTTTCACCGTGATAGTTGTCGTTGCGCTCCATGACGACAGCTTCGTTGGCGCGCCATTCGCGCAGCTTGTAGGCGCCGGAGCCGGCATAGCCGGTCTTCAGCCAGGCATTGCCGAAGTCGTTGTCCCATTTGTAGTCGGCGCTCGGCGTCACCGCGGCGACATGCTCCTTGACCAGCTTGGCGTCGACAACGGAAGCGACGGTGGCCGACAGGCAGTTCAGCACGAAGCTCGGCGCATAGGCCTTGTCGACGGTGAACTGGAATGTGGTGTCGTCGATTGCCTTGGCTTTTTCGGTGACGTTGTCGCCGCTGATGCCGAACTGGTCGATGATGAAGGCCGGGCTCTTGTCCAGCTTGACGGCGCGCTCGAACGAATAGGCGACGTCAGCCGCGGTGATCGGGTTGCCCGAGGCAAATTTGAGGCCCGGCTTGAGCTTGAAAGTGTAGGTCAGGCCGTCGTCGGAGACGGTCCAGCTCTCCGCGAGATCCGGCTTGACCTTGGAGGTGTCGCCGAGGTCGAGACGGACCAGCAGGTCATAGGTGTTGCCGGTGACTTCGGCGGTCGACAGCTCGAACGCTTCGCCCGGATCCATGGAGATGATGTCGTCGATGGCGAATCCCTCGACCAGCGTGTCGGCGGGCGTGACGGCGAAGGCAGGCGCTGCGCCAATGAGCAACGCGGACACCGCCGCGCCCGCCAGCAAGGCACGCGAGCGAAGAGCAAACTTTTCCATCATCATCGTGATTGTTCCCTGTTTTGTTGGTTGTTGACCTGAGTTCCCGGCTCAGGGTTGCAGAATTCTTGTCGGGGCCGAACGACAGCCCTCAAGCCCCTTACCGTCGTGGTTTTTGTCCAATTGGTCAACAGCATATCCGGCCGCTTTGTGACGGGCAACGAGCATTTGCAGAACGGCCCATTGGAGCAGAATGGCGGGCAGCACGTCGACGCACGGGCCAGCCGATCGGGGCCGCCGGACGAGAAAATCTGCCAATTCTTCGAGTTATTTCAGCACGGCGACCAGGCCGGCATCGGGAAAGCAGGTCGCTGCCTGGCCGTTCTTGGACTGCCACTTGCCGATCGAACGGCGGGTCTTGAAGCCCGGCAAGCCGTCGGCGCTGCCGACATCATAGCCCTTGGCCTCCAGCGCCCGCTGCAAGGCGGCGATGTCGGAGCGATGGAGATCGCCGACCGGACCCCAGTTGCCGGCAAAATTCTGGTCGCCATGCGCAATGCGGTCGGCGCCGTGACCGATGAACAGCGCGTAGAGGTCGCTGGTGTTGTATTCCTTCAGCACATAGAAATTGGGGGTAGCGATATAAAAGCCGGCCCGCTGCGGCCGGCCGGCATCAGCAGGAAGCCCTCCACCTTCAGCTCGCTCGCCGGAAACGGCTTGCCGCCGACGCGCTTGATGCCCATGCCAGCCCACTCGGAGATCTTCTTGCCCTGATCGGGACCTTCCAGCGAGCAGGAGACGCTGTCGGGCACGGTTACCTCGAAGCCCCAGCCGCGTCCCCTCACCCAGCCATAATGGACGAGATAATTGGCGATCGAGGCGAGCACGTCGGGCGTCGAGTTCCAGATGTCGACGCGCCCATCACCGTCGAAATCCACCGCGTGCTTGAGAAAGGAGGTCGGCATGAATTGCGGCTGGCCAAGCGCACCGGCCCAGGACGATTTCATCGCGCCGACCGGGGCGAGGCCGCGTTGGACGATTTCCAGCGCGGCCAACAGCTCGGTGCGAAAGAAATCCTTCTTCGTCGACATGAACGCCTTGGTGCCCAGCACCTCGAAGGCGTCGTAAGGCATCTTTGCCGCGCCGAAGCCGGTCTCGCGGCCCCAGATCGCCAGAAGGATCTCGCCGGGCACGCCGTAGCGCTTTTCGATCGCCGCAAGCGTCCTGGCGTTGGCGGCTTCGCGCGCGCGGCCGCCCGACGTCACCGCACGAACCGTCTTCTCGGCGAAATAGGCGCCGGGCGAGCCGAACTCGGCCTGATGCTGCTTCTGCGGCGTCTTCGGCTTCTCGCCGGGCATGACAAGGTCGGGCAGCTTCAAATTGGGCCTTATGCCGTCGAAGGCGGCATCGAAAGTCTGCTTGGAAATGCCTTTGGCCTTGGCCTCGGGCCAGAGGTCGTTCTGCAGCCAGGCGCGGAATTGGTCGTCGATCTTGGCGGCCGAGGCGGGGGCAGAAAAGACGAGGAAGGCAAGCGCAGCCAGGAAAAATGCAAGGCAGAGCTGGCGAAGTCCGTGTTCCGTGTCGGTGCTTGGCACCAGCCTCGAAGGACGCGCAATAATCATTATCCGCACCCTTCCCGCCAATTGCATCAAAACGCCGTCCGTGCGCGCAGCGCGGCGGCGAGCGTGCCCTCGTCGAGATAGTCGAGTTCACCGCCGACCGGCACGCCATGCGCCAGCCTTGTCACCTTGATGTCGAAGCCGGACAGCTGGTCGGTGAGGTAGTGCGCGGTCGTCTGGCCCTCGACCGTTGCGTTGACGGCGAGGATGATCTCCTTGACCTCGCCGCCGGCGACGCGGTCGATCAACGAGCGGATGTTGAGCTGGTCGGGGCCGACACCATCGAGCGGCGACAGCGTACCGCCGAGCACATGGTAGCGCACGTTCATGGCGGCTGCCCGCTCCAACGCCCAGAGATCCGACACGTCCTCCACGACGATCAGCGTGGCGGCGTCGCGGCGCGGATCGGTGCAGATCATGCACGGGTCGGATGTGTCGACATTGCCGCAAGTGGAACAGATGCGCACCTTGTCGGCGGCTTCGCCCATGGCGGCGGCGAGCGGCGACAGCAACTGTTCCTTCTTCTTGATCAGATGCAGCGCCGCGCGCCTGGCCGAACGCGGGCCAAGTCCCGGCACCTTGGCCAGGAGCTGGATCAGGCGTTCGATCTCGGGACCGGCGATTCGCTTGGACATTGCTCTGATCTAGGGTTTTTCAGAGCGCTTTGGAACATCCCGCGTTCGCGCATGGTCGCCATACTGCCAATCGAAGCCGTGCGATGCGAATCAGTTGACCTCGAGCGGTCGAGACTGGCTGGCGATCATGGCACCGATGGCGTCGGTGTTCTCAGGCGTCGACTGGAACCCCATCGCCGCCTCTTGCGGAGCATCCTGAACCGAGGAAATGACGCGGGTGTTCAAGGTTCCGCCGAAACGGGCGGCGTCCGGTTCTTCCATCGGCTCCTGCATCGCGACCATTGTCGGCTTCACGGTCACCCGCGCCGACTTGGCCGTGGGCGCCGCGGCGGCGGTCACATAGGTCTCTTGAGCCGGGGCGGCGGTCCTGATCTTGGGCTGATGAGCCGGTTCCGCGGCGGCGGTCATATAGGCCTGCTGCGCCGGAGCGGTTCGGGACGTTTTGGCGGGGCGCGCCGGCTCCGTCGAGGCAACCATCGTCACCGGCGCGGCCGGCTTCACGATCTCGGACCCGGCCGAGGCAACCGCCACCATTGGTTCATCCGGCAGCGGCTGCCAGTTGCGGCCGCGCTTCTCGTAGAAGGCATTGCCGCCGGCAACCATGGTGTAGTGCATGTTCTTGTAGGGGAAGCGCAGGCCGGCGGTGTGGAAATACATCGTGTTCTTCAGCTTGGCCTTGCGCTCGCCTTTGAGCACGGCATCGGCCGCTTCCTCGACATCGGGCATGGCACGCGAATTCATCGGCCTGGTCATGACACCCGGCGCGAATTGCCCCGGCTCTCCGACCACCTGGCAGATGGTGCTGCCGTGGTTGCCCGAGCGCAGCCGGTTCATGACCACGGTGCCGACAGCGATCATGCCATCGCGGCTCGAGCGGTTGGATTCGAAGAACATCGCCCTTTCCAGGCACTCCCTGTCCTTCGGCGAGTGGCTGGAGGCGCGCGACGTCAGGAAGCTCGGCGTGATGGCATCGGTCAGGCCTGCAACGGACATGCCGTGCGAAGTGGTCTGGCTGCAGGCGGCCAAAAACAGGGGAGACGTGATGACGCCGAGCAACAGCGGCGTCTTCCATCGCGTGACGATCAACAGGCTACCCTCTCACTTCGATGCCCGCCCCCGGGCTGCGGCAAGAATGAGACACTTTCGGGCAAAATGATGGCCAAAACGTTATTAACAAAGTACTGTTGCCGAAAAGGCACAATTTTGAGCCTTTCCAGATAGATCGAGCCGTCATTTCACGAAAGCGATGACCGCTCTCTCTTGGTTTCGCCGCAATTGCCGAGGGAAAATCTCGTCCCGTTTTTCCGGGAATCGCTACCGCGCGGTCGCAATCGCCGCCGGCTGGCCAGGCTCAGCCTCCTCGACCTTCTCCGAAAACAGGCCGCGCCTGAGAAACAGCGCCCGCGCGTCCCTGGCCGCCGGCGCGATCTTTCCCGGCCAGTCGCTGTCGATGAATTCGGCCCTGGTGAAATCGGGATTTGTTTCGGAGGCCGCCTCGAGGAATTCGGCGATCTCCAGCACGACAGCGCGTTCGTCCTTCGAAAGCGCCGACGTGCCGGCCTCGATCGACGGCCGGTGCACGAAATCCTCGAACAGGTAGAAGTAGCCCTTGATGCCGACAATATCGACGCCGGCATCGCAATCGGCGAGAATTTCCAGAATCTCGTAGATCCTGTTGCGGATACGCTGCTCGATCAGTCTTTCGGACGGCTCTTCGGTCATGGGCGCATCGCCGCTGGTTTAAACTTTCATGCATGCCGTTACCCCAAAACCGCTGCACGGTCTTGAGCGAGACGCATCAGAACGGCAGTTTCATTCCCGGCGGGATCGGCAGGCCTGATGTCAGCGCCTTGGTCTTTTCCTGCATGATCTGCTCGACCTTGGCCTTGGCGTCATTGTGGGCGGCCAGAATCAGGTCCTCGAGGATCTCGACCTCATCCTCCTTGAACAGGGACGGGTCGATCTTCAGCGACTTCATCTCGAACTTGCCGCTCAATGTGACGCTGACCAGGCCACCGCCGGCCTGGCCGACGGATTCGACCGTAGCGATTTCATCCTGCATGGTCTGGAACTTGGCCTGCATTTCCTTCGCCTTGCCCATCAGGCCGAGAAGATCTTTCATGGTCCGATCCTTGTCTTGGTTTATCAGGTCTCGTCGTCATCCGCCGGCGGCTCGACCGGCACTTCGGCTTCGGTCGCGTCTGCCTCCGGCGCGTCGGGAATGCGCACGTCGATGATCTTCGCGCCGGGGAAGCGCGCCAGGATGGCGGCAACCGTCGGATCGCTCTTTGCATCGAGGAAGGCGTTTTCGCGCTTGGTCGATTCCATTTCGGCCAGTGTCTGGCCGCCCTCTTCCTTCGACAGCGACACCAGCCAGTTGCGGCCGGTCCAGGCGCGCAGTTTCGTCGTCAGGTCGTTGAGCAGCAGCTTGGGCGCATCGTCGGTCAGGCTGACGTCGATGCGGCCGGGCTCGAAGCGGACAGGACGGATGCAACGCTTGACCAGCACCTTGAAAGCTATGTCGCGCTGCGCGTCGGCAAGCGCAACGATGTCGGCCAGCGACCTGACCGGCACCTGCTGCGGCTCGGACACCGGCGCGGGCGGCGCGACGTAGGCGGCCGGCGCCGGCGTGGCCTCGACCAGCCGCATGGTCTGCGCGCCACCGGAACCGGATGGCATGCGCGCCTGCGCCACCGCGCTGGCCGCGCCGCCATTGCCAGGACCGGCAGGGGCGCCATTCGGGCGCGATGCGCCATTCTGAACTGTTGCTGCCCCGTCCAGTGATCGCAACGCCTCGTCCAGAGTCGGCAGGTCGGCGGCATGCGCCAGCCGGATCAGCACCATTTCGGCGGCACTGACCGGCCGGTTGGAGGACTGCACCTCGGGAATTCCCTTGAGCAGCATCTGCCAGGTCCGCGACAGCACACGGACCGACAGCGCCCTGGCGAAATCGGCGCCGCGCTGGCGCTCGTCCTGCGACAGCGATGCATCGTCCATGGCGGTCGGCACGAAACGCAACCGGGTGACGAGGTGGTTGAACTCGGCAAGATCGGTCAGCACCGCGGCCGGATCGGCGCCGGTGTCGTATTGCGCGCGGAATTCGGCGAGTGCCGCCGCCACGTCGCCCTTCATCACATGTTCGAACAGATCGACGATGCGGGCGCGGTCGGCCAGGCCCAGCATGGTCCGCACCGCTTCGGCGCTGACGGCGCCGCCGCCGTGCGCGATCGCCTGGTCGAGGATGGAGAGCGAATCGCGAGCCGAGCCTTCGGCCGCGCGCGCGATCATCGCCAGCGCGTCGTCGTCGACCGAAATGCCTTCTTTGGCGGCGATCGAGGAGAGATGCGCCACCAGCGCGCCGGCATCGATGCGCCTGAGGTCAAAGCGCTGGCAGCGCGACAGGACGGTGATCGGAACCTTGCGGATCTCGGTGGTGGCGAAAATGAATTTGACGTGCGGAGGCGGCTCTTCCAGCGTTTTCAGCAGGCCGTTGAAGGCCTGCGTCGACAGCATGTGCACTTCGTCGATGATGTAGACCTTGTAGCGGGCCGAGACCGGCGCGTAACGCACGCGCTCGATGATGTCCCTGATGTCGTCGATGCCGGTGTGCGAGGCGGCGTCCATCTCGATGACGTCGACATGGCGGCCTTCCATGATCGCCTGGCAATGCTCGCCGAGCACGGCGAGGTCGACGGAAGGCTGGTCGACGGTCGCGGTCTTGTAGTTCAGCGCCCGCGCCAGGATGCGCGCCGTGGTGGTCTTGCCGACACCGCGCACGCCGGTCAGCATCCAGGCCTGGGCAATGCGGCCGGTGGCAAAGGCGTTGGTGAGGGTGCGCACCATCGGCTCCTGGCCGACCAGCTCGGAAAAATTCGACGGCCGGTATTTGCGCGCCAGCACGCGGTAGGCGGCGGCCTTTCCATTCTCCGGGCTTTTTGGCCCCGAATTTCCGGCTTCGCTCATTCGCCCGTTAAGCTCCAAAAGGCCGCGCCCAAAGGCGCCGATTCCTGCGCATAGTCTCGCCCGCGCTGCAATGCGTCGTCAATGTCGCGAGGAAGGGCCGATGAGGTGGGAGGCTGGAACAATGACCCGTTCCGGGCTCGTTAGGGCTGCTTCCTTCCGGACCTGACCCGGTTGGCGAGTGGATCGTCCACCACCAACCTCCCGATGTCCATATCGGCAATTGCGCGACGAAATGCAAGTGCGCAGGCAAATCGGCGCCATCACAAGAGAGATTCGCTTGCAGCCCCGATGCAGCCGCTCTAGCGTTCGTGGTTTGATGAAAACAAGAAAAGCAAGGGAAACGCCGATGCTGCCGGGCCTGAAGGCCGGATTCACGCTGGATGCCCGGCTGGAGGCGGACAGCGAGCAGTTGATGTGGCTTGGGCTGTGCGAATTGCGGGTGATGAACGACCGCCGCTGGCCATGGCTGCTCCTGGTGCCACAGCGGCCGGGCGCGGAAGAAATCCACGACATGACGCCGCTCGACCAGGCGATGCTGACCTTCGAGACCAATATGGTGGCGCAGGCGCTCAAGAAAGTCAGCGGCTGCACCAAGATCAACACCGGCGCGCTCGGCAATATCGTGCGCCAACTGCATATCCATATCGTCGCACGGTCCGAAGGCGATCCCGGCTGGCCCGGCCCGGTGTGGGGGTATGGCCTGCGCGAGCCCTATCAGCGTTCCGACCTGCGGCGGTTTGCCGAAACCGTAAGGGCGGCGCTATAAGCCTTCCCCGGTGTTGTTCCGAAACACGTTCATTCCCGGACATGTCCATTCCAAAGCATCAGAGACCGCATGAGCTTCCGCCTGTTTGACGCGCCTTTGCGCGAGCCGAGCCAGTTCGTCGGCTTTGCCGGCAACATGATCGACCGGCAATCCGAGAATCGAGCCGACGATTCGGTCGACAAGGCGCTGGCGGATCCGACGACGCGGCTTTTGCTGATGAATGGCGGCCGGCTCCACCTGAAGCTTGGTAACAGCGGCAGTCTCGATCCCTGGTTCGACGCCGCCGGGAGCGAGCCCTTCAAGCCGTCCCTCGCCGGGGCTGTGCTGCTCGGCTTTTCCGAACAGGGGCCGGTACTGGCGGTGCCTGTGGGGATCGAGGCCGAACAGCTGCCCGAGACCGTCAAGGCGATCGACTACCGGTCTGTCTACATGCAGGGGCTGATCGACGAAGCGGCGGCGGGAGCGATGGCGCAAGGGGCGGCCCTGCTTGCCTGGCACGCCAGCCATCGTTTTTGCAGCAAATGCGGCACGCAATCGCAAATGCGGGCCGGCGGCTACAAGCGCCATTGTCCGAATTGCGGCACCGAACATTTTCCGCGTACCGACCCGGTGGCCATCATGCTGACGGCGACACGGGAAAAATGCCTGCTCGGACGCGGCCGGCATTTCGCGCCGGGCATGTATTCGGCGCTTGCCGGTTTCATCGAGCCGGGCGAGACGATTGAGGCGGCGGTGCGCCGCGAAACGCTGGAGGAGGCCGGCATCCGGCTCGGCCGCGTCGTCTACCACGCCAGCCAGCCCTGGCCATTTCCCTATTCGCTGATGATCGGCTGCTTCGGCGAGCCGCTCAATGAGGACATCCAGGCCGACCTCAACGAGCTAGAGGACTGCCGCTGGTTCGGCCGCGACGAGGTGCGCCTCATGCTGGCCAGGGAGCATGCCGACAATCTGGTCACGCCGCCGAAAGGGGCGATCGCGCACCATCTCATCCGCGCCTGGGTCGACAGCGAATACTAAAAGTCATTGCAGGAGTAGAAAATGATCCGTCACACCGTCGTCTTCACGCTGAAGCATCCGCCGCATTCGCTGGAGGAAAAGCGTTTCCTGGTCGATGCCAAGAAAGCCCTCTCGACGATCCGGGGCGTCACGCATTTCGAACAGTTGCGGCAGATCAGCCCCAAGAACGACTATCAGTTCGGCTTCTCGATGGAGTTCGCCGACCAGGCCGCCTACACCAGATACAACGATCATCCCGACCATGTCGCCTTCGTGCGCGACCGCTGGGTGCCTGAGGTCGAGAAATTTCTCGAGATCGACTATGTGCCGCTGGGTGCAGTGATTTAAGCGCAGCCAGCGTTGAACAACAGCAAGCGCGATAGCGCTCCTGGCAAGGGCGACGCAACCCTATCCGTGAACTTGCGATGGGTTGCCATTCGTGCGCTCAACCTTGCAATTTCCGCTCAAACGGATTAAATGTGGTTACGTAACCACATTTGCGGAATTGGTATGATCACCACGCTTTCAGGTCGCGAACTCAATCAGGATCTAGGCCGCGCAAAACGCGCTGCCAAGGACGGCCCCGTGATCATCACCGACAGAGGGCGGCCAGTGCATGTCCTCTTGTCGTTCGATGAATATAAACGGCTCACCGGTAAAACGCGGTCGCTCGGTGACGTGCTTGCCACACCGGAGGCGGGTGACGTTGACTTGCCGCTGCCGCCCCGCACGGAACACGCCCAACCAGTAGACCTGTCCTGATGCTGTTGCTCGATACCAATGTCGTGTCCGAATTGCGCAAGGTATCGAGCGGTAGGGCGCATCCCAATGTCGTGCTCTGGAACGAAACCGTCGATCCTGCCGAAACCTTCATTTCGTCCGTAGTCCTGCACGAACTGGAGATTGCCGTAAGATTAGTAGAACACAACGACGCCGTTGCTGGCAAAGTGCTGCGCAATTGGTTGGAAAATGCGGTTCTCACAACATTTTCCGGTCGTATCTTGCCGCTGGACGACGCAGCGGCCGTTCAGGCGGCACAATGGCATGTGCCCAATCCCAAACCGATCAATGATGCCTATATCGCGGCCACGGCCTTCACCCGGCGGATGACGCTGGTGACGCGCAACATTAGCGATTTCGAGGGAACGGGAGTAACGTTGGTAAATCCGTGGGACATCCAGGCGTAGGCTTTTAAGTCATGGCTTCCTGGGATTGCTCTAATCCGCCACTTTCCACTGCTCACGCGACTCGCTGGCCGGATAGACGCCCAGGATCCGCACCTCTCGCGAGAAAAAGCGCAACTCGTCCAACGCCAGCTTGACCAGCGGATCGTCGGGATGGCCCTCGATGTCGGCGTAGAACAGCGTCGCGGTGAAGGCGCCGAGCTGGTAGCTCTCCAGCTTGGTCATGTTGATGCCGTTGGTGGCGAAGCCGCCCATGGCCTTGTAGAGGGCGGCCGGCACGTTGCGGACGCGGAAGATGAAAGTCGTCATCATCTTGGTGTCGGCTGAAGGCCGCTCGGCCCATTGTTTGCTCTTGGTCAGGACGACAAAACGGGTGACGTTCGAGTCCGTGTCCTCGACATTTTCCTCGATGATATCGAGCCCGTAGAGCGTCGCCGCCAGCGCCGGCGACAGCGCGGCCATGGTGCGGTCCTTGACCTCGGAGATCATCTTAGCGGCACCGGCCGTATCGCCGGCGACGACCGCCTTCCAGCCGTTTTTGCGGATGTATTTGCGGCACTGGCCAAGCGCGTGGATGTGGCTGTGAACCGTCTTGATCTCGTCGCGCTTGACGCCGGGCAGCACCATCAGCTGGAAATGGATCGGCAGGAAATACTCGCCGACGATGTGCATCCGCGATTCCGGTAGAAGATGATGGATGTCGGCGACGCGGCCGGCGATGGTGTTCTCGATCGGGATCATGGCGAGGTCGGCCTTGCCGGTCTCGACCGCGTTGAAGGCATCCTCGAAGGTCGGGCATGGCAACGGCTCCATCGAGGGATAGACGTTGCGGCAGGCGGTGTCGGAATTGGCACCCGGCTCGCCCTGGAAGGATATTCTGTTGGTCTTTTCAGGCATGGGCCGGGTCTCGATTCACGGGTGTCGAAGGGATTTCTCAGTTTGAAAGGATGGTTCGGGCGCGCTCGAGGTCTTGTGGCGTGTCGACGCCGAGCGGCAGCGACCGGACGATCTCGGCATCGATGCGCATGCCGGCTTCCAGCGCCCGCAACTGCTCAAGCCGCTCGCGGCGCTCCAGCGGCGACGGTTTCAGTGCAACGAAGCGTTCGAGTGCCGAGCGGCGATAGGCGTAGAGGCCGACATGGTGATAGAGCGGCCCCTCGCCCCAAGGCGCTGTGGCGCGGGTGAAATAGAGCGCCCTCAGCCGCGTGGCTGACAGCGGCGAACCGACGATCTTGACGACGTTCGGATTGGTCTTTTCCTCTTCGCGGACGATCTCGACACCAAGCGTGGCGATATCCACCGCCGCGTCCTCGAACGGCCTGAGCGAGGCGGCGATGATGCCGGGATCGATGGTCGGCAGGTCGCCCTGCACATTGACGATCGTTTCGACCTTGCGTCCGGGATCAAGCGCGGCCAGCGCCTCGTGGATGCGGTCGGAGCCGGATTCGTGGTCGATGCGCGTCATCACCGCCTCGAAACCATGCGCGCGCACCGCTTCGGCGACGCTTTGCGTGTCAGTCGCCACCACCACGCGGCCGAGGCCGGCTTCGGCCGCGCGACGGGCGACATGGACGATCATCGGCGCGCCGGATATGTCGGCCAGCGGCTTGCCCGGCAGGCGGGTGGAGGCCATGCGGGCCGGTATCAGGATCAGGGTGGACATGGCGGTGGCAAGGCGTTCGAAAAGAGGAGGGGAAAAGTGGCAAAAGGTCTCACTGGCAGCGCCCTTATAGGTGTTGCAACGCCGGAGCAAAAGACCTAGTTTCCGCCCGATTTGACCGGCTCTGGAGGGCGGGTCTCGATACCGACGGACGGAGTGGACGGTTCGGTCCGCCGGAAAAGGGAGCAAGGGGCGTATGGATTCCAACGAAGTCAACAAGCTGCTTGCCGGATTGCTCGGAACCGTTTTCGTCGTTTTCTCGGTCGGCCTGGTATCTGACGCGCTGTTTGCCTCGCCGGCTCCTGAAAAGCCCGGTTTTGCCATCGAGGCAGCCGAGCCGGCCGAAGGTGGCCCGGCCGCCCCGGCCGCCGAAGCCAAGCCGATCGCCGACCTGCTGGCGACCGCCAATGTCGAGGCGGGTGCTGCGGTCTTCAAGAAATGCCAGGCCTGCCATTCCGGTGAAAAGGGTGGCCCCAACAAGGTCGGCCCCGATCTGTGGGATCTCGTCGATCGTCCTGTCGCCGAACATGAAGGCTTTGCCTACTCGGCCGGCATGAAGGAATTTTCCAAGGGCGGCACCGAGAAGTGGACCTACGACAACATCAACCACTTCATCACCTCGCCGAAGAAATTCGTGAAGGGCACGGCCATGGGCTTCGCCGGCCTGCCCAAGGACGAGGACCGCGCCAACGTCATCGCCTATCTGCGCACGCTGTCGGACAATCCCAAGCCGCTGCCGGCACCGGGCGCCGCCGCCGACGCCAGCGCTCCGGCCAAGCCGGCTGACGGCGCGGCGCCGGCCAAGCCTGCCGCGCCCGCGGCTCCGGCACCAGCCGCGCCGGCCAAATAACCGAATTGTCATCAAAGCGTTCATAGAAAAGCCGGGTTCTGCCCGGCTTTTTGTTAGGAAAAACGCATATGCGGCGACAAAGCCGCGCATGGCGGTTTCCAGGAGCGCCAAATCATCTAGATTGCCTTTTCTGGATGGTCCGGAGAAACGCATCGCGAAGAGGATAGTGCATGACGGTTGGCCGAACGCTTCTCAGGTCGCTGCTGGCGGCGGCCCTTCTGGTGGCGGGACTGCAGGCGACCCGGGCCGACGAGTGGCGAACCACCTCATCGTTGATCGGCGACTCGAAATACGGCGACAATTTTCAGCACTACGACTACGTCAACCCGAACGCGCCCAAGGGCGGCACGCTGAATTCGGTGCTGCTCGGCACCTATGACAGCTTCAACCCTTACATCGTGCAGGGATCGCCGGCGGCGGGCCTCGTCGGTTTCGGCGGCGGCCTGCTCTACGACACGCTGATGGAGCAGGCGACCGATGAGGGCAGCACCAGCCACCCACTGATCGCCGACGCTTACAAATATCCGGCTGACTATTCCTCGGCCACCTACCGGCTCGACCCGCGCGCGAAATGGCATGACGGCCAGCCGATCACCGTCGACGACGTGATCTGGTCGTTCCAGGTGTTGAAGGCAAACAGCCCGCAATACAGCCGCTATTTCGAGAATGTCACCGACGCAGTGGCGATCTCCGACCGCGAGGTCGAGTTCCATTTCAACCAGAAGGGCAACCGGGAACTGCCGAAGATCATCGGCGACCTCGCCGTGCTGCCGAAGCACTGGTGGGAAGGCACCGACGCCAATGGCAAGAAGCGCGACGTCACCAAGCCGACGCTGGAAATTCCGCTGGGATCGGCGGCCTACAAGATCGCCAGCTTCAAGCCGGGCTCGGAAATCGTCTGGCAGCGCGTGCCGGACTATTGGGCGGCCAAGCTGCCGGTGAAGATCGGTCGCGAGAATTTCGACACGCGCCGATATACCTACATCCTCGACGACAATGCCGCCTGGCTGGCCTTCACCAAGGGCGGATTGGAAGACATCAACCGCGAGTACAGCTCCCGCAAATGGGCGACCGCCTATAATTTCCCGGCCATCCAGGCCGGGGACGTCGTCAAGAAGGACTTCCAGACCCAATCGCCGCAGCCGATGCAAGGCTTTGTCCTCAACCAGCGAAGGCCGCTGTTCCAGGACCGGCTTGTTCGCGAGGCACTGACCATCCCATTCGATTTCGAGAGCATGAATCGCACGCTGTTCTTCGGCTTCAACACCCGCACGTCGAGCTATTTCCAGGGTACCGAATTGGCGTCGAGCGGGCTGCCGCAAGGCAAGGAATTGGAGATCCTCGAGAAATATCGCGACAAGCTACCACCCGAGCTCTTCACGCAAGAGTTCAAGCTGCCGGTCTACGATTCGCCACAAGCGGAGCGAAAGTACCTGAAACAGGCGGTCGATCTATTCGCCAAGGCAGGCTGGGTGATCAAGGGCGGCAAGATGGTCAACGCCAAGACAGGCGCCCCGTTCAAGTTCGAGATCCTTGGCTGGAATGACACCGACCAGGTGATCGCCAGTCCCTACATCGCCAATCTGCGCAAGATCGGCGTCGACGCTTCGCTGCGCATCATCGACCAGACCCAGTACATCAACCGCGTCAACAATTTCGATTTCGATGTCGTCACGGGCTTGTTCGGCCAATCGGACTCGGCCGGCAACGAGCAGCGCGATTTCTGGAGCTCGAAAGCCGCTGACACGCCGGGCTCGCGCAATCTGATGGGCATAAAGGATCCGACCGTCGATGCGCTGGTCGACCGTGTCATCTTCGCCACCGACCGCGAGGATCTTGTCGCCGCCACCCATGCGCTCGACCGGGTGTTGCTTTGGAACTTCTACGTCGTGCCGCAATATTATCGGTCGGCGGTCTGGCTGGCCTATTGGGACAAGTTCAAATTCCCCGACAAGCAGCCCGCCTATGTCGGTGTCGACATCGATTCCTGGTGGATTGACCTCGACAAGGAGAAGGCACTGGCGGCCAAATACAAGGGCGGCAATTGATGGCGAGGCTGCCGCGCCGCGATTTCCTGGCACTGAGCGGGGCCGCCGCTGCCGGGGCCCTGCTGCCGGGAAGAGCCTTCGCCGACATTGCGACCGGCGTGAAATTGCACGGCCTGTCGGCCTTCGGCGACCTCAAATACAGACCGGATTTTGCGCATTTCGACTATGTCAATCCGGACGCGCCCAAGGGCGGCCAGATGAATTTCACGCCGCCCAGCGCAACCCTCAATCAGAGCTTCCTGACTTTCAACACACTGAACTTCCTGGTGTTGAAGGGGGAGGCGCCGCCGCGCGCCGAACTCTGTTTCGATTCCCTGATGGCAAGCGCGCTCGATGAGCCGGACACGGTCTACGGCCTGCTCGCCGAGTCCGTCACCTTGTCGTCGGACCGTAATGGCTTTCGCTTCGTGCTTCGTCCGCAGGCGCGCTTCCACGACGGCTCGCCGCTGACCGCCGAAGACGTTGTCTTCGCGTTGAAGCTCTACAAGGACAAGGGTCACCCGAACCTTTCCAAGGCATTGCGGTACATGACCGACGCGGTCGCGGTCGACCCCGTCACCCTTGAGCTGACCTTCAATGGCGAACAGTCGGCGCAAAACATCCTGGCGGTCGTGGCCATGCCGATCGTGTCCAAGGCCTATTATACGGCCAATGAGTTCGATGCCTCGACCATGACACCGCCGCTTGGCTCGGGACCCTACAAGATCGGACGTGTGGTCGCCGGACAGGCCGTCGAATATGAACGCTTCGCCGACTATTGGGGCCGCGATCTCGCGGTGAACCGCGGCCAGTACAATTTCGACCGCATCCGCATCGACTTCTATCTCGACCGGCAGGCCGCATTCGAGGCCTTCAAGAAAGGCGATACGCATTTTCGCGAGGAATTCACCTCGCGTGTATGGGCGACCGGATATGATTTTCCGGCGTTGAACGACGGCAAGGTCGTCAAAAGGGAATTTCCCGGCGAGAAGACGCCGGACATGCAGGGCGTCGCGCTGAACCAGCGCCGTCCGCAATTCCGCGATGAGCGGGTGCGGCAGGCGATCGCCAACTGCTTCGATTTCGAATGGATGAAGCGCGCGCTGTTTTACGGCTCGTACGAGCGCGCGCAATCGAATTTCGAACGTTCGGACTACAAGGCCGAGGGCCTGCCCTCGCCAGGCGAATTGGCCCTACTGGAGCCATTGCGGGCCGAGTTGCCGCCGGAGGTCTTTGGCGAGGCGGTAACGCAGCCGCTCTCGGACGGTTCAGGTCATGACCGCAAGCTGCTGAGCGCGGCTTCGAAACTGCTTGCCGAAGCCGGCTGGAAACGCACGGGCAGTTTCGTCGTCAACGACAAGGGCGAGAGGCTGCGGGTGGAAATGCTGGCGGAGGACGATGGCATCGTTCGCATTTTCACTCCGTGGTCCGAGAACATGAAGGCGATCGGGATCGATGCTTCGATCCGGCAGGTCGATTCGGCGCAATATGAACAGCGGCAGAGTGATTTCGATTTCGACCTCAACGTCCTGCATTGGTCGATCGGAGCAACGCCCACGGCCGACAGCCTGGAAATGCTCTACGATTCCCGCATGGCGAACACACCGGGGCAGCGAAATTATCCGGGGACCGAAAGCAAGGCCATCGACGCGCTGATCGTGGCCGCCGGCAAGGCGCGCAGCCGAACAGAACTCGTCACCGCGCTCAGAGCGCTCGACCGGGTCTTGCGCGCGCGGCTAGACTGGATTCCAACATACTATCTGGCGAATCACCGCGTCGCCTATTGGGACATGTTCGGCTTTGTCGAGCAAAAGCCCGATTTCGGCTTTCCGGTCGAGACGCTGTGGTGGTTTGATAAGGGCAAGGCGGCAAAAATTGGCAAAGGTTAAAGTATCGGTCCGCAGAGGGCAGGAAGCCTGATGGGCGCCTATATACTGCGCCGCATCCTTTTGATGATCCCGACCCTGTTCGGCATCATGGCGATTTCCTTCGCCGTCATCCAGTTCGCGCCCGGCGGCCCGGTCGAGCAGGTGATCGCCAAGCTGACCAATCAGGGCGGCAGCGACCGCCTCGGAGGCGGCGGCGGCGATGCGGGCGGTTCCAATTTCGACGTCGCTGGCGACGTCAGCTCGAAATATCGCGGCGCGCAGGGGCTCGATCCGGAATTCATCAAGAAGCTGGAGAAGCAGTACGGCTTCGACAAGCCGCCGCTCGAGCGCTTCGGCATGATGCTGTGGAACTATATCCGGTTCGATTTCGGCAACAGCTACTTCCGCGACATCTCGGTGCTCGACCTGATCCTCGAGAAGATGCCGGTGTCGATTTCGATCGGGCTCTGGATCACGCTCTTGTCCTATCTGATTTCCATCCCGCTCGGTATCCGCAAGGCGGTGAAGGACGGCACGCCTTTCGACGTCTGGACCAGCGGCGTCGTCATCGTCGGCTATGCCATTCCGGGCTTCCTGTTCGGCATCATGCTGATGGTGCTGTTCGCCGGCGGATCCTTCTGGGACTGGTTCCCGTTGCGCGGCATCGTCTCGGACAATTGGGACCAGTTGTCCTGGCCAGGCAAGATCGCCGACTATTTCTGGCACATGACCCTGCCGCTGACGGCGCTGGTGCTGTCGGCCTTCGCCACGACGACGCTGCTCACCAAGAACTCGTTCCTGGAGGAAATCCGCAAGCAGTATGTGGTGACGGCGCGGGCCAAGGGCCTGTCGGAGCGACAGGTGCTCTACGGCCATGTCTTCCGCAATGCCATGCTGATCGTCATTGCCGGCTTCCCCGGCGCCTTTATCTCGGCCTTCTTCACCGGTTCGCTGCTGATCGAGAACATCTTCTCGCTCGATGGCCTCGGCCTGCTCGGCTTCCGCTCGGTGGTCGAGCGCGACTATCCGGTGGTGTTCGCCAATCTCTATATTTTCTCGCTTCTCGGCCTGTTCGTCGGATTGCTGTCCGACCTCATCTACACCTGGGTCGATCCGCGCATCGATTTCGAGCGGAGAGACGTCTGATGTCGGAGGCAAGCGTCACTGCCGGCGTGGTGCCGGAGCGGATGCCACGGCCGTTCCTGTCGCCGCTCAACAAGCGCCGCCTGCAGAATTTCAAGGCCAACCGGCGCGGCTACTGGTCGTTGTGGATTTTCCTCGTCCTGTTCGCGCTGTCGCTGTTTGCCGAATTCATCGCCAACGACAAGCCGATCATCGCGTCCTACAAGGGTGAAATCCTGTTTCCGGTGCTGGTCGCCTACCCCGAGGAAAAATTCGGCGGCTTCTATGCCGTCACCGATTATCGCGATCCGGTGATCCAGGACGAGATCAACGCCAATGGCTGGATGATCTGGCCGCCGATCCGCTATTCCTACCAGACCGTCAACAATGCCATTCCGGAAGCGGCACCGGCCAAGCCGTCCTGGCAGTATGACGCCGCGAAGCGCTGCAACCAGTATCCGCAAGGGGCCGCCGACCCCGCCTGCATCGTCGGCAACTGGAACTGGCTCGGCACCGACGACCAGGCGCGCGATGTCCTGGCGCGCGTCATCTACGGCTTCCGTATCTCGGTGCTGTTCGGGCTGATCCTGACCGCCGGCTCGGCCCTGATCGGCGTCGGCGCCGGCGCCTTGCAGGGCTATTTCGGTGGCTGGACGGACCTGCTGTTCCAGCGCTTCATCGAAATCTGGTCGGCGATCCCGGTGCTCTATCTGCTGCTCATCGTCGCCGCCATCCTGCCGCCGGGCTTCTTCATCCTGCTCGGGCTGATGCTGTTGTTCTCCTGGGTGGCGCTGGTCGGCGTGGTGCGGGCCGAGTTCCTGCGCGCCCGCAACTTCGAATATGTCAACGCCGCCCGCGCGCTCGGCGTGCCCAACCGCACCATCATGTTCCGGCATCTGTTGCCCAATGCCATGGTGGCGACATTGACCTTCCTGCCCTTCCTGCTCTCTGGCTCGATCTCGACGCTGACCTCGCTCGACTATCTCGGCTTCGGCCTGCCGCCGGGGTCCGCCTCGCTCGGTGAGTTGCTGAAGCAGGCGCAGCGCAACCTCAATGCGCCGTGGCTCGGCATTTCCGGCTTCGTCGTCATCTCGCTGATGCTGTCGCTGCTGGTCTTTGTCGGCGAGGCGACGCGCGACGCCTTCGATCCGCGCAAGACGTTCAAATGAGCGAAGCGCCTCTGCTCAGCGTCCAGGACCTCAGCGTCGCCTTCGGCCAGGGCGGCGGCCAGTCTGTCGCTGTCGACCACATCTCCTTCGACATCGCCAAGGGCGAGACGATCGCGCTGGTCGGCGAGTCCGGCTCCGGCAAGTCGGTCTCGGCGCTGTCGGTGTTGAAACTCCTGCCCTACCCCAGTGCCAGCCACCCCTCGGGAAAGATCCTGTTCGAGGGCGCCGACCTGCTGGCGATGAGCGAGAAGCAATTGCGACAGGTGCGCGGCAACAAGATCACCATGATCTTCCAGGAGCCGATGACCTCGCTCAATCCGCTGCACACGATCGAGCAGCAGATCGTCGAGATCCTGAAGCTGCATCAGGGCATGGCCGACCGCCCGGCCAAGGCGCGCACGCTGGCGCTGCTCAACGAGGTCGGCATCCGCGATCCGCAGAAGCGGCTCGACGCCTATCCGCACCAGCTGTCCGGCGGCCAGCGCCAGCGCGTCATGATCGCCATGGCGCTGGCCAACGAGCCGGAACTGCTGATCGCCGACGAGCCGACGACGGCGCTCGACGTCACCGTGCAGGCGCAGATCCTCGAACTGCTGGCGGGCCTCAAAAGCCGCAAAGGCATGTCGATGCTGTTCATCACCCACGATCTCGGCATCGTGCGCAAGATCGCCGACCGGGTTTGCGTCATGACCAAGGGCAAGATCGTCGAGACCGGACCGACCAAGGACATCTTCGCCAATCCGCAGCACCCCTATACGCGCCACCTGCTGGCAGCCGAGCCGAAGGGCAAGCCGCCGGCCGCCAACGCCGACGCCAAGCCGGTGATGACCGGAAAGGACATCAAGGTCTGGTTCCCGATCAAGCAGGGGTTCTTCCGCCGCACGGTCGACCATGTGAAGGCGGTCGACGGCATCGATGTCACCGTGCGCGCCGGCCAGACGCTGGGCGTGGTCGGCGAATCCGGTTCCGGCAAGACGACGCTCGGCCTGGCGCTTGCGCGCATGATCTCGTCGACGGGAACCATCCGGTTCAACGGCCGCGACATCAACCAGCTCACCTTCAACGCCATGCGGCCGCTCAGGCGCGAATTGCAGATCGTCTTCCAGGACCCGTTCGGTTCGCTCAGCCCGCGCATGTCGATCGCCGAGATCATCGAGGAAGGGCTGAAGATCCACGAGCCGAAACTGTCGCCCGATGAACGCGACGACAAGGTCGCGGACGTGCTGAAGGAGGTCGGCCTCGATCCGGCGACCCGCAACCGCTATCCGCACGAGTTTTCCGGCGGCCAGCGCCAGCGTGTCGCGATCGCGCGCGCCATGGTGCTCAACCCGCGCTTCGTCATGCTGGACGAGCCGACATCGGCGCTCGACATGAGCGTGCAGGCGCAGGTCGTCGACCTCCTGCGCAATCTGCAGGCCAAGCATGACCTCGCCTATCTCTTCATCAGCCATGACCTCAAGGTCATCCGGGCGCTTGCCAACGATGTCATCGTCATGCGCAACGGCCAGATCGTCGAAGCCGGCCCCTCCCAGCAGATTTTTGAAAATCCGCAAACCGACTATACTCGGGCGCTGATCTCGGCCGCCTTCAAGATAGAGACGGCGCCGGTCGGCATCGTCAGCCAGTAATTTGCGTAAAGAGGGACTAGACGAATCGCGATGGAAAAAGGCCGCATCCTGCTTGCCGTCACCGGCTTTCATCCGCAGCGCTGGCGCGAGTTGCTGTCGGCCGAGCGCGAGGTAGTGCTGGAGCCGGATGGCGCCAAGGATCCGTCGATCACCTATGCGGTGGTGTGGAAGCAGAAGCCCAATTTGTTGTCTTCGCTACCCAATCTGCGCGCCATCTTCTCCATCGGCGCCGGCGTCGACCATATTTTCGCCGATCCAGGCCTGCCCGACGTGCCGATCGTCAAGGTCGTCGCCGACAATCTTACGCAATACATGACCGAATATGTCGTCTGGCGGGTGCTCGATCATCATCGCCAGGGCCTGCTCTACCGGCAGCAGCAGCAAAAGAAGATCTGGCACGAGCCGCCGCAGCGGCCAGCCGGCGACATCTCCGTCGGCATTATGGGGCTCGGCAATCTCGGCCGTGCGGCGGCCTCGGTGCTGCTGTCGCTCGGCTTCGCGGTCAATGGCTGGTCGCGCACCGAGCGGCCGATGCAAAGGGTGGCGACCTATTCCGGCGAGGCCGGGTTGATCCCCTTCCTCAAGGCAACAGATATCCTTGTCGTGCTTTTGCCGCTGACGCCGGACACGCAAGGCATCATCAATTACGGCGTGCTGAAGGAATTGCGCAAGCGCAACGGCCTCGGCGGCTCGGTGCTGATCAACGCCGGACGCGGCCGCCTGCAGAAGGATCCCGACATCGTGCGGGCGCTGGACGACGGCACGCTGAAGGAGGCGAGCCTCGATGTGTTCGAGGTCGAACCGCTGCCGAAGACCAGCCCGCTGTGGAACCATCCGAAGGTGTTCGTGACTCCGCACGCCGCGGCGACCTCCGATCCCATGCATCTGGTGCCGACCATGCTGCGCCAGATGGACGCCTTCGAGCGCGGCGAGAAGCTCGAGAATCTGGTGGATCGCAAGGCGGGATATTAGCCAGGCGTCCTATATAGCCAGGTCCCATTGCCTGAAGCACTGCTTGATTGCTCCCATCGAGGACAGCTGGAGCTTCGGCAGGTCGAGTTCCTCGAACATCGCCTGGTATCTTCTGCGGTTTTTCGGCGTGGTCACGGCAATATGGTGGATCATGTCCCATTTGACGCTGTCGCGTCCGCCCTCCAGGGCTCCGCGTCTGTTCTTCTCAAACCAGCTTCGCCTGAAGTAACGCAGCAGGCTTGCCGGCGTGGAGATATCCAGCAGGATCACTCCCGTCGCCCGCCGAAAACGTTGCGGCATGCAGATCGAGTAATTTCCGTCCATCACCCAGCGCTCGCCGGCGATCGCGGCGTCATGCATGGCGATGAATTCGCTCTTTGGACGCGCCTCCCAGTCTGTGTTGGGCAGATGATGAAGCAGATCGAGGTGAACGGGGTCAAGGCCACGCTTGCGGGCAATCGCGACGGCCAGGGTCGACTTGCCGCTGTTGGACGGCCCCAGAATGCAGATGCGGTCGCCTAGGTCCGAGAGTTTCATTGATCGCCCCCATGCGGACGCGAGCATGCTGCCGGCGATCGCTCTCGTCGGCTGCTGCTTCTATCTTCAGGCAGGCAGGGCGAACTTCTTCTTCTGATTGTCCGGCTTGCCGCAGTCGCGGCGCTCGATCGACCGGTTCATGGCATCGATCTCGCCTGACGCCTTGTCACTGTCGCGCTTGGCCTTGGAGCGCATGTCGGGCGTGAACGGACCGAAACCCATGGCGGGATTGGAGAAGGTCGGCTTCGCGGTCACCGGAAGGTTGTATTGCTGCGCCAGGCCATTGCGCTGCGCCAGCAACTGGTCGCACGGCACGGTATCGTATTGCAGGGAGGATTCTACGTTGGCGTCCTGCCGCTCGGACATCGAGTTGCCGACGCAGCCGGCCGTTGCCAGGCAGGATGCCAAGATCATCATGTTCCAGCGCATCCGATATGCTCCTCCTGATATCCCGCACTGATGCGACCAGATCGCAAATATCAGTCGCGCACGCAAATCGGACTTTTTCGCAGCAGCGGGATGGTGTTCATGCACGCTTCAAACGGCGTGAGGCTTCCACGCCACAACGCCCAGCCCTTTGACGGGCTCGCGGCGATCCTGCCGGATGGTGGTTGGCTCCAGCGCCAGGATCGCAAGCCCGTTGGCTTCGAGTGTCCGCCTGACATAGGGTTGCGAATGAGCGTAGCGCCGCGAGGGCTGCAGCGCGAAGTCACCGTCGTCTGCAAGGGTCTCGACGGAAAAGGCAAACAGGCCGCCTTCGGCGAGCAGGCCGGCAACGGTGCCCACCGGACCGTCGAGCGCGCCGATGTAGATCAAGACATCGGCCGATGTCACCAGATCGGGCTTTTCGCCTGAATGAGAGAATCCCTGCAGATCGGCTTTCGTCAGCGTGTCGTAGATGCCTTTCGCCTGCGCCTTCTTCAGCATCCTGGCCGAGATATCGACCCCTTCCAGCCGGTCGACGATCGGCCTCAGCCTCTCGCCCATCAGCCCGGTTCCGCAGCCCAGGTCGAGCGCCAGGCGGAAGCGGCCCGGCCTTGCCTTGCGAATCATCTGCTCGAGGAATTCGGGGAGCCGGTAGTCGAGCTTGCCGACCAGCATCTCCTCGAATGTCTCGGCATAGTGGTCGAACAGCGCTTCGACAAAGGCGCTGGGCGGCGCGGCGGCAACCGGAGCCTTGCCGATCAGCTGCAGTTTGAGGGCGGCGCCCTGGCGATCGGCCGCATCCAGTTTCAGCGACATCGCCCAGGCCTGCGCCGCCAGGTCGAGCCTGCCCGATGCCTCGTGCATCTCGCCGAGGCGGAACCAGCCCATTGCCCATTGCGGCGCCAGCTCCAATGCGCCGAGCAGCAGTTCGGCCGACGCCGTGGGATCGCCTGAGGCAAAGAGCATCTCGGCATAGTCGGCACGGCGATCGGCGTTCAAATCGCCGGACGATGTCTGAAGCGGTTTCATGATGATGTTTCCGCCGGCGGATGGCAGCCGGGCCGCCATCTCTGTAGAGCAAAGCTGGCCTGAGAGTCAGCAGTCTCCGACAGACGGCTTCCCGCAGCGGAATTATATCCTATCTTGGGGACCATGCGCGCCGCCGACCTGCTTCATCCCCGGCCCGAGGGCCTTTACTGCCCGCCGGGCGATTTCTTCATCGACCCAGTGCGGCCGGTGGGCCGCGCGCTGATCACGCACGGCCATTCCGACCATGCACGCTCCGGCCACCGCTCGGTGCTGGCGACGCAGCAGACGCTCGACATTATGGGTCTGCGCTACGGCGAGGACTTTGCCGGAACGACGCAAGCCGCGCGGGTCGGCGAGACGATCGCGCTGGACGGCGTCAGCGTCAGCTTCCATCCGGCCGGCCATGTGCTGGGTTCGGCGCAGATATCGGTCGAGCATCAGGGCACGCGCATCGTCGCCTCCGGCGATTACAAACGACAAAGGGATGCGACCTGCGTGCCGTTCGAGCCGATCCGTTGCGACGTGTTCATCACCGAAGCGACCTTCGGCCTGCCGGTGTTTCGCCATCCGCCGGACACGGGGGAGATCGCCCGCCTGTTGAAATCGGCAGCGCAGTTTCCCGAACGCTCGCATCTGGTCGGCGCCTATGCGCTGGGCAAGGCGCAGCGGGTGATGCGGCTGTTGCGCGATGCCGGCTATGACAAGCCGCTCTACATCCATGGCGCGCTGGCCAGGCTCAGCGAATACTATCAGAGCCAGGGCATCGACCTGGGTATCCTCGAGCCGGCAACGGTCGAAGACGGCAAGGACGACTTCACTGGCGCCATCGTCGTCGGCCCGCCATCGGCCTTCGCCGATCGCTGGGCGCGGCGCTTTCCCGATCCGATCTCGTGCTTCGCGTCGGGCTGGATGCGGATCCGCCAGCGCGCCAAGCAAGGTGGCGTCGAACTGCCGCTGATCATCTCGGACCATGCCGATTGGGACGAGCTCACGGCCACCATCAAGGAGACCGGCGCCGAGGAGATCTGGGTGACGCATGGCCGCGAGGAAGCGCTGGTTCGCTGGTGCGAACTCGAAGGCATCGCCGCCCGGCCGCTGCATCTGGTGGGCTATGAGGACGAGGGCGATTGATGCAGTATTGCTCGTCAATCACCACCTCCGAGCACTGTGGCGCCCCCCTCTGGCCTGCCGGCCATCTCCCCCACGAGGGGGGAGATCGGACGTCGCGTCGGCGTTCGCCAATCTCCATCGTTGCCGAAGATGAGCCGGCGCCGAAGCTGCCAATCTCCCCCCTTGTGGGGGAGATGTCCGGCAGGACAGAGGGGGGCGCCGTAGAGCGCAAACCTCCATCAATGGCGTGGTTCATACCATCATGAACCGCTTCGCCGAACTCCTCGACCGCCTGGTGCTGACGCCGTCGCGCAACGGCAAGCTGACGCTGCTGGTCGACTATTTCCGAACTGTCGAGGACCCGGATCGCGGGCTGGCGCTGGCGGCCATCACCGGGGACCTTACTATAGCCGCGGTCAAGCCGGCGATGCTGCGCATGCTGGTCACCGAACGCATGGACCCTGTGCTGTTCGGCTACTCTTACGACTATGTCGGCGATCTCGCCGAAACGGTGTCGCTGGTCTGGCCACAGACGCCGGGCAAGATCCCCAACCGCGAGCCGACGCTTGGCGAGGTCGTGGCCAAACTACAGGCGGCAAGCCGCTCGGACGGACCGAAAGTGCTGGCCGGCTTGCTCGACAGCGCCGGCATCTCGGCGCGCTTTGCCATCATCAAGCTGGTCACCGGCGGCCTGCGCATCGGCGTCTCGGCGCGTCTCGCCAAACAGGCGCTGGCGGATTTCGGCAAGGTCGACGTCGCTGAGATCGAGGAGCTATGGCACGGGCTGTCGCCGCCCTATATGGCGCTGTTCGCCTGGCTGGAAGGCAAGGCCGAAAAACCCCGCAACACGGCGATGGCCTTGTTCCGTCCGGTGATGCTGTCCAATCCGGTCGGCGACGGCGATCTCGAAAAACTCGATCCGGCGGACTACGCGGCCGAATGGAAATGGGACGGCATCCGCGTCCAGGCGGTGGCGGAAGGCGGCATCCACCGGCTCTATTCGCGCACCGGCGACGATGTCTCGGGCGCCTTTCCCGACCTAGCCGACGCCATGCATTTTTCCGCCACGCTCGATGGCGAATTGCTGGTCGGCGACCCGCGAGAGGCGACGGGAACCTTCTCGGATTTGCAGCAGCGGCTGAACCGCAAGACGGTGACGCCGAAGATGCAGCAGCAATATCCGGCTTTCATGCGCTGTTACGACCTGCTTCAGCTCGGCGACGAAGACCTTCGCGCATTGCCGTTCCGCGAACGGCGTGGCCGCCTCGAAGCCCTCATGAAAGCGCTTGACCCCAGCCGTTTCGATCTGTCGCCCTTCGTCGACTTCGCGGATTGGCAGGCGCTGGAGAACCTGCGCCGCGCGCCGCCGCACCCGATCATCGAGGGCGTGATGCTGAAACGCTGGGATTCGCCTTATGTCGCCGGCCGGCCGAAAGGCCCGTGGTTCAAGTGGAAGCGCGATCCGCACACGGTGGACGCTGTGCTGATGTACGCCCAGCGCGGCCACGGCAAGCGCTCGAGTTTCTACTCCGACTACACCTTCGGCGTCTGGTCCGGAGCCGCGGGCGAGGAGGAACTGGTGCCGGTCGGCAAGGCTTATTTCGGCTTCACCGACGAGGAGCTGAAGCAGATCGACAAATATGTCCGGGACAACACGGTCGAGCGTTTCGGCCCGGTGCGTTCGGTGCGGGCGGATCGTGACAATGGCCTGGTGCTGGAAGTCGCCTTCGAGGGGCTCAACCGTTCGACCCGGCACAAATCCGGCGTCGCCATGCGCTTTCCCCGCATTTCACGGCTGCGCTGGGACAAGCCGGCCAACGAGGCCGACCGCATCGAGACGCTGCAGGCGCTGCTCGACCGCTAAGCCTTACGGCTCGATCGAGACGCGGATCTCGTAGATGTCGACCGCCTTGCCCTGCTTGTCGAAATCGGAATTGACGGCGATGGTTCCGGCCGAGCCCGGATGCTTGTTGGGGAACTGCACGTCGAACAGATATTCGTTGCGCTGCTGGCCGACCGCGTAGCGCTTGCGGCCGCAATCGCCGAGCTCGCCGAAATTGCAGTCGACGGAGATCTGCGTGTCCTTGCCGTCCTCGGCACGCGCGATGATGTCGAACACGGCGTGCTTGCCGGCGAGCTTCTCCAGCACGCCCTGCCCGACATCGAAGGCGATCGCCGAACCGGAGGGGCCGGACTGGATGCGCAGGAACGGACCGGTATCGTCCTTCATCACCGAGGCCTTGGCGTCCGAAGGGGCTGCGACATGCGTCGGGTCGGTCGGCGAAAACACATTGATCCAGTTGCGTGACTGGTCCGCGGCGCCAGGCTTGGCCGGCGCGTTGGCGCCGTTGGCCGGGGAGAAATCGTCGTCCTCGACGGTTGGCGGCGCCTCTGGCGGCGCCGTGTCGAGCTGCGCCGCCGTCTTGAACACGCCGGTCTGCATGGCAAAGAACGCGCCGATGCCGAGCGCCGCAAGCAGGGTGACGGTGAAGAAAATGGCGGTCAGCGGCAGGCGGCGCCCGCGAATGCGCCGCTCATCGCGATCGGGCGCCACCTCCGTCGCGGTACCCGAAGCGGCGGGAGCGGACATGTCGATGGCCGGCGCGCCAGGAAGCGTCGCGTCCGGCATGATGTCGGGAACGACCGGTAGCACGCGCGATCGCGGCGCATCGGATGCCGGCTGCGCGGGACCGTCGACGGTGACGGCGGGCAATGGCGCCTTGTCGCCGATCTCGATGGCGGGCGCCGCGGCGGCCGCGGGCTCGGCCGCCGGGTCGTCGACCTCCAGGCCGACATCCGGCACGGCCGGCAGGAACTCGGATTCGATTTCGGTGATCGTCGCCTGGATCGCCTTGCGGCGCTTGATGGCGACTTCCACGGTCACCCCGGGATTGGCCTGGAGCGCACGGTCAAGCGCGGCAAAGGCCGACCGATAGACCTTCTCGCGGAACGCGCGGTCCTCGGCATTGCCCTTCTCCAAGGCGTTCCGGATCGCTTTTTCGATCGCGTCCAAGCGGGATCCCTCTGCAAATTGCCCAAACTTCCGTGATGGTTAGCCGTAGGCGACCAATCAATCAACGGGCGGGCGGCCGCATTCTGCCTCGACGGGCCGTCCAAAGTCCATCTCGGCGATATTCCGGCAAACAAAATCGGAACATGCCGGCAATTCTCATGCGCGGGGAGGTGCGAGCCTTTGGTTTCGGTGGCGGCAGGCGCTCTTGCATGATTTGCCAAGTGGCATCTTGAATTCGCCGCCGGTTGAGTCTATCACCCAGCCCATCTTGGAGGCCCTGGCCTCCCGGGCCGCTTTAGCTCAGTTGGTAGAGCACATCATTCGTAATGATGGGGTCAGGTGTTCGAGTCACCTAAGCGGCACCAGTTCCCTTCCTATCCTCCATGTGCCGCAATCGACACTCGACCACTGCCTGTGCGGTGGATCGCGCAATGGCTTCCCATATCCGCCATTGTCGAGACTCAGCTTTGGTGGGAAACTCGCGGGCCTCAGCATGGGAGGTCGAAAATGCCCAACACTTTCAAGACCGGAGACGTCGTCAAGCTGAAGTCGGGAGGGCCGAAGATGACGGTCAGCGACGGTGCCGCTTCCGGCATGTATCTGTGCCACTGGTTCAACCGCGAGGGCGATGTCTGGATTCCGCAGCATGCGGGGTTCAAACCGGACCAGCTGGTGGCCGCCGACCCATCGGCATAGCTCCCGCCCGTTCGCCAAGGGCGGTGGCCAAACCGGCGTGCATTCGGATGACGCCGGATGGGGTGTCATGGCCGCTGCTTTTGGCACCGACACTGAGGCGGCATCGCCGAACCGGATGATCGGCACAGGCCACCGACGGATTTCCGTCGTCGCTGCGTTTAACGGTTGAAGCGTGACCGCGGCATGGACCGTGGCCGACGCGCCAACCGGAGACGCCGAAGCATGATAAGCCGTTCAATCCTTGCCGCCGCCTTGAGCCTGCTGACCGTTTCAGCCCTCGCCCAGACGGCGACGCAGGCCCCAGTTGCTCCGCCTCCTGGCGTCGCGTCTCCCGGCGCCACGCCGCCAGCCGCCGCCCCGGCCGCGCCAAGGGCCAAGTCCGACATCACGCTGGCCAAGTTCCAGAAGCGGCGGGAGAAGGCGATCATGGCCGCCGACACGGATGGCGACGGCAAGATCAGCCTGCTGGAGTGGGAGGCTTTTCAGGCCAAGCGCACCGTCAAGGGCGATGCGGCCAAATCCTTCGCGCGCATCGATTCGAACCATGATGGCTTCATCGATCGTGCCGAGGTCGATGCGTTCTTCGCCAAGCGCTTTGCCAAGCTCGACAAGAATGGCGACGGCGTTCTGACGGCCGACGAGATGCCAGGCCACAAATCCGCTCCCAAGCCCGAGCAATGACCAAGAGGCCATGACACGTGATGGAAATCGGGAGTGCGCCAGCCGATGAGCGCCGATCCGGACGAGGAGTTGGTTCGCCGGGTCGGTGCCGGCGACCCGGCGGCCGTGCAGACGTTCGTCGCGCGCAAATTGCCGCGCATCCTTTCGCTCGCCGTGCGCATGCTGGGCGATGCGGCGGAGGCCGAGGATGTCGCACAGGAGACCTTCGTGCGCATCTGGCGCCACGCCTCGAGCTGGCGGCGCGGCAATGCACGCTTCGACAGCTGGATCCATCGGGTGACGCTCAACCTCTGCTACGACCGGCTGCGCCGGCGCCGGGAACTGGTGACCGACGATTTGCCGGACATGGTCGACCCTGCCCCGCTTCCCGACGCCCGCGAAGAGCCGCAGGGGATCGAGCAGGCCTTGCAGGCGATCGCGCCACGCCAGCGCGAGGCGATCATCCTGGTCTATTATCAGGAGATGTCCAACATCGAGGCGGCCGCGACCCTGGAGATCAGCGTCGATGCGCTGGAGAGCCTGCTTTCGCGCGGCCGGCGGGCCTTGCAGATGATCCTGGCCAGGGATGGCGTCCATGACTGAGAAGACCGCGACCATGAATGGCGGACATTCACCGCGCTTTATGGACGTCCGGCGGGGGCCGGCCGGCCTCGTTTCCAACCCGCGTGGGCACGCGGCACCAAGGGGCAAGGGGAAGACAGATGGCTGAAGACATCGAGGACGGACCGGCAATGGACGCCAGGCGTTTCGCGGCGCTCGCCGAAGCCTATGGCGGCGATCTGCGGCGCTGGCCACAAGCGGAGCGCGACGCCGCCACCGCCTTTGCCTCAAGCGAGACAGGCCAGGCCATCTCGCGACGGGCCGATACGCTTGACGCCGTGCTCGACAGTTATCGCGTCCCGCACCCCGGCAAGGCGCTGCACGACACGATCCTGCGGACCGCCGACCGGTACATCGTCCGGCGGCGGCATCAGCGCTTCTGGTGGCTGGGGCTGGGGCTGGCCGGCATAGGGCTGGCCGGCGCCATTGCCGGACTGGCCCTGGTGACCGTCGTCACGCCCGAAGTTCAGCCCGACCATTATGTGCTCGACGCCAATGCGACGGCGTTCGGCGATGCCGGACCCGACACGATCGAGGAAGACCTATGAGCACCGGCCGCAATCTCCTCATCGCATCGGTGGTGCTGAACGTCTTCCTGGCCGGCGCGCTTGCCGGCGGGGCCGTCTGGATAAAACGCGGCAAGCCGGCCCAGGGCTATTCGCTGGAGGCGGCAGGCGGCCGGCTTCCCGACCAGCAACGCACGCTGTTCCGCAAGGCGCTGCGCGAAGTCCGCCAGGAGTCGCGCGAAATCATTCGCGACGGCCAGCAGGCCAGGCGCGATGCGGCGGATCTGCTGCGGCAGCCCGTCCTCGACACGGCGGCCCTGGCCGCCGCCCTGGAGCGAGCCCGCAATGCCGACGTCACCGTGCGCACGCGGCTGGAGCAGCGCATCATCGAGTTCGCGGCGGCAGGCTCCGCCGAGGATCGCAGCCTGCTGGCGGAAGGGCTCTCAAGGCGCGCCGGGCCGCAGCCGTCGACACCGCCAAAAAAATCGCCGTGACGACCGACGGAAAATGCCGATGGCGCCCGTTTAACGAGATGAAGGGCAGGATCTGCCGGGCCATCTGGCGCCGACAGGTTTCAACCTCGGACAACTTCGGAGCATGGTCATGAACTATCTGACAAAATACGCGGCCACCGCCGCTCTCGCGATGACCGGAACGGTGGCTACGGTCGCGGCATCCTCGGCAATGCCACTGGCGCCGGTTGCCGCCCCGGCGCTGGTCGAGCACGTCGCCTGGGGTTGCGGACCTGGCTGGCATCCCAATCCCTGGGGGCGCTGCGTCCCCAATCGCGTGGTCGTCTACCCCGGTTACCATTATTGGCATCGCCCGGTCTTCTATGGGTGGCATCCGCACCGTCACTGGCACCGCTGGCATCGCTGGTAGGGGCTTCGGGGGCCGACAACTTCGTCGGCCCCACGACCTCAGTTGAACAGGCACGAAACGGCTCGAACGGGCTTCCGGCGCCGTGCGCGAGAAGCCCCAGCAATGGAGAGCTGACTTGGATATCCCGGCCTCCAATTCCCCGCCAGATCCAGTGCTCGTCGCTTTCAACCGCTTCGGGCTCGGGGCAAGGCCCGGCGACCGCGACAGGGTGGCCCACGACCCGCGGGGCTATCTGAAGGCGGAACTGCGGCAGCCCGACATCGCCCTGATCCCGCTCGACGATCCGGCCTATGCGAGCCTGCCGGGCAGCACGCCGGCCATCCAGGCCAGCATGGCGGCAAACTTCCAACGCAAGCTCGACCGCGAGCACATGGCCGCAGCCACGGCGCAGCCCGCAATGGCGAGCACCCAGGCCACGCCGGAACCGGTTGCGCCTGCCCAACCTGTTCCGCCGCCCGCGCCACCGGCCAAACCCGCTCCGCCAATCGAGGCCACGCTGTTTCGCGCCGAAGCCCAGGCGCGCCTCGACAAGGCTTTTGGCGCCGAGGCCGGCTTCGTCGAACGCCTGGTGTATTTCTGGTCGAACCATTTCTGCGTCTCCGTGGCGAAGGACAACATCGTGCGGGCGAGCGCCGGCGCCTTCGAGCGGGAAGCCATCCGCCCCTTCGTGCTCGGCCGTTTCGCCGACATGCTGATGGCGGTGGAGCGGCATCCGGCGATGCTGTTCTATCTCGACAACCAGCAATCAATCGGCCCTGATTCGCGCGCCGGCAAGAACCGCCGGCGCGGCCTCAACGAGAACCTCGCCCGCGAGATCATGGAACTGCACACGCTGGGCGTCGGCAGCGGCTATACCCAGGCCGACGTCACCAGTTTCGCACGCATCCTCACCGGCTGGACGATGGCCGGGCGCAAAGGCCGGCTGGGCGAACCCGGCAGTTCCGTCTTCAACGCTAACGCGCATGAGCCGGGCGATGCGGTGCTGCTGGGCAAGACCTATCCGGCCGGCGGCATGGGTCAGGCCGAGGCGGCGCTCAACGACATCGCCCGCCATCCGGCGACGGCGCAGCACATCGCCACGGAACTTGCCCGACATTTCATAGCCGACGATCCGCCGCCCGCGGCTGTCGCGCGCCTCGCCAAGGTTTTCGCCAAGAGCGACGGCAATCTCCGGGCATTGGCGGCGACCCTCATCGACATGCCGGAGGCCTGGTCGGCGCCTCTGGCCAAGATGCGCTCGCCTTTCGACTATATCGCCGCCATCCGCCGGGCGGCCGGTCCGGGTCCGGCGAACGATCCCGGCCAGTCGCTCAATTGGCTCAATGCGCTGGGCGAGCCGCTCTGGCAACCGCCGGGGCCGAACGGTTTTTCCGACCAGGCGGACAGCTGGGCCTCGGCCGAAGGCATGAAGATCCGCCTCGACATCGCCTGGCAGGCGGCCCGCCAGGTCAAGGATATCGGCAATCCCAACGACATGCTCGACGCCGTCATCGGTCCCTCCGCCTCGCCGGAAACGCGGCAAGCGGTCGCCCGCGCCGAGTCCAAGCAGCAAGGCCTGGCGCTGCTCTTGATGGCGCCCGAATTCCAGAGACGATAGCGCGAGCGACAGGTCCGGCGCCGACATGGAGACCAAGTCATGAGCCTGCTGTGTGAAACCCCTCACCCTTCCCGCCGTGCCGTGCTGATGACCGGCGGCGCGCTGTTTGCCTGGGCCTATCTGCCGCGCTTTGCCCGCGCCGCCGACAATCGCGACCCGCGCCTGATCGTCATCGTGCTGCGCGGCGCGCTCGACGGCCTGTCGGCGGTCGGTCCGATCGGCGATTCCGACTATGCCGGCCTGCATGGCGACATCGCTTTGTCGCTTGCCGGCCCGCACGCGGCATTGCCGCTCGATGGTTTCTTCGCGGTCAATCCGGCGATGCCGGTCTTTGCGCGGCTGTTCAAGGACAAGCAGGCGGCGGTGGTGCACGCGGCCGCGACCGGCTATCGCGAACGCTCGCATTTCGACGGCCAGGACGTGCTGGAAAGCGGTTTCGCCGGGCCGGGCCACGTCGCCACCGGATGGCTCAACCGGGCGCTGGAGAGCCTGCCGGCGGGCGACCGCGTGGCGACGCTCGGCGGGCTGGCCGTCGGACCATCGACGCCGCTGGTGATCCGCGGCGCGGCTCCCGTGCTCGGCTGGGCGCCGCAATCGATGCCGGCGCCAGCCGGCGACCTCGCGGCGCGGGTTCTCGACCTCTACCAGCATCGCGACCTGGTCCTGGCGATGGCGCTGCAAAACGGCCTCGATGCCGACCGCATGGCGCTCGACGACCGGCCCGGCGGCAACGCGATTAAGCCGAAGGATGGGGCGATGAAGCCGAAGGGTGGCCTCGGCAGCGTCGCCGGCATGCGGCAGGCCGCGCAAGGTGCGGCCAGGCTGATCGCGGCCGATGACGGGCCGCGTGTTGCGGCGCTTGCCTTCGACGGCTGGGATACGCATGTCAACGAAGGCGGCGCCACGGGCCGGCTCGCCACCTTGCTCGGCGGCCTCGACGGCGCCTTCGAGGAATTCGAAAAGGGTCTCGGCGAGCGCTGGAAGGACACGGCGATCGTTGCCGTCACCGAATTCGGGCGCACGGCGCGGATCAATGGGACGGTCGGAACCGATCATGGCACCGGCACGGTAGTGCTGCTCGCCGGCGGCGCGATCAAGGGCGGCCGCGTCATCGCGGACTGGCCGGGATTGAAGCCGGCGCAACTCTACCAGCAACGCGACCTCGCCCCGACCAGCGATGTCAGGGCGGTGTTGAAAGGCCTGCTCGCCGACCAGTTCGGCCTGTCCGCAGCCGTGCTCGGCGACAAGGTGTTTCCCGAGTCGGCGGGGGTGAAGCCGATGCGGGATCTCATCGCTTGAAGAAGCACGATGGCGTCACGACCGCCATCCTTGGGGAAGCGCCCACCCCGCTTCGCAGCCACCGCCGTGTCGATCCGCTCCGTGATCACCAGCGATGGGATTATCAAGCGGCGGCGGCACTGGGCTTGGCCATGGGCAGCGCCTGCGAGCTGACACTCGACAGCATCAATGCGCCTGCGGCGACGGCAATCGGCAGAATGTATCTGCGAGCATGATCGAGTCCTCCAAGCGACGCCGCGACTTTCAGCGCGGCGTCGTCGAGCGTCGAGCATGTCGCCTCGGTCAGGCGGCCTCGACCTTGGCGGCCGGCGCCTCCTGCCCCCGCACCAGTTTGGTTACGCCGGCGAAGTCGAGCTTGCCGGAGCCGAGCACCGGCACTTTCGGGACGACGCGCACTTCGGCGGGCACCATCAGGTCCATGGCGCCATTGGCCTTGGCGAAGGCCAGGAACTCGGCACGTGTGGCGCCGGGAGCCTCGGTGATGAGAATGAGCTTCTCGCCCTTGCGCGCATCCGGCACGGAAGCGACCGCCGACAACGAGCCTTTCCACAATTCACCCGCCAGCGCCTCGACGGCGGCAAGGGAAATCATCTCGCCGCCGATCTTGGCGAAACGCTTGGCGCGGCCGCGAATGGTGATGAAGCCGCCCTCGTCGACCGAGACGACATCGCCGGTGTCATGCCAGCCGTCGACCAGCGGTTCCAGCACACCCGGCTTCTCGGCGCGCAGATAGCCCGACATGACATTTGGGCCGCGCACGTAGAGACGCCCGCCTTCATCCACGCCGGGTACCGGATCCAGGCGGTATTCCATGCCGGGCATGATTTTGCCGACGCTGCCGGACCTGTTGTACATCGGCGTGTTGATGGCGATCACCGGCGCCGCTTCGGTCACGCCGTAGCCCTCGAGGATACGCACCCCGAACTTCTCCATGTAGGTCATGCGCGTCGCTGCCTTGACCGGTTCCGCGCCGGCAAAACAATAGCGTATCGAGCGGAAGTCGTAGGGGTGCGCTGTGCGGGCATAGCCGCTGAGGAACGTATCGGTGCCGAAGATGATCGTCGCGTTGGAGGCGTAGATCAGTTCCGGAACGATGCGGTAGTGCAGCGGCGATGGGTAGAAATAGACCGGCACGCCCGAGATCAACGGCAGCACCGTGCCGGCCGTCATGCCGAAGGAATGGAAGATCGGCAAAACGTTGAACACCTTGTCGCCCGAGTGGAAGTCGATGCGCGAGGCCGCCTGCGCGGCATTGGCCAGGATGTTGCGATGGGTGAGCACGACGCCCTTCGGCGTGCCTTCCGAGCCTGAGGTGAACAGGATTACCGCCGGGTCGTCAGGCTTGCGCGGCGCGCGCGGTGTCGACTTGCGCAACAGGCCAAGCAGCTTGTCCTTGAGACCGATGGTTGCACGCAGATCGTCGAGCCAGACGATGTCAACCGACCGGCCGATCTCCTCGACCACCGCGCCAAGCTTGGCCTGTTCGACAAACGCGCGGGACGTGAGCACGGTCTTCACCTCAGCGGCCTTGCAGGCGGAAAGGATGTTGGCGGCACCGGCGGTGAAGTTGATCATCGCCGGCACCTTGCCGGACGACATCACGCCGAGCAGCGTGGCGCACGAGCCGTTGGCATTGGGCAGCATGATGCCGAGCGTCTGCTGATCGGCATAAAGGTTCTGGAATTTCTCGCCGAGCACGGCGGCCGCCGTCAGCAGCTTGCCATAGCTCAGCGAGCCGGTGACCGGATCCTGCACGGCGAGCCGTTTCATGCCGCGTTCATTCGCCGTCAGGATGATCTTTTCCAGCACCGTCCTGTCGATGTCCTGGGTGCGAAAGACGAGATCCGACATGACCTGGTAGAGTGCAGACCCCGCCGCGGCGCGGCGCTTGCGGCCTTTCAGCTCCGGCGGCACTTGCAGCTTGACCGGCTCCAGTATGGTCACCTTGACCTTCGGGAGCAGACGGCGGCGCACATGCTGCGACGTCAGCCGGGAGAACGGGCTTTTCTCCAGCCCGTCGATGCGGATCGGCACGACCATCGAGCCGGTCTTGTCCGCCACCATGGCGGCGCCATCATAGACCTTCATCAGCCCGCCGGTGACGGTGATGCGGCCTTCGGGGAAAATGACCAGCGGATCGCCGCCCTGCACGATCTTGATCAGCGTGCGGGTCGACATCGGCTTGGCCGGATTGAGCGGCAAGGCACGGGCGAGCTTCATGAACGGCTTCATCCACCAGGCCTGGGCTATGGCGTAGTCGATGGCGAAGACCGGCTCCTCGTCGGTCAGCGTCAGCGCCAGCGGACCGTCGAGGAAGCTCACATGGTTGAGCGCCAGGATCGGCGCCGTGCCGGCCGCCTTGAGGTTCTCCATGCCCTCGACCTCCAGGCGCAGGAAGGCGCGGAACAGGATGGAGACGAAATCGCGGAAGGCGTTGGTCGGCAGGAATTTCAGCATCAGCCAGGCGGCGACGGCATTGGCCGCGGCGAGGCCGAACAGGATGCCGCCGGTCGAGACTTTCGTCTGGATCGCGGCGACGAGGATGCCGCCGACGGTCATGAAGCCGGCATTGACGATGCTGACCGCGGCGACGACACGGGCGCGGCGCGCCTCGGGCGACCAGGCCTGCACGGCGGCGAAGGTCGGCACCACGAGGAAGGCGCTGGCGATGGCCATGCCGGCGAGGTCGATCGCCACACGGATGGTGTCTGGCCCGGCAAAGAACAGGGCAAGAGTTTGCGCCTTCGGCGAAGGCTGCATGCTCCAGATGGTCCAGGCCAAATGCAGGCCAAACAGCGCCAGCAGCGCCGTGCCGACCGGTGCGGGCAGCAGCACGATACGCCCCTGCGACATCCATGCGGCAATCGCCGAGCCGATGGCGATCGAGACGGCGAACACAGCGAGATAGACGGTGACGGCGATCTCGTTGCCGCCGAGCGAATCCTTGATCAAGGTCGGCAGGATCGAAAGCACGATGGCGCCGATCAGCCAGAACCATGAGGTCATCAGGCCGGCGCGCCAGATCCGCGTGTCGGTCCGCAGCTCGCTGACCTGGCGCCAGGTCGAGCGAAAGATGTTCCTGTCGATGACAAGGTCAGGTGCCGCGGAACCCGTGGGCGGAATGTAGCGGCTGACGAACCAGCAGCCGACGGCCAAGGCCATCATGATTGGTCCGAACACAGTGACGCCGATACCATCGGCCGACACGACGCCGCCGGCGATGGTGCCGCCGAGGATGGCGGCAAACGTGGCCGACTCGATCCAGGCGTTGGCCTTAGGCAGTTCCTTGCGCTCGAGGTGATCGGGCAGGATGCCGTATTTGATCGGCCCGAACAGCGCCGAGATGATGCCGAACATCAGCAGCGCCGTCATCAGCACGGGAATAGACGACAGCGCGATGCCGACGACGGAGACACCCGCGGCGGCGATCTCGGCGAATTTCAGCCGGCGCGCGATCAGCGCCTTGTCGAAGCGGTCGGCGATCTCGCCGCCAAGCGCCGACAACAACAGGAAGGGCGCCATGAAGACGGCGCCAGCCAAAGTGACCAGCGAGGCCGCCTGGTCGGCTGCCAGCGTGAAGAGGATCAGGAACACCAGCGTGTTCTTGAGGAAATTGTCGTTGAAGGCGGACAGGAACTGCGTCCAGAACAGAGGCGCAAAGCGCCGGGACAACATCAGATGCGTGTTCATGGCGATTTCCACTTGGCGGAACCCTACGGCTATTCGCCGGAGGCCCTGCGGGTTGCAGGCGCTATTTCAAGCTCAGTGATAGTCATGAGCTGGTTAAACTTCCTTACAGTGCCCGATGTCCATATCGCGGCTTTCGGTTCGCCAGAAATGAACATCGTTCATAAGCGCACCCTATCACATCTTGAACATTGTTCAAGCAAAAAATGAACGTCGTTCATTGCGCCTGGAAACGGAACCCGGAACCGGTGATGCCTCTGGTATCTCGGGTTAGGGCGCCGAGGTTGCCGGACCTGGCCCGAGCGTCGCCACTGTCTTCAGCGCGCCGTCGAGCATGTCGCCGTTTTCGTCCTTCAGCGCCGCCTCGCGCAGGCGGCGGATCCAGTCGGCGGCATCGTCGCGGCCCTTGAGCATGGCAAGCGCCGACAGCACGCGGTCGAATTTGGACTGGGCGCGAACATGGGTGTCGCTGTAGCCCTTGATCAGCCGGCGGCAGTTGAGGATTTCGACGGCCAGCGCATAGTCCTGGGGCACATGGGCGAGCGCCAGCGCGTACCAGCGATCGAGATGCGCGGTCTCGACCTTGTGCCTCAGCAGGCCGCGGCGCCAGCGGCGCAGGCCGCCGATAAACCAGAGTGCCGCAAAGCCGGCAAAGCTGTCGGTGCGGATGCGGCGGCCATGGTTGATGCGGCGGTCGAGGAAGGCGGCAAGCTTCGGCCGGCTCTCGATATAGCTGCCCAGCCCCGCCGGCATCGTGCCGCAGAACTCCTCGATGCGCGGATGAAAATATTCGGTGACCTGCAGGATCGAACCTTCCTTGACGCCGACTTCCTTGCGCACGCGCCTGTCACGGGTCGA
Source organism: Mesorhizobium sp. WSM4312 (assembly GCF_002294875.1). Classification (NCBI taxonomy): domain Bacteria; kingdom Pseudomonadati; phylum Pseudomonadota; class Alphaproteobacteria; order Hyphomicrobiales; family Phyllobacteriaceae; genus Mesorhizobium; species Mesorhizobium sp. WSM4312. The sequence goes on along the minus strand of NZ_NSFU01000003.1, from coordinate 182,158 downwards.
CCGTGTTTTCAGGTCGGCGACACGGATCATGTCGTCATAGCACAGCGCGTTGGCGAGGTGCTTGGCGGCGGCGATGGACAGCGCATGGGCATGGTCGGCGCGATCCACCGCGACGGCCTTGTCCAGCCGGTCAAGATACTCGCCGCCATAGGCGATGTCCTGATAGTCGACGACCTTCCTCAGGCCCCGCAACGCCATGTCACGCACCGCCGCGGGCATCAGGTCGATGCGGGCAGCGAGCGCCTGCCAGCCCTGCAGCAGGTTTTGCGGGCCGCTCACGCGCCCTGCGCCCAATGCGGATTCGACAATGGCCGGCCCTGCTGGCCTCGGCGCCGGTGCGGCCGTGCCGCGCGCCCGGTCATAGGCGGCGCCAAAGGCGGCGAGGCTGGCCTTGACGCCGCGGCCGCCGGCACTGACCGCCTGCTCGTAGCTTTCGCGCGTGAAGGGCAGTGCGTCCGAGCCCGCCAGCGCGCCAAGCAGGCTGGCCGAGATCATCGAACCATTGTCGGCGGCGATCTTTTCCATGTCGAAGGCGATGAAGCGCTTCGATGCGGATTCCGCCGTCGCATGCACCTTGGCAGATGAGGCCCGGCCGTCGCCCGGCTCGATCTTCTCCGATACCGCGGCGATGCGGTGCGAAGAGGCGATCAGCGTGGTGCGCTCCGGCGTGACGAAACCACGGATGATGGCACGGCCGGCTTCCATCAATTCGGCGGCGATCAATATGTCGACATCGCCTTGCGAGGGCGACAGCGCGAAGACCGGCAGCCGGCCGGTGTCCTGGGCCATTTCGACATAGTAGATGGTGGCGCCGGTGCGCTGCGCCACGCCGGCGACCGAGGTCGATTGCGCGACATAGCCATTGCGTTCGGCGACATCGGTGATCCAGTCGGCCAGCACGCCGCCGCCCTGGCCGCCGACCGCCAGCACGGCGAGCTTGATGACGCGCTGGTCGTCCTTGGCGCGGAATGGCGGGACAGCGTCAAGCATTGGCGAACGTCAGGCGCCGGCTTTCGCGGCGGCGCTGCAGAAGGCTGATCACCGCGCGACGCGCGGATTCCAGGAAACGGTCCCAGCGGCTCGGATTGTGGACTACATCGGCGCGGTAGAAGGACGGGCAGAGTACGGCGGCATCGGCGACCTCGCCGCAATTGCCGCAGCCGACGCAGTTCTGGTCGATCGATGCCACCGGATCGTCGCGCAGCGGATCGTCGAGCGACTTCACCGACAGTGACGGGCAGCCCGACAACCGCATGCAGGCGTGGTCGCCGGTGCAGATGTCCTCGTCGACACCGAATTTCGGTTTGATCACGCGCTCGCCGCCCTTGATCGCCTTGTCGACCAGCGGCTTTTCGCGGCGCTGGCGGTTGAGCATGCATTCTGACGAGGCGACGATGACCTTCGGCCCCTTCTCCTCCGTCGTCAGCGCCTCGCGCAACGTGTCCTGCATCTTGCCGACATCGTAGGTGCGGTCGACATGGCGCAGCCATTTGACGCCCATGCCCTTCACCGCCTCGGTGATCGGATGTTTTGTCGACTTGGTCTTGTTGCCGGCGCGCGATGACAGGATGTCCTGCCCGCCGGTAGCGGCCGAATAGAAATTATCGACGATGACGATGACGCCGTCATTCTTGTTGAACACGGCATTGCCGATCGAGGAGGTCAGGCCGTTGTGCCAGAAGCCGCCATCGCCGACGAAGGAGATCGAGCGGCGCTTGGCGTCGGGCGAATTGAACGCCGACGCCGAGGCCGGCCCCAGCCCATAACCCATGGTGGTGGCGCCGAGCTCGAAGGGCGGCATGATCGAGAACAGATGGCAGCCGATATCGGAGGCGATGTGGTGCTTGCCGAGTTCCTGCTCGACCAGCTTGGTCGCGGCGAAGATCGGCCGCTCCGGGCAGCCGATACAGAAGCCCGGCGGACGGCCCGGCACCACATTGATCAGGTCCGCGGTGTCGACGCCGTCGCCGACCTTGTTGGGCGCGCGCACTTCACCGGGCAGCAGATGCGGCGCCTCGGCGCGCAGAAAGGCGCCGATGCCGTCGAGCATGACCTGGCCGGTGTATTCGCCGGCCATCGGCAGATATTCCTTGCCGACCAGCCTGGAGCCACGCCCGGCCTTGTGCAGCATCGCCGCGAAGGCCTGCTCGATGTAATTGGGCTGGCCCTCCTCGACGACCAGCACCGCCTGCTTGCCCTCGCAGAAGGACAGGAACTCGTCGTCGATCAAGGGATAGACGGCGTTGAGCACGTAGAGCGGCACGTCCGTCTCGCCATAGGTGTCGGCAAGGCCGAGACGCTGCAAGGCGCGGATGACGGAATTGTACATGCCGCCCTGCATGACGATACCGACCGAGCCGTGGTCCGAACCGAAGAATTCGTTGATCTTGCGGCTCTTTATGAAATCGACGGCGGCCGGCCAGCGCTTCGCCACCTTCTCCTTCTCATGCAGGAAGGAGGCGGGCGGAAGCACGATGCGGCCGGTGTCGCGGCGCGGTGCTTCGAGAGCATCGGCGACCGTCATCGGCGGCCGCTTGTTGTCCTTGGCGGTGAAATGGCCGTGAACGTGGCAGCAGCGGATGCGCACTTGCAGCATGACCGGCGTGTTGGAGGATTCCGACAGCTCGAAGCCGTCCTCCACCGCCTTGACGATCGACGGCAGGTTGGGGCGTGGATCGAGCAGCCAGACCTGGCTCTTCATGGCAAAGGCATGGCTGCGCTCCTGCATGATCGAGGAGCCCTCGCCATAGTCCTCGCCAACGATGATCAGCGCGCCGCCGGTGACGCCGCCGGAGGCAAGATTGGCGAGCGCATCGGAGGCGACATTGGTACCGACGGTCGATTTGAAGGTCGCGGCACCGCGGATGGGATAATGCACGGAGGCGGCGAGCATGGCGGTGGCGGTGGCTTCCGAGGCGCTCGCCTCGAAATGCACGCCGAGTTCGCCCAGAATGTCCTGCGCGTCGGCCAGCACATCCATCAGGTGGCTGATCGGCGCGCCCTGGTAGCCGCCGACATAGCCGACGCCGCATTGCAGCAGCGCCTTGGTGATGGCGAGGATGCCCTCGCCGGCAAACTCCTCTCCGGCGCCGAGCCTGAGTTTTTCAACTTCCTTGGCGAAAGACCGTTCGGCCATCTCTGCCTCCTTCCGTTGCCGCCGAGAACCGGCGGCGCGTACGTCTAGATGTCGTGCTTGCGAATGTTCTTGAGCATCTTCAAAAGCGTGGCGATGAGTGCCGCATATTCAGCGTCGTCGATATCGTCGAACATCGCCTCGAACGCGTCATGCATGGCCGGCCAGGCGCGAGTGAACTCGGCGCGGCCCTCATCGGTCAGGAAGACATGGCGGATGCGGCTGTCGGTGACGCCCTGTTCGCGCCGCACGAAACCTTGCCCCTCCAGCGTGTCCAGCGTGCGGCTCAAGGTCGACTGCTCGATCACCGTATAGACCGAGAGGTCGTTGACGGTGACGCCATCGGTGACCGACAGCACGGCCAGCGTGCGCACCTGCGGAATGGTCAGGCCCTGCTTGCGGAAATCATCGCGCAAGGTGGCGTTGTAGCGGCCCATGATGCGGTTCATCAGATAGGGCGCGAATTGCTGCAGGCCGATCTGCCCGAGCGTCGAAATGCGCTGGCGCTTTTCCGCCACCTTCTGTTCCATCACAGCCTCCCCGCCAGGAGAAAGCCGGAACCGCCGCCGAGACCCGCGCCCGGGTGGGTCGAGGCGCCGATATGATAAAGCCCCTTTATGCCGGTCTGGTGGTTGCGGCTGGTCTTGAACGGCCGCCACAGGAATGACTGGTCGATGGTCGAGGATCCGCCATAGGGATCGCCGCCGACCAGATTGATGTTCATCGCTTCAAGGTCGGTCGGCGAATACGCTCGGCGCGCAATCACGCTGTCCTTGAAGCCATCGATGTGGCTGGCGAGGATCGCTCCAGCGCGGTCGGCATAGGCCTCGCGCAATGCGTCGGTCCATTGCCCATCAGCCGGGGCCTCCAGCTTACCGGCGGCATCGCCTTTGATGTGGCGCGGCGCCTCTGGCAGTTGCAGCCAGAGGATCGCCTTGCCTTGCGGACAGCGCGACGGGTCGAGCGCGTGCGGCTGGCCGACGCAGATGGTCGGCACTTCCGGCAGCATGCCGCGCACCGCCTCGTTGCAGGCTTTCGACACGCCATCCACGCCCGGCGTCAGATGCAACAACGCCACCTTGTCCAGTCCTACGCCGCGCCATGCCGGCGGCTTGTCGAGGGCGTAGTGGATCTGGAAGTTGCCTTTGCCGTAGCGGTATTTCCGCGTTGCCTCGATGTCGGCTTTGGGCGCCTCGCTGCCTAGCAGCCGGCCATAAAGCTGCGTCGGCGTCACCGAGCAGATGATGCTCTTCTTCGCATGGACCGTTTCGCCCGAGGCCAGCCGCACACCGGTGGCGCGACCACCAGCCAGGATGATGGAGGCGACGTCCGCTTCGGTGGAGATGACGCCGCCGCGCTCGATGATCAATGCCTCGAAGGCCGACAGCAGGTTCCTTGCCCCGCCCTTGACGATCGGGGCGCCCGCGGCTTCGAGCGCGAAGGCGATCACCTTGGCGATCTGGCCGGAGAAGGCATCTTCCGGCCCGAGCCCGGCATGCAGCACCCAGGGCGCCCAAAGCGCGCGGATGGTTTCGGACTGGTAGGTGCTTTCCAGCCAGCCGCGTGCCGGCGCCAGAGCGTCGCCGAGAAAGGCGGCAAGGCCGCGCGGGCCGCGCCGCCAGGCATCGCCGGCCAAAAGCTTGGCCGTCGGATAGGACCACAGGCTGCCGCCGAGCAGGCCGAACAGCAGGCCGGCATTGCGTTCGATGCCACCGACATCGTCGGCGTGGCGGTCGCCATCACCCGCCGCGATCGCATTGAGTGCGGCGACGTTGGCGGCGCGGTCGGTGCTGAGCACCGCGTGGCTGCCGTCCGGCCGCAGCACGCCGGTCGGCGTGGCCGTGTGGCAGAACTCCAGCCCGTGCCGGGCGAGGTCGCCGCCCAATGCCGCAAAGGCCGGCGAGGTGATGAACAGCACGAAGGTCGTCGCCATCACATCGTGTATGAAGCCGGGCGCGGTGATCTCCTCGGTGCGCATGCAGCCGCCGATGCGGTCGTTGCGTTCGAGGACGAGCACCTTGGCGCCCTTGCCGCCAAGCATCGCCGCGCAGACCAGCGCGTTGATGCCGCTGCCGACGATGATGTGATCGGGCGCTTTCATTGGGGAGTACCCTTGGATGACGGGAGGCCAATCGGGCTAAGCCGCGTTCCTTCGCGCCCCCCTCTGGACAGAGGGGGGCGCCGTAGAACGCTGACGTCACAAGACGGTCTTCCCCACTTCGTCATCGAAGTTTTGCCCTCGACCATGATCTTCTCCCGAAGACCGCCACCTCGCCTATTGCCCCGAGACCAGCGCCAGCGCGCGGATCGGGCTGCCAGTGCCGTGCTCGATCTTGAGCGGCGCCGCGATCAGGATGGCGCCCTTCGGCGGCAGCTGGTCGAGGTTGCACAGGCTGGCGAGGCCGTAGCGGTTGGCCTTGTGCATCAGCGTGTGCGCCGGGAATGGCGGCTCCATGCCGCCCGCCTTGCCGGCGTCGGTTCCGATCGTCTCCGAGCCCCAGCCCTTGATGTCCTTGGCTATCAGATACTGGATGGCTTCGGCCGTCGGGCCGGGCGTATGCGGGCCGGTCTCGTTGGCGTTGAGGAACTCGGCTTCCGAACCGTTGCGCTTGTACCAGTCGGTGCGCATCACCACCCACTCGCCGTCGTTGATGGCGCCGTGCTTGGCTTCCCACGCCTTGATGTGGTCGACGGTGAGCAGGAAATCGTGGTCGGCGGCGGCTTCCTTGGAGCAGTCGATGACATTGACCGGGCCGACAAAGTTCTGCGCCGGAATGGTATCGGTGGCGCCGTCCGGATAGTCCTTGCCGGTGATCCAATGCTGCGGCGCATCGAAATGCGTGCCGGAATGCTCGCCGAGCTTCAGCCAGTTCCACGCCCACCAAGGGCCGTTCTTGTCATAGCGGGAAATCGAATGGATCTCGACCTTGGGCGTGTCGACGGCGAGTTCCGGTGGCAGCTTGATCAGCGGCGTGTCCGGTCCGAGCGGCGCCGACAGGTCGACCACCTTGATGGCCCCTGAAAGCAGCCGGCCGGCGACTTCGCCGAGGAGTTTTTGCGTATCCATGTTTGTGTTCCCTCTTTTGTGGTGATGATCGAGGCTCGTCTCGGCCCTTAATATCCTACTAGACGAAAACATATGCATCTGCAATTATCTTTAAGCATAAAGGAAATGGGAACGGGGCGTGAGCGAGTTCGACGCGATCTTTGTCGGGGCGGGCCACAACAGTCTGGCATGCGCCGCGCATCTGGCGCTCAAAGGCTGGAAAACCGGGATTTTCGAGCGCAATTCCACGATTGGCGGCGCCGTCCAGACCCGCGAATTCACCCTTCCCGGTTTCCGCCACGACTTCGGCGCGATGAATCTGAGCCTCTTTGCCGGCTCTGTCTTCCACCGGAAATATGCAAATGAATTGAAAGCGCAGGGCCTGGAATTCGCTCCGGTCGCCGACTGTTTCGCCAGCGCCTTTCCGAACGGACGCTGGTTCGGCGTCAGCAACGATCTGGAAAAGACCGCCACGCGCATGGCCGCTTTCTCCACCGCCGATGCCGCGACATGGCGCGGGCTTGTTGCCGCCTTCCCGGCCGAGGCCGAACATCTGTTCCGGCTGCTGGGCTCGCCGATGAGCGCCCGCGCGCTGGCCGGCTCGGCGTGGAAGCTGTGGCGCAAGAAGGGCATATCCGGCGCGCTCGACACGGGAAGGCTGTTGCTGTCGTCACCCCGCGCGTGGCTGGAGGAGACTTTCGAGTCGCCTTATGTGCGGGCGACGCTCGCCACCTGGGGCATGCATCTCGACTTCGCCCCCGACATCGCCGGCGGTGCGGTGTTCCCCTATCTGGAATCGATGGCCAACCAGAGCTTCGGCATGGTGCTGGGCAAGGGCGGCGCCGACACCATCATCCGGGCGCTGGCCGGCATGGTGACGTCCGCCGGCGGCAAGATCGTCACTGGCGCGGAAGTGGCCGAGATCACCGTTTCCGCCGGCAAGGCGACCGGGGTGCGGCTTGTTTCCGGTGAGACCCATACAGCCACCAAGGCCGTCATCGCCGGCGTCGCGCCAAAGGCGCTGACCGGCACGCTGCTGCCGGGGGGTTCCGGCAATGCCGGCTTCGATACGGCGATGAAGAAGTTTCGGTATGCGCCGGGTACGATGATGATCCACCTGGCGCTGGACGACCTGCCGGACTGGCGCGCCGGGTCTGAGTTGCGGCAGTTCGCCTATGTGCATCTGTCGCCCTCGCTCGACGCCATGTCGCGCACCTATCAGCAGGCAATGGCCGGCATGCTGCCGGACGAACCGGTGCTGGTCGTCGGCCAGCCAAGCGCGATCGATCCGTCACGCGCGCCGCGGGGCAAGCATGTGCTGTGGGTGCAGGTGCGCATGCTGCCCGCCGAGATAACAGGCGATGCTGCCGGCAAGATTGCGCCCGCGCATTGGGATCAGGTCAAGGACGCCTATGGCGATCGCGTGCTCGACATCATCGAGACTTATGCGCCCGGCCTGCGCGCCAAAATCCTCGGCCGGTCCGTGTTCTCGCCCATCGACCTCGAGCGCGAGAACCCGAACCTGGTCGGTGGCGACCAGGTTTGCGGCAGCCACCATCTGGCGCAGAACTTCTTGTTCCGCCCGGCGCGCGGCTATGCCGGCTGGAACACGCCGGTCGGCAATCTGCATCTGACGGGAGCCGCGACATGGCCGGGTGCCGGGACCGGTGCGGCCTCGGGTTTCATGCTCGCGCAACAGCTTGGCGGGAGGTAGGCTCCGACGATTTTATCGAGGTGACGAGGGGCAAGGCGCTGCTGCCCACGAAGCCTGAACCAATGAACGGATAGTGCCGCGCAAAGACAATAACCAACAAGGGGAACGACCATGAAAATCAACAGACGCGAATTGCTGGGATACAGTGCCGCGGCACTCGGCGTGGCCGCGGTTGGCCTGCCGAAAATAGCCAAGGCGGCGGCCGGCGAACTGACCATCGCATACAATGTCAACCTGCCGTCCTGGGATCCGACCACTGGGCCCTCGGCCGTCAACCCGACGATCCAGGGCCTCTACCAGTCGGTGTTCGACCAGTTTATCCCGCAGAAGCCCGACCTGTCCTTCGCCCCTGGCCTGCTCACCGAATGGGGCTGGAACGACGACCGCACCAAGGTGATGATGACGGTGCGCGAGGGCGTGAAATGGCATGACGGCTCACCCTTCACGCCCGAGGACGTTGTCTGGTCGCTGCAGCGCGCGGGCGACGAGAAGACCGGCAACCCGATCCAGTTCGTCTGGAAGAACGTCAGCAACTTCAAGATCGACGGCAACAAGATCACTGGCGACGTGGTGCAGTTCGACCCGGTCTATTTCAAATGGATGTCGTTCCTGACCGGCTACATCCTGCCGAAGGCCTATTACGAGAAGGTCGGCGCCGAAGGCTTCGAGAAAGCGCCAATCGGCACCGGCCCCTACATGGTGGAAAAGTTCGAGCGCAATGCCTTCCTGCGGCTGAAGGCCAATCCGAACTATTGGGGCGGCAAGCCGGCTTTCGAGAATGTGACGATCAAGTTCGTCACCGACGCGGCGAGCCGCGTCGCCGAGATCGAATCCGGCTCCTCGCAGGTGACGCTCGAAATCCCCTATGAGGAGTATGACCGCCTGATCGCCAAGGACGGACTTGCCGGCTCGATCAAGAATGTTTCCGACATCGGCATGATCTTCTTCAACGACATCGAGGCGATGCTGGACAAGAACGTGCGCCAGGCGGCTGTGATGGCGGTGGACAAGGAACTTCTGGTCAAACGGCTGCTGCGCGGCTACGGCCAGCCAATCGCCACGCTGGAAACGCCGGAATACACGGCCTACGATGCGTCGATCAAGGTCGAGCACAATCCGGAAAAGGCCAAGGAATTGCTTGCAGCCTCCGGCTATTCGCCGGAAAAGCCGGTCAAGTTCACCATCCAGACGACCAAGGGCTTCAAGCCCAAGGATTATGAAATGATCCAGGCGATCGTCGGCATGTGGCGCAAGGTCGGCATCGAAGCGACGATCGAAGTCTACGAGATCGCCAAGCACTACGAACTGCGCGCCGCCGACAAGCTGGCGCCGGCGGCCTTCTACAACTGGGGCAACGCCATCGGCGACCCGACGACCTCGACCGGCTTTGCCATGTACGGGCCGAGCCCGCACTCGGTGTGGGACAGCCAGGACCTGATCGACATGATCAACCCGCTGTGGGGCGAGAAGGACGAGGCCAAGCGCATCGCCGGCTGGAAGGCGGTCGACAAATACATCGCCGAGCAGGCCTATGTGCTGCCGCTGATGCAGTATGCGCAGCCGATCGTGCATGCCAAGGGCGTCAAGGTGGTGCAGCATGTCTCCGGCGCGTTGCTGCCGGCACTGATGACCCCGGCCTGAGACTGACGACAAGGCACGCTGTTCCAAGACAGCGTGCAACTTACGCAGGCCCCCTCATCTGGCCCTTCGGGCCACCTTCTCCCCTCGGGGAGCAGGTGGCCGCCAAGCGGCCGGATGAGGGGGCGTTTCGCTTAACCGATCACTGAGACAGGCCGGGCTTCAGCCAGCATGCTCCTGCAAAGATTCCTGATCCGTCTTCTGACGATGCTGATCACGCTGTTCGGCGTGGCCATCGTCGTTTTCGTCGTGATCCGCGTCGCGCCCGGCGATCCGATCGCCATGATGCTGCCGCCCGGCGCGACGGATGACGACATCGCCCGCCTGCGCGCGCTCTACGGGCTCGACAAGACCATCGTGCAGCAATTCTTCATCTGGTTGTCCGGCGTTGTCCGGGGCGATTTCGGCACCTCGATTTCGCTGCGGCAGGACGTGCTCGGCCTCGTCTTCAACCGGCTGCCGGCGACGCTGGAACTGGCCATCGTCGCGCTGATCATGGCGGTGGCGATCGGCGGTACGACGGCGGTCCTCGGCGCCAGAGAACGCGGCACGGCGGTGGAAGCCGGCATCGACATCACCAGCGGGGCGGCGCTTTCCATTCCCGATTTCCTGTGGGGGCTGGTGCTGATCCTGTTGTTCGGCGTGCTGGTGCCGATCTTCGACATTTCCGGCCGCGTGTCGCCGCAGCTCGACCTGCCCTTCGCCACCCAGTTCTATTTCTTCGAGAGCCTGCTGCGGCTGCGCTTCGACCTGACCTGGGACCTGCTGAAGCACATGCTGATGCCGGCGGTGGCGCTGGCGCTGCCGCTGGCGGCGATCATCTCGCAACTGCTGAAACAGTCGCTGAAGGAAGTGCTCGACCTCGACTATGTCGTGCTGGCGCGGGTCAAGGGTTTTTCCGAGACGCAGGTCATCCTGCGAGAGGCGCTGAAGAACGCCGCCCTGCCGACGCTGACCCTGGTCGGCGTGCAGTTCACCTTCCTGATCGGCGGCACCGTCATCGTCGAGCGGCTGTTTTCCTATGAAGGCCTCGGCAACATGGCGATCGATGCCGTCATCAACCGCGACCTGCCGCTGATCCAGGGCATCGTGCTGGTCTTCGCGCTGCTGTTCGTGCTGATCAATCTCGTGGTCGACATGATGTATGCCCTGCTCAACCCGAGGCTGCGCCATGGATGAGGCCCGCACATCAAGACGCGGACCGAGCCCCAGGCTGTGGCTCGCCGGCGGCTGGCTGCTGCTGGCTCTGCTGGCGGCGATCTTCGCGCCGCTGGTGGCGCCGCAGGATCCACTGGCGCAGGATCTGATGCTGGAGCGGCTGCCGCCCTTCTGGCTTGATGGCGCCGAGCCCGGCTATTGGCTGGGCACCGACAGCCTCGGCCGCGATCTGTTGTCCCGGCTGATCTTCGGCGGCCGTATCGCCTTCATCGTCGCTTTCGCGGCGGCCATCGCCGCCTGCCTCGTCGGCTCGACGCTCGGGCTGGTCGCGGGCTATTTCGGCGGCTGGGCCGACCGCATCATCTCGCGCATCGTCGATATCTGGATGGCGTTTCCGCCGGTGCTGTTCGCCATCCTCTTGGTGGCTGTGCTGGGCACCGGCCTCAGCTCCGTTATTCTCGCCATCGCCATCATCGACTGGACGCGTTTCTGCCGGGTGATCCGCGCCGAGGCGATGGGCCAGTCGCGCATGGACTATGTCGAGAATGCCCGCATCGCCGGCTATGGCCGCATCGGCATCATGCTGCGCGAAGTGCTGCCCAATGTGGTGCCGTCGATCGTGGCGCTTTTGTCGCTGGAGATGGGCATCGCCGTCATCGTCGAGGCGATCCTGTCCTTCGTCAATCTGTCGATCTCGACCGACGATCCGACCTGGGGCAGCATCATCGCCGAGGGCCGGCTGTCGATCCATCAGGCCTGGTGGGTGCTGGTGTTTCCGCTGATCACGCTGATCCTCACCGTGCTGTCGTTCAGCCAGTTCGGCGAAGCGCTGAAGGCCCGTTTCGACCCGGTGCTGCGATGAGCGCCTGTCTCGACATCGCCAATCTCAGCGCCGTGCTGCAGAACGGCCAGCGCGTGCTGCGCTCGGTGTCGCTTGCCGTGCAACCCGGCGAGGTGCGCGCACTGGTCGGCGAGAGCGGCGCCGGCAAGACGATGATCGGCAAGGCGGTGCTCGGCGTGTTGCCGTCGAGCGTGCGGCTCGTCGAAGGCGACATGCTGCTCGAGGGCGAAGACCTCGGCAGGCTTCAGCCCAAGGCACGGCGCACGCTGATCGGCGCCCGCACCGCGCTGATCCCGCAGGATCCGCTGACCGCGCTCAACCCGTCGCGCCGCATCGGTCCGCAGATGACCGACCGGCTGGTGCGCATTCTCGGCTGGAGCGGCGAGAAGGCCGATCGGCGCACCCGGCAGTTGCTGGACGAGGTGCAGATCCGCGATCCCGAGCGCGTGCTGAAAAGCTATCCGCACGAGCTGTCCGGCGGCATGCGCCAGCGCGTGCTGATCGCGGCCGCCTTCGCCGCCGAACCCCGGCTGATCGTCGCCGACGAGCCGACGACGGCGCTCGACGTCACCGTGCAGAAGCAGATCCTGCGCCTGATCGCCGCGTTGCAGCGCGAGCACGGCACCGCGATCCTGTTCGTCACCCACGATCTCGGCGTCGTCGCCAAGATCAGCCAGAAGGTCTCGGTGCTCTATGCCGGTAAGGTGGTGGAGGAAGCCGATACGGCAGCGCTCTTCGCCGCCCCTCAGCACGCCTATACGCGGGCGCTGATGGCGGCGACGCCGCGCTATACCGACCCTTTCGCCTCGCTGAAACCCGTGGACGGAGCGGTGCTGGCTGGGCTTGCCGCCGAGATCGCAGCAGCAGACCTGGCGTGGAGGCGGCCGCATGGTTGAGCCGCTGTTTTCCGTACGCGGGCTGAAGGTCGCCTTGCCCGACATGACGCGCAAGCCGCTGATCGGCGGTGCGCCGTTGGCTGAAATCCTGAAAGGGCTCGACTTTGACTTGCCGAAGGGATCGGTGACCGGCATCGTCGGCGAATCCGGTTCCGGCAAGTCGACACTCGGTCGTGCCCTGGTGCGCCTGCTGGAGCCCAGCGCCGGCAGCATCAGCTTCGACGGCCGCGACATCACGCATCTGCCGGAAGCGGAGTTGCGGCCGTTGCGCCGCAATCTGCAGATGATCTTCCAGGATCCGATGTCGTCGCTCAATCCGCGCCGCACCATCGCCAGCATCATCGCCGCGCCGCTCAAGCAGAACGGGCTTGGCGGCAATCTGAAGGCGCGCGTCGCCGAGGCGCTGCAGCGGGTCGGCCTGCCGCAGAGCTTTGCCGGCCGTTACCGCCACGAACTGTCGGGCGGCCAGCGCCAGCGCGTTGGCATTGCGCGCGCTCTGGCGCTGTCGCCGAAATTCGTGCTGGCCGACGAGATCGTCTCCGGCCTCGACGTGTCGACGCAGGCGCAGATCCTGACCCTGCTGGAGAAGCTGGCCGCGGAGATGGGCCTGACCGTCGCCTTCATCAGCCACGACCTGTCGGTCATCCGGCGGCTGTGCCGGCAAGTCATCGTCATGCGCGAAGGCGTGATCGTCGAGGCCAGCGCCACCGACGCCTTGTTCGACAATCCCAGGCAGGCCTACACGCGCGACCTCATCGCAGCCATTCCGCTGCCCGAAATCGACGCCGGCTGGCTGGACATTCCTGCCGCCGCCAAGGCCCCGACATGAATGCATACACATGCCGAAAAGCGGGGTTCGGACATGCGACCGCAAAGACCCAGGTCCCGCCAATGGAGAGGACTGACATGAAGACGATACTTCGAAATGCAACGCTTGCCGCCGCTGTCCTTGGCGGCGCCGGCATGGCCTCGGCCGATTCGATCCCCGGCATGCGCGGCCACGATCACACCGGCATCACCGTCCCCGACATGAAGCAGGCGGTCGACTTCTTCACCGAGGTGGTCGGCTGCAAGAAGGCAATGTCGTTCGGCCCGTTCGCCGATGACAAGGGTACCTTCATGCAGGACCTTCTGGGCGTCGATCCCAAGGCCGTCATCGAGCAGGTCACCATGGTGCGTTGCGGCTATGGCTCGAACATCGAGCTGTTCAAATACACCGCGCCCGACCAGAAGGATCTGACGCCGAAGAACAGCGACATTGGCGGCTTCCATATCGCCCTCTATGTCGACGACGTTGCCGCCGCCAAAGCCTATCTCGATGGCAAGGGCGTCAAGACACGCATGGGGCCCCTGCCGGTCAAGCAAGGGCCCGCCGCCGGCCAGACCATTCTCTATTTCCAGGCGCCCTGGGGATTGCAGCTGGAAGCGATCAGCTACCCCGACGGCATGGCCTATGAGAAGGGTGCCGAGACGGTTCTGTGGAGCCCGAAGAACCCGGAAAAGTGACCCTTGGCGTGCGCTTGCGGGGCGACACGCAAGCGCGCTGCCCGGTATCGGCACAATGATTTCGACATAAAACTTTAAGCTTGAAATATTTTGCCGCCGGCGCGATACTCACCAGACAGCAAGCGAAGAGGAGATCGCACAGATGAAGGTTGCGGTTCTCGGCGGCGGTCCAGCCGGCCTCTACTTTGCCATATCGATGAAGCTCAGGGACGCCGCGCACGATGTGACGGTGTTCGAGCGCAACCGCGCCGACGACACGTTCGGCTGGGGCGTCGTGCTGTCGGCCGAAACGCTTGAGAACCTCGCCAAGAACGATCCGGTCAGCGCCGTCTGGATCAAGAAGCATTTTGCCTATTGGGACGACATTGCCGTCATTCATGACGGCGTGCGCACGGTCTCGTCAGGTCACGGTTTCTGCGGCATCGGCCGCAAGCGGTTGCTGATCCTTTTGCAGCGTCGCGCCCGCGAGCTCGGCGTCAAGCTGATGTTCGAGACCGATATCGCCGATCCCAAGCCTTACATGGAGTCTCATGATCTAGTCGTCGCCGCGGACGGGCTGAATTCCAGGGCGCGCAACACCTTCGTCGACATCTTCAAGCCGGACATCGACACCCGCAAATGCAAGTTCGTCTGGCTCGGCACCAACCAGAAATTCGACGACGCCTTCACCTTCATCTTCGAGAAGACCGAGCATGGCTGGGTGTGGGCGCATGCCTATCAGTTCGACAGCGAGACCGCGACCTTCATCGTCGAATGCAGCGAGCAGACCTGGGCTGCCTTCGGCTTCGGCGCGATGACGCAGCAGGAATCGATCGCGGTGTGCGAGCGCATCTTCGCCAACCATCTCGGCGGGCATGCGCTGATGACCAATGCCAACCACATCAGGGGTTCGGCCTGGATCAATTTCCCGCGCGTTCTGTGCGAACGCTGGTCGTACAAGAACCTGGCGCTGATGGGCGATGCGGCGGCATCGGCGCATTTCTCGATCGGCTCCGGCACCAAGCTGGCGCTGGAAAGCGCGGTGGCGCTGGCCGAGTATGTGGAGACCGAGCCGGATCTCGATGCCGCGTTCCGCAAATACGAGGACGCACGGCGCACCGAGGTGCTTAAGCTGCAATCGGCGGCGCGCAATTCGCTCGAATGGTTCGAGGAGGTCGAGCGCTATCTTGGCCTCGATCCGGTGCAGTTCAACTATTCGCTGCTGACCCGCTCGCAGCGCATCAGCCACGAGAATTTGCGGCTGCGCGATGCCGAATGGCTGGGGGGTGCCGAAGAATGGTTCCAGCGCCAGGCGGGTGCCGGCGGCAACAGGCTGCGCCGGGCGCCGATGTTCGCGCCGTTCAAGCTGCGCGACATGAAGCTGCAGAACCGCGTCGTCGTCTCACCGATGGCGCAGTACAAGGCCGTCGACGGCTGCCCGACCGACTGGCATTTCACCCATTATGCCGAGCGCGCCAAGGGCGGCGCCGGGCTCGTCTATATCGAGATGACCTGCGTCAGCCCGGAAGGCCGTATCACGCCCGGCTGTCCCGGCTTCTACGCGCCCGAACACGAGGTGGCGTGGAAGCGGCTGGTAGACTTTGTCCACACAGAGACCGAGGCCAAGATCTGCGCCCAGATCGGCCATTCCGGCGCCAAGGGCTCGACCCGGCTCGGCTGGGAAGGCACCGACGTGCCGCTGGCCTCGGGCAACTGGCCTGTCATGGCGGCATCGGCTGTCGCATGGTCGCCGCAGAACCAGGTGCCGAAGGCGATGGACCGCGCCGACATGGATCTGGTGCGCAACCAATTCGTGGCCTCGGCCGAGATGGCTGGCCGCTGCGGCTTCGACATGCTGGAGATCCATGCCGCGCACGGCTATCTCCTGTCGTCCTTCATCACGCCTGTCACCAACCGGCGCACGGATGAATATGGCGGTTCGCTTGATAATCGCATGCGCTATCCCCTCGAAATCTTCCACGCGGTGCGCGCCGCCTGGCCGACGGAGAAGCCGATCTCGATGCGCATTTCGGCCAATGACTGGGTCGGCATCGAAGGCGTCACACCCGCCGACGCGGTCGAGATCGCGCGGCTGCTGCATGAGGCCGGCGTCGACATCTGCGACGTGTCCGCCGGCCAGACCTCAACGGCGGCAAAACCCGTTTACGGCCGCATGTTCCAGACACCGTTCTCGGACCGCATCCGTAACGAAGTCGGCATGGCGACGATGGCAGTCGGCAACATCTACGAGCCGGACCATGTCAATTCGATCCTGATGGCCGGCCGCGCCGATCTGGTGGCGCTGGCGCGGCCGCATCTTGCCGACCCGTACTGGACGCTGCACGCGGCGGTGACGCTCGGCGACCGCGGCGTGAAATGGCCGGATCCCTATCTGCCCGGACGCGACCAGATCTACCGGCTGGCCGAGCGCGATGCCGCCGCGGGGCTGAAAGTATGACGGCGGCACCAGCGATCTCCGGCAAGCATGCGCTGGTCACTGGCGGCGGCTCCGGCGTCGGCCGGGCCATCGCGCTGGGACTGGCGGATGCCGGCATCGACGTCACCATCTGCGGCCGGCGCGACGCCGAGCTTGCCAAAGTGGCCGGCGAAAGCGAGCGTATCTTCGGCATCGCCGCCGATGTCACCAATGAGGTGTCGATAGCCTCGCTCTATCAGACGGCGCAAGCCGAGCGCGGGCCATTCGACGTCGTCATCGCCAATGCCGGCATGGCCGGCAGCACACCAGCGCACAAGACCACGCTCGCCGACTGGCAAATGACGCTCGACGTCAACTTGACCGGCGCCTTCCTGACGGTGAAGCCGGCGCTGGCCGGGATGGCCGCGCGCAAGGCGGGACGGATCATCTTCATTGCCTCAACGGCAGGGCTGAAAGGCTACGCCTATGTCGCGCCTTACGTGGCGGCCAAGCATGGCGTCGTCGGGCTGATGCGGGCGCTGGCGGCGGAGACCGCGAAATCCGGCGTCACCGTCAACGCTGTGTGCCCGGGCTTCGTCGAGACCGATATGCTGGAAGAATCCATCCAGCGCATCGTTGAAAAGACCGGCCGCTCGGCTGGCGAGGCGCGGGCGAGCCTTGCCTCGACCAACCCGCAAGGCCGCTTCATCCAGCCGCAGGAAGTCGCCGCCGCCGTGCTGTGGCTGTGTGGCGAGGCAGCGTCATCGATCACCGGACAGGCAATTTCCATCTCAGGAGGCGAAACATGGTAGCCGGCCCCCTGCCCGCACCGTCGGGACCCGGCAAGGACCGACTGCGTCTGTGGATCAGGCTGCTGCGCGCCTCGCGCACGATCGAGGCCGAACTGCGCGAGCGCCTGAAGAAGGAATTCGATACGACCCTGCCGCGCTTCGACGTGATGGCGGCCCTCTATCGCGTGCCTGAAGGCATGCTGATGAGCGACCTGTCGCGCTTTCTGCTGGTCTCCAACGGCAATGTCACCGGCATTGTCGACCGGCTGGTTTCCGAAGGACTGGTCGCTCGGGCCCGCCGCAATGGCGACCGCCGCACCTCCATGGTGCGGCTGACCGAGGAAGGCACCAAATCCTTTGCCACCATCGCCGCCGCCCATGAGGGCTGGATCGGCGAATTGCTGGGCAAGGTCAGCGAGGAGGATGCGCGCCGGCTGACCGGCATGTTGACCTCGTTCCGCAGCAACTGGGAGGGACGCGAATGACCGGGATGGCCGGGCTGAAGCCGAAGCATTTCCTGTGGGAGGTCGAAGGCAGGATCGCCAAGATCCGGCTCGACCGGCCGGAGCGCAAGAACCCGCTGACCTTCGACAGCTATGCCGAACTGCGCGACACCTTCCGCGACCTCGTCTATGCCGACGATGTCGACGCCGTGGTGTTCCTCTCCAATGGCGGCAATTTCTGCTCCGGCGGCGATGTCCACGACATTATCGGCCCGCTGGTCAAGATGGACATGAAGCAGCTCCTCGCCTTCACCCGCATGACCGGCGATTTCGTCAAGGCGATGCTGAACTGCGGCAAGCCGATCATCGCCGCCGTTGACGGCGTCGCGGTCGGCGCCGGCGCCATCATCGCCATGAGCTCCGACATCCGCATCGCCACACCGGAGGCCAAGACCGCCTTCCTGTTCACCCGCGTCGGCCTTGCCGGCTGCGACATGGGCGCCTGCGCGATCCTGCCGCGCATCATCGGCCAGGGCCGCGCCGCCGAACTGCTCTACACCGGCCGCACCATGACTGCCGCCGAGGGCGAGCGGTGGGGGTTCTACAACAGGCTGGTCGATGCGGCCTCGCTCGAGGCGGACGCACTCGACATGGCGGCGCGCATCGTCTCCGGCCCGACCTTCGCCCACGGCATCACCAAGACGCAGCTCAATCAGGAATGGTCGATGGGCCTCGACCAGGCGATCGAGGCGGAAGCGCAGGCACAAGCGATCTGCATGCAGACGCGCGATTTCGAGCGCGCCTACAAGGCGTTCGTGGCCAAGGAAAAGCCGGTGTTCGAGGGGAATTGAGATGTTTTCGTCGCTCAAGAAGGACTTGCCGGCGGGGCAGCGCCCCCCTCTGTCCTCCCGGACATCTCCCCCACTTGGGGGGAGATTGGCAGCTTGGGCGCCGGCTCCCGTCTTGCAACGCTGGCGATTGGCGAATGCGGCAATAATAGCCGATCTCCCCCCTTGTGGGGGAGATGTCCGGCAGGACAGAGGGGGGCGTCATAGAGCGCAACACTCCATGTACTGCGGAGGCCAGCATGCCTGACCGTTCCTTCCTCAACTGGCCCTTTTTCGAGAACCGCCATCGCGAACTCGCCGAGAGCCTGGAAGCATGGTGCGCAAGAAATCTCCCCGTCGATCACCACGACGTCGATGCCGCCTGCCGCGCGCTGGTGCAAAAACTTGGCCGCGACGGTTGGCTGAAGCCGACCGCTGTTGACACCGACAATCCCGGCCCGCTCGATGTCCGCATTTTGTGCATCACGCGCGAGACGCTTGCCCGCCATGACGGGCTTGCCGATTTCGCCTTCGCCATGCAGGGATTGGGCACCGGCGCGCTCAGCCTATTCGGCACGGCCGATCAGCAGCAATGGCTGGCGCAGACGAGGGCCGGCAAGGCGATCTCGGCCTTCGCCCTGTCGGAACCGCGCTCGGGCTCGGATGTCGCCAACACCGAAATGACGGCGACCCGCGACGGCGACAGCTATGTGCTCACCGGCGAAAAGACCTGGATCTCCAATGGCGGCATCGCCGATCTCTACATCGTCTTTGCCCGCACCGGCGAGGCGCCGGGCGCCAAGGGGCTTTCCGCCTTTATCGTGCCTGGCGACACTGCGGGCCTCGGCATCGCCGAGCGCCTCGAAGTGATCGCGCCGCATCCGCTGGCGCGGCTTTCCTTCGATCAGGTCCGTGTCCCCATCTCGGCCCTGATCGGCAAGCCAGGTGACGGCTTCCGCATCGCCATGTCGGTGCTCGACGTGTTCCGCTCGACCGTCGGTGCAGCAGCGCTCGGCTTTGCCCGCCGGGCGCTGGAAGAAAGCATCAGCAGAGTGGCCGAGCGCAAACTGTTCGGCGCACCGATGGCCGAATTGCAGATGGTACAGGGTCACATCGCCGACATGGCCCTCGACGTCGATGCGGCGGCGCTTCTGGTCTACCGCGCCGCCTGGACCAAGGACATGGGCGCGGCGCGGGTGACACGCGAGGCGGCGATGGCAAAACTGTTCGCCACCGACAAGGCGCAGGAGGTGATCGACAGGGCGGTGCAACTGCATGGCGGCGACGGCGTGCGCAAAGGCCACATCGTCGAAAGCCTGTATCGCGAGATCCGCGCGCTGCGCATCTATGAGGGTGCCTCCGACGTGCAGAAGGTGGTCATCGCGCGGCAAGTGATGGGCGCGGCCTGACGGCGGGAAAATTGACGGGCATTCGATTTTGAGACTTGGTTTTCAGGAATACCGGGAGGCTTCAAATGCATGAGATTCTGCAGCCGGAAGGCTGGGCCAAACCGGTCGGCTACGCCAATGGCGTCGCGGCGCGTGGACGGCTCATCTTCGTCGGCGGACAGGTCGGCTGGAACGGGCAGTGCCAGTTCGAAACCGACGACTTCGTCGGCCAGGTGCGGCAGACGCTGCAAAACATCGTCGCTGTGCTGGCCGAGGCCGGTGCCGAGCCGCGGCACATCACCTCGATGACCTGGTATTTCACCGACAAGGCCGAGTATCTCGCCAATCTCAGGGGGCTCGGCGAAGCCTATCGCGAGGTCATCGGCCGGCATTTCCCGGCGATGGCCGCCATGCAGGTGATGGCGCTGGTCGAGGACCGCGCCAAGGTGGAGATCCAGGCCACCGCTGTGATACCGGACGAACTCGTTCGTCCGGACTAAGTTACCCGCAGGCCCGCCTTTCTCAAAATCGGCAGCACGTGGTCGCAGAAATAGGGCAGCTCCTGCGTGTAGTTGACGAAGGAGAGCGCGATGCCCTGATAGCCATGCCCTGATATGGCGGCCATTTCGGCGGCGATCGTTTCCGGCGTTCCGACCAGCGGATAGGTGCCGGCGCCACCGGCGAAGCGTTGACGATACCGGTCATAGGCATGCGGGTCGTGCGACTGCGAGAATTCCTTCTTGCCGGCCATATGGGCGTCGACCGCGTCATGGTCGGCCAGATCGACCGCGTAACGCGTGTAATAGGCCTGCGCCTCCTCCATGGTCGGGCGGCAGACGACATGCGCAACGGTGTAGACGCCGACATCGCGGCCGGCCTTGTCGGCGCGCTCGCCGATATCGGCGACATGCTTGCCGGCATCGCTCATCTCGGAAAAGGTCGTGAACAGATAATCGCACCGGGCGGCGGCGAAGTCGCGGCCCGGCCCGCCGAAAGCGGCATTCATAGTCACCGGGCGAGGAAGCTGCAGACTGGCCGGCCGGCTCACCGCTTCCTTCAGGCGATAATAGGTGCCTTCATAGTCGAGCGGCCCGGCCGATGCATAGAGCTTTTCAAGAATCTCGATCCACTCGGCCGCCTGGTCGTAGCCCTTCTCGACCAGCGGCGTGCCGAACATGCCGAATTCCTTCGGGTTCCAGCCGCAGACGATGTTGAGCCCGGCGCGGCCCTGGCTGATGTGGTCGACCGTCGCCAGCGCCTTGGCGGCATAAAGCGGATGCACCAACGGCACATGCACGGTCATGAACAGGCCGATCCGGTCGGTGGCCACCGCCAGAGCTGCCGCCCAGGTGAAGGTTTCGAACGACCATTCGCGCACCTTGTTGCGGCCGCCAAAGCCGCGCCAGCGCGCGATCGGCAGCATGAATTCCAGCCCGGCGCGGTCGGCGATTTGCGCCGCCGTCAGATTGTCCTGCCAGCTTGCCGTCCAGCGTTCCGGCACATCGGTGATGGCGAGCCCGCCGTCGGCGTTGGTCGAAAAGACGCCGAGCTTCAGTTTGTTCGGGCCGTGCAGGGGATGCGCTTTGATCATCTCGGGAACTCGCGGCGGGAGGCCACACGCTAGGCTCGCGGTAAAATATTTCAAGCCTGAAATAGCTTCGCCTCGCCGCCGTTTGCGGATATGAGTTTGGGCCAGACGACAAAGGGGATCGGCATGAGCGAATTCCGCCAGAAATGCATCGGCAAGGCAAATCTCGTCGGTTCGTTTGCCGCCATTCCCCATCCGGTCGCGGTCGAAGTGATGGCGCTGTCGGGCCTCGACTTCCTCTGCATCGACTGGGAGCATGCGCAGATCTCGCGCGGCATGATCGAGACCATGGTGCGCGCGGCCGACGTTCACCGCGTGCCGGCGATGGTGCGCGTTCCCGGCCATGCACCGGAAGCCATCCAGGCGGCGCTGGACAGCGGCGCGCAAGGCGTGCTGGTGCCGCGCGTCTCGACCGTCGCGCAGGCCGAAGCAGCAGTGAAAGCCTCGCGCTATCCGCCGCTGGGCGAGCGTGGCGTCGGGCCTGGCCGAGCCGCCGGCTATGGTTATCGCATTCCCGAATATCTTGCCGGCGCCAACGACAGAACCGTCGTCGCGGTTCAGGTCGAGACAGCGGCGGGGCTCGCCAACGTCGATGCGATCGCGGCCACCGACGGCGTCGACGTGATCTTCGTCGGCCCGGGCGATCTTTCGGTGTCGATCGACGCGATCGGACCGCAAGGCGCCGACAAGCTCGATGCGGCGATCCGGACAGTCATCGGCGCGACGGTCGCACGCGGAAAGACATCAGGCATATTTTGCGCCAGTCCGCAGGCCGTCAGCCGGTGGGCAGCCATCGGCGCGAGTTTCTTCGTGCTGGCCAGCGACACGATGTTTCTGGGCGCCGGCGCCGCGGCCAACGCTGCCGCCGCGCGCGACGAATTGGCATAGACAGGCGCGGCCAGACAAAAGGCGTATCGCCGGAGCAACACGCAAGCCAAGCTTTTTAAGCTTAAAACTTTCGCCTTGAAATGCGTCCCACTTTGGATAAGCATTCAAGATCGATGACGGCGGCCGTGCCGCAGGGGTTGCCGGCCAGTCCATCGTGGTGCTTCGGGGGGTTCAGTCCTTGTCGTTCATGCTGCCCCAGTCATCATCCAGCGCGCGCTGTGCTTTCGACGGCGTGCGCTGCCAGATCCGCGATCCGCGTACAGAGACCATCGCCAACCACGCGCGCAGGTCGCTGCCATGAATTGACGCCCCGCTGGGAGGTGGGACGGCAAGAAACCGTGCGGGGCGAGCCCGCCCGATCAACAACCAGAGGGGATACCCCAGAGGGAACACCAAATGAACCTGACACGTCGCAATCTCATTCTGCTTGCCGCCGCCATCGGCATCGCCGCCGGCCCCGCCACGGCTTACGCCGCCGATGTGCTCAATGTCGGCGCCTATCCGACCAATCCGCCCTTCGAGTACAAGAACGAGAGCGGCACCTTCGAGGGCTTTGAAGTCGACATCGTCAACGAAGCCGCCAAGCGCATCGGCATGACCACCGATATCGCCGATCTCGGCTTCCAGGCGCTGTTCGCGGCCACCACGTCGAAGCGCATCGATGTCGCCATCTCGTCGATCACCATCACGGCCGAGCGGCTGAAGTCGCAGTCTTTCACCCAGCCCTACTATGATTCCGACATGGGCATTGCGACGAAGACCGACAGCGCTGTTAACACCGAAGCCGACCTCAAGGGCAAGATCGTCGGCGTGCTCTCCGGCTCGACCGGCGAGACCTGGGTCAAGGCTCATCAGGAAGCCGACGGCTTTAGCGATGTGAAGGGCTATGACACGCAGCAGAACCTGCTGCTCGACCTCAGCGCCGGCCGCGTCGACGCCGCCGTCAGCGACATTCCGGGCATGGAATACTCCTTCACCAAGATGAAGGATCTGAAGGTCAAGCAGCGCATCAAGACCGGTGAACAGTACGGGCTGATGATGACCAAGGACCACCCGCTGCTCGGCAAGCTCAACGACGCGCTGACCGCGATGAAGAAGGACGGCACGCTGGCCGCGATCCACAAGAAGTGGTTCGGCAGCGACGCGCCGGCCGATTCTTCGACCGTCAAGGAAATGCCGCTGCCGAAGGCCTGAGCGGAGATGCACTGAAATCGTGCCGGCTTTCCAGGCCGGCACGATTCATTTCACGCTTTCGCACTGCCGCGCGGACCGTCTCGCCATGGGCGAGGTCGATTGGTTTCAACTTTGAGCACCCCTTGCTCTGGGGTTCGGGAACGCTCCCATGTCGCTGATCGACACCTTCTTCAATCCCGACGTCATCATGGCCAGCCTGCCTGCGCTGCTGCGCGGCTTCCTGAACACGCTGCTGCTTGGCATTTTGAGCATCGGCATCGGCATCCCCATCGGCCTGCTGATCAGCCTGGTGCGGCTCTATGCGCCGAAGCCGCTGCGCTGGCTGGCGGTCGCCTACACCGACATTTTTCGCGCGCTGCCGGTGCTGGTGGTGCTGATCCTGATCTACTACGCGCTGCCCTTCCTCGGCATCCGCCTGTCGTCCTGGGCGTCCGCGGTGACGGCCTTCGCCTTC
Source organism: Mesorhizobium sp. WSM4312 (assembly GCF_002294875.1). NCBI lineage: Bacteria > Pseudomonadati > Pseudomonadota > Alphaproteobacteria > Hyphomicrobiales > Phyllobacteriaceae > Mesorhizobium > Mesorhizobium sp. WSM4312. The sequence continues at coordinate 158,258 of NZ_NSFU01000003.1, read as the reverse complement.
ATCATGTCGGCCTATTCGGCGGAAGTGTTCCGCTCCGGCATAGAAAGCATTCCGAAAGGCCAGTTCGAGGCGTCGCAGGCGCTCGGCCTGCCGTTCCTCTTGACCTTGCGCAAGGTGGTGCTGCCGCAGGCGATCCGCGTCGTCATCCCGCCGATGACCAGCAATTGCGTCTCGATGTTCAAGGACACCTCGCTCGCCTCCACCGTGGCGCTGCCGGAACTCCTGAAGGAAGCGACCAACGCGCAGTCGCTTTACGCCAATCCCTCGCCGCTGATCGGCGCTGCACTGGTCTATCTCATCTTCCTCTGGCCGATGGTGCGCCTCGTCAGCCTGCTTGAAGACCGCTTCAAGACCGAGAAGGCGCGCTGACCTCGCCAACCGTTCTCCACCCGCCAAATTCTTCGCAGGAGCCTGCCCGTGAACAAGCACCAAACCGACAACGCGAACGCCGCCGCGTTCCCCGTCGACACCATCCGCGCCATGTTTCCCGCCCTGCAGCGGGCCGGCGATTTCATCTTCATGGACAATGCCGCCGGCGCGCAGATCCCGCAGAGCGTGCTCGACGCGGTGACCAACCATCTGGTTTCGCACAATGTACAGCGCGGCGGCCGCTATGGCCGCAGCGTCACCGTCGACCAGTCGGTCGCCGACGCCCGGACAAGCGTGGCGCTGCTGATCAACGCCTATAGCCCGGCGGAAATCTGCTTCGGCATGAACGCCACCTCGTTCATCCGCCTCGTCAGCCTCGGCATCGGCCAGATGCTCTCGGAACGCGACGAGATCGTCATCACCGACATGGACCACGACGCCAACATCGCGACCTGGCTGGCACTGGAATCCGCCGGCGCCAAGTTCAAATGGTGGCGCATGCGCGAGGACGGCAATCTGCATGTCGACGATTTGCGCCCGCTGGTTTCCGACCGAACCCGCCTCGTCGCCTGCACGGTCACCGCGCACTCGATCGGCTCGATCGTCGACGTCGCCTCGGTCGCCAGGATCGCGCATGCGGCCGGCGCCGAAGTGTTCCTCGACTGCGTGCACTACGGTCCGCACGGGCTGATCGACGTGCAGGCCTGGGATTGCGACTATCTCGTCTGCTCCGGCTACAAGAATTTCTCGCCGCATATGGGTTTTCTCTGGGGCCGCTTCGATACGCTCAAGCGGCTGCCGACTTTTCGCGAGGACTTCATCCCCGACGAGCCGCCCTACAAGGTCGAGGCCGGCACCTTCATCTACGAGAACGTCTCGGGCATGGATGCGGCCGTGCAGTATCTGGAACTGATCGGCCGCAACCTGGCCCCCTCCAACAACCGCTCGCGGCGCGAAAACATCGTCGCCGGCATGGGCGCCATCCGCGACTACGAACTGCTTTTGGCGCGCGAGATGCTTGCCGTGCTGAAGGGCTGCGGCGCGACGATCTATGGCGTCGCCGACGAGGCCCGCATCAATGAGCGCGTGCCGACCTTCTGCTTCAACATCGGCAAGCTCTCACCGCAACGGATCGTCGAGGAGATGGCCGAGATGCAGATCGGCATCCGCGACGGGCACATGTACGCGCCGCGACTGATGAAGCGCCTCAATTTGTCGATGGACAGCGGCGCCATCCGCGCCTCGCTGGTGCATTACAACACGGTCGAGGAAGTGCACAAATTCGGCGAGGCGCTGCGCGCGATTATCGCCAGGCTGTCTTGAGCCTGGACCTTTGGTCCGACCCTTGCATGGGAGTCGGTTGCGGTTCCTCGACGTCGTCATCCTATGGCGAAGCAGGAGCGAAGCGACGCGGCGCAGACCATAGGATGACGAAATCCGAGGTTCAGGCGGCCTTCTTCTTCGCCAACCTGGCCTTGATGCTCGCCACGTCGGCGCGCGGCGTCGCGGCGAACAGCGTCTTGGTGTAGCTGTGCTTGGGGTCGGCGAAGACCTCGTCGCGCGGGCCGTATTCGACCGCTTCGCCGAAATACATCACCATCACGTCGTCGGCGATGTAGCGCACGACCGACAAATCATGGCTGATGAAGACATAAGTCAGCTGGAACTCGTCCTGCAGGTCGGCGAGCAGGTTGAGCACCTGCGCCTGCACCGAAAGGTCGAGCGCCGAGACCGGCTCGTCCAGCACCAGCAGGCTCGGATTGAGCATCAGTGCGCGGGCGATGGCGATGCGCTGGCGCTGGCCGCCTGAGAACATATGCGGGTAGCGGTTGTAGTGTTCGGGGCCAAGGCCGACCTTCTTCAGCATCTTCATTGCGAGGTCGCGCCGTTCCTCGGCCGGCTTGTTGGTGTTGATGAGCAGCGGTTCCCCCAGCACGTCGCCGATCTTCTGGCGCGGGTTGAGCGAGCCGTACGGGTTCTGGAAGACGATCTGCACCTTGCGGCGCATCTCCTTGGTCAATCCGCTCCTGGCGATGTCGACCTTGTTGCCGTCGATGAACAGCTCCCCCGAAGTCGCCGGATCGATCAGCGTGATGATGCGGGCGAGCGTCGACTTGCCACAGCCGCTTTCACCGACGATGGCCAGCGTCTTGCCCTTGTCGACGCTGAACGAGACACCCTTAACCGCATGCACGGTGCGCTGCGCGCGAAACAGCCCGCCGCCGACATGGTAGTCGCGCACGATATTCTTGCCTTCGACGACCTTGACGCTCATGCGGCGGCTCCCGAGGGCGCCGGCTCGAACAGCATGTCGGAGACGGTCGGCAGCCGGTCGCCCACCGCGTTCTCCGGCAGCGCCGACAAAAGCGCGCGGGTGTAATTGCTCTTCGGCTGCTCAAACAGCGACAGCACGTCGGCCTCTTCCATCTTGCGGCCCTTGTACTGGACGATGACGCGGTCGGCGGTCTCGGCCACCACGCCCATATTGTGGGTGATCATGATCAGGCCCATGCCGTATTTGGCCTGCAGAGAGACCAGGAGATCGAGGATCTGCTTCTGGATGGTGACGTCGAGCGCGGTAGTCGGCTCGTCGGCAATCAAAAGCTTCGGATTGCAGGCGATGGCAATGGCGATCATGACGCGCTGGCATTGGCCGCCCGACATCTGGTGCGGGAACGAGTTCAGCCGTTCCGCCGGCTCGGCAATGCCGACCTGGGTGAGGAGTTCGATGGCGCGCTCCCGGCGCTGCGCACCGTCCATGCCCATATGGAAACGCAGCACCTCCTCGATCTGGAAGCCGACGGTGAAGCAGGGATTGAGGCTGGCCATCGGCTCCTGGAAGATCATCGACATGTCCTTGCCGACGATCTTGCGCCGCTCGGCAGGGCTCAGCTTCAGAAGATCGCGGCCATTGAAGCTCATGCGGTCGGCCGTGACCTTGGCGGTCCATGGCAAGAGGCCCATCACCGCGAGCATCGAGACCGACTTGCCGGAACCGGATTCGCCGACGATCGCCAGCACTTCGCGCTCGTCGACATGCAAGGAAACGCCATCGACCGCCCGGAACATACCTGATGCGGTCTGGAATTCGACGACGAGGTTCTGGATGTCCAGCAGGGCCATCACGACCTCCTCAATTTCGGATCGAGCGCATCGCGCAGACCGTCGCCGATCAGATTGATGGCAAGCACGGTGATCAGGATCGCCAGACCAGGAAAGGTCACCACCCACCAGGCGCGCAGGATGAATTCACGCGCCGAGGCGAGCATCGTGCCCCATTCGGGCGTCGGCGGCTGGGCACCGAGGCCGAGGAAGCCGAGGGCGGCCGCTTCGAGGATGGCGTTGGAAAAAGACAAGGTGCCCTGGACGATCAGCGGTCCCAGGCAATTGGGCAGGATGGTGCGAAGCATCAGCCTGAGATGCCCGGCGCCGGCGACCTTCGCCGCCACGACATATTCGCGGCTCTTCTCGGCCATCACCGCGGCGCGCACCAGCCGCGCGAAATGCGGCTGCAGCACGAGCGCGATGGCCAGCATCGCATTGAACAGGCCGGGACCGAGGATGGTGACCATCACCAGCGCCAGCAACAGCGACGGGAAGGCCAGGATAAGATCCATGACGCGCATGATCGCCACGTCGACCCAGCCGCGGAAATAACCGGCCAGCAGGCCAAGCGTGATGCCGCCGATGAGCGCCAGCGAGACCACGACCGCGCCGATCAGCAGCGAGAAGCGCGCGCCGTAGAGCAGGCGTGAAAGGATGTCGCGCCCAACCGGATCGGTGCCGAGCAGATATTGCGAGCTGCCGCCTGCCTGCCATGCAGGCGGCCGCAAGAATGCGGTCTTGTCCTGGATGTCTGGCGCGTAGGGGGCCAGCAGCGGCGCAAAGAGCGCCGCCAGCACCAAAAGGAGGAAGACGAACAGGCCTATAACGGCGCCCCGGTTCACCGAGAAATAAAACCAGAAGGTCCTGAGACCGGTGAGGCGATCCGGGTTGCCGGCGGCCATCGGGGCGATTTCGGTCGACTGGCTCATCACGCCGCCCTTATGCGTGGGTTGATAACGGCATAGAGCACGTCGACGATCAGATTCACCGCCATGACGATAAGCGCGATCAAGAGCAGGCCAGACTGCACGACGACATAATCGCGCTTGGATATGGATTCGACCATCCACCTGCCGATGCCGGGCCACGAGAAGATCGTTTCGGTAAGGATGGCACCGGCGAGCAGCGTACTAACCTGCAGGCCGATGGTGGTGACCACCGGGATGAGTGCGTTGCGCAGGGCATGCACGCCGATGACCCGGGCCGACGAGAGCCCTTTGGCTCGGGCTGTCCGCACATAGTCCTCGCCCAGCACCTCGAGCATGGCGGAGCGCGTCTGGCGCGCTATCACAGCCAGCGGAATGGTGCCGAGCACAATCGTCGGCAGCACCAGATGGCGCAATACCGAGCGAAATGCAGCCCATTTGCCGTAGAGCAAGGTGTCGATGGTCATGAAGCCGGTGATCGGCTTGAAGAAGTACTGCAGGTCGATGCGGCCGTTAACCGGCGTCCAGCCGAGGTAACCGGAGAAGAAGATGATCAGCAGCAGGCCCCACCAGAAGATCGGCATGGAATAGCCGACGAGCGCGGTGCCCATCAGCGACTGATCGAACCAGGAGCCGCGCTTGACCGCCGCGAAGATGCCGGCCGGAATGCCCAGTACCATGGCGAAGATCATGGCAAAGAACGACAGTTCCAGCGTCGCCGGGAAGAGCGTCTTGAACTCTTCGAGCACCGGGCGCTTGGACGAAATCGAGACGCCGAAATCGCCGGTCACGACCTCACCGACATAGCGTGTGTATTGCTGCCAGATCGGCAGATTGTAGCCGAACTGCTCCTTGAGCTCTTCATAACGCGCCGGCGCCACGCCGTGTTCACCGGCCATGGCAAGAATAGGATCGCCGGGCAGCAGCCTGACGAAGGCGAAGGCGCAGATGGTGATGCCGACAAGCGTCGGGATCAAAAGTGCAATTCGGTGGAGGATATATTTTAGCATGATGTAGGGGGGCGGCGCTTCATTGCGCCGCCCCGCTCTATAGTCTTATTCGGCCTTGTCAACGCCGTCGAAGCGGTGAATGCCGAGCGGATCCATCTTGAAACCGCTGACATTGTTGCGCACGACCGCATAGACTTGGCTATGGACCAGCAGGAAGGCGGGCGCTTCCTTGGCGAAGATCACCTGCGCCTGCTCATAGAGCTTGGTGCGCTCGGCCTGGTCGCTGGTCTTCTTGGCCTTCTGGATCAGATCCTCGAAGTCCTTGTCGCACCAGCTCGAGTAGTTCGACACGCCGATGGCCGAGCAGGCGAACAGGGTGGCGAAGAAGTTGTCCGGATCGCCATTGTCGCCGGTCCAGCCGATCTGGAAGGCGCCTGGACGGTCCTTCTTCTTGCCTTCCGAGCGATACTTGGTCCACTCGTAGTTGACGATCTCCGCCTTGACGCCGACCTTGGCCCAGTCGGCCTGGATCAGTTCGGCAGCGCGCTGGAAGTTCGGGTTGTACGGGCGAACGCGGTCGGATGCCCAGAGCTGGATTTCCTTCAGGCCGGCGTCGGCCAGCACCTTCTTGGCCGCTTCCGGATTGTAGGCGTCGGTCTTCACATCCTTGTTCCACGACCACATGGTCGGCGGGATCAGGTTTTCGGCAGGCGTGGCGCCGGCATCCTGGAACAGCGACTTGATCAGCGATTCCCGATCGATCGCCTGGTTGAGCGCATGGCGCACCTCAGGCTTGTCGAGCGGCGGGATGGTGGTGTTGTAGCTCATATAGCCGATGTTCAGGCCGGCCTGATCCATCAGGGTCACGTCCTTGTTGGCCTTGATGGTGGCGATGTCGGCCGGGTTCGGATAGGGCGCGATGTCGCATTCCCCGGCGAGCACCTTCTGGGTGCGGGCGGTGGCGTCAGGCGTAATGGCGAAGACGAGATCGTCGATCTTTTCCTTGCCCTTGAAATAATCCGGGTGGGCCGCGTAGCGGATGACCGAATCCAGCTGGTAGTCGACGAACTGGAACGGACCTGTGCCGATCGGCTTGGTCGAGAAATCGGCCATCTTGCCGGACTTCTCCAGCTGGTCGGCATATTCCTTCGACACGATCGAGGCGAAGTCCATGCCAAGGTTGGCCAGCATCGGCGCGTTCGGCTCGGTCAGCGTCAGCTTGACGGTCAGGTCGTCGACCTTTTCCCACTTGGCGACGTATTTCGGCATGTCCATGCCGGTGTAATAGTCCCAGGTCAGGTTCGGCAGATACTTGTCGCCGTTCCAGGGGTTCGCCTTGTTGAACTGGCGATCAAAGGAGAAAACGACGTCGTCGGCGTTGAGGTCACGCGTCGGCTTGAAATAGTCGGTGGTCTGGAACTTGACGCCCGGATGCAGGTGGAAAGTGTAGACCAGGCCGTCGTCGGAAATCTCCCACTTGTCGGCAAGGCCGGGCTCGACTTCGGTGCCGCCATGCTTGAATTCGACCAGACGCGAATAGACGGTACGCGACGAGGCATCGAAGTCGTTGCCGCCGGTCGTGGTACCCGGATCAAAATTGGCAGGCGACGCTTCCGAGCAATAGACGAGCGTCTTTGCATTGGCCATGCCGCTGAGAACGCTTGCGGCCAGCAAAGCGGCCGCAAAAGCGAGTTTCTTTTTCATTGAGCACTCCCTGATGTTCTTCCAAGCCCCTCTAGCAGGCTCGCGAAGCGCGCATATAAGCACCGTTTTTCCGGCTTTGGAACACCCCGTTTGCTTACCCCTCGGGAAGCAGGAAAAAAATCCGCCGTTTTGCTAAATGGCAGAAAAAATTAGCAGTTTTTTCCACTCACGAGATTATTAACGACCGCATTTTTTTATTGATCTGACATATGGCGACATGGACGCCGCGTCCGCCCTCATCCGATCATCGATGCGGAAAGATAGCGGTTCCAGGGTCGCCAGCGGGAAAGATTTTCGACGGCAAATCTTTCGGCGCCTTGCCGCTAGGGCAAGACTTGCACCGCCGCCGATAGAGGCAATACATAGATGGATATGCTGGCGGCACGGAGGACGTCTCTGTCAATTCGGAGGCGGGCGCGGCATAGGCGACCGAAACGGGCGAACAGGAATTGTCGAGGAGGAACGGGTGGCAAAAGCATCAAAGGCGCCGGTGAAGGCGTCGGCAAAGGCAGCCTCGAAACCAGCCGCCGCCGCCGGCCAAGGTAAAGCCGGTGCCAAGGCCTCGACCGCCAGCACAGGCGCAAAGCCTGCCAAGACGGCACAGGCGGCCACCGCCAAGGCCGTTGCGAAGCCGGCGGCAAAAGCCGCCCCGGCAATGACCTCAGCGACGAAAACTTCGCCGACGAAGACTCCAGCAAAGGCTTCTCCCGCAAAGGCTGGGGCCGCATCGCCAGCAAAGGCAGCGCCGCCATCGAAACCGGCCACGGCTGTCGCGAAGCGGTTGCCGAAGGCGCTTACCGAACTTGCCGCCGGCCTGCCCGAAAAGCCGTGGCTCAAGAGCTATCCAAAGAACGTGGCGGCCGAGATCGGTGCGTTGCCCTACAGTTCGATCGGCGATTTCCTGGTCGCCGCCTGCAAGCAGTTTTCCGCCCAGCCGGCCTTCACCTGCATGGACAAATCCATCACCTATGCCGAGGTCGAGCAGTTGTCGGCGGCCTTCGGTGCCTACCTGCAATCGAAGGGTCTGCAAAAGGGTGCGCGCGTCGCCATCATGATGCCTAACGTTCTGCAATATCCGGTGGCGATGATGGGCATCCTGCGCGCCGGCTATGTCGTGGTAAACATCAATCCGCTTTACACGCCGCGCGAGCTGGAGCACCAGCTCAAGGATTCCGGCGCGCAAGCCATCGTCATCCTGGAAAACTTCGCCAACACCTTGCAGGCGGTAATCGCCAGGACCGCGGTCAAGCATGTCGTGCTGGCGGCCATGGGTGACATGCTTGGCGGCCTCAAGGGCACGATCGTCAACTTCGTCGTGCGCCGCGTGAAGAAGATGGTGCCGGCATGGTCGCTGCCCGGGCATGTCAAGTTCAACGCGGCGATGAAGGCCGGCGCCGGCCTTGGCTTCAAGCCGGCCAAGGTTGCGGCCGACGATGTCGCCTTCCTGCAGTATACGGGCGGCACCACGGGCGTGTCGAAAGGCGCCACGCTGCTGCACCGCAATGTGCTTTCCAATGTCGTGCAGAACGCGCAGTGGATGGAAGACGCCTATACGATCAAGCCGAAGCCCGCGCACCCGAACTTCATCTGCGCGCTGCCGCTCTATCATATCTTCGCGCTGACGGTGAACGCGCTGATGGGCATGCAGCAAGGCGCTCGCAACGTGCTCATTCCCAATCCGCGCGATATTCCGGGCTTCGTCAAGGAACTGGCAAAGTATCCGGTCCACATCTTTCCCGGCCTCAACACGCTGTTCAACGCGCTGCTCAACAATGAGGACTTCCGCAAACTCGACTTCAAGCCGCTGGTGCTGACGCTGGGCGGCGGCATGGCGGTGCAGAAGGGCGTCGCCGAACGCTGGAAGGCGTTGACCGGCTGCCCTGTCACTGAAGGCTACGGCCTGTCGGAAACCTCGCCGGTGGCGACGGCCAACAAGTTCAGTTCCGGCGACTTCACCGGCACGATCGGCCTGCCGTTGCCGTCGACGGAAATCGCCATTCGCGACGATGACGGCAACAATTTGCCGCTCGGCGAGGTCGGCGAGATCTGCATCAGGGGACCGCAGGTGATGGCGGGCTACTGGAACCGGCCTGACGAAACCGCCAAGGTGATGACCAAGGACGGCTACTTCAAGTCCGGCGACATGGGCTTCATGGATGAGCGCGGCTACACCAAGATCGTCGACCGCAAGAAGGATATGATCCTGGTGTCGGGCTTCAACGTCTACCCGAACGAACTCGAAGAGGTCGTGGCCATGCATCCCGGCGTGCTCGAAGTGGCGGCGATCGGCGTGCCGGACGAGCATTCGGGCGAAGTGCCGAAGCTGTTCATCGTCAAGAAGGATCCGGCCCTGACCGTGGAAGCCATCACCGCTTTTTGCCGCGAGAACCTGACCGGCTACAAGCGGCCCAAATATGTCGAGTTCAGGACCGAATTGCCGAAGACGCCGGTCGGCAAGATCCTGCGGCGGGCTCTGCGCGCCTGATGCACATCGCCCAAAAAGTGACCTCGGTTTTGGGAGAACGACATGCACCAAAACAAAGAGCTGAAGCGCAGCGCGTTTTAGCGAGGGGCCGTCACTCCGGCGACGAGGGACCGAGCAAGGATTTGCCAAGCCGCCGCCCGCGCCTCGACCCGGCGGAATTCATCAAGGCGAACATGCGCCTGGTGCCGGTGCCCGGGCTTGCCGAAATCCGGCTCTACACCGCCCACCCCGGCAGTGGGTTGAGACGGCTCGTCGATGCTGAAGACGATGCTGACGCGGACGACGACGCGCCAGAGCCGCAACCGCCCTACTGGGCCTATGCGTGGGCCGGCGGAGCGGTGCTGGCGCGCCACATCCTCGACAATCCGATGACCATGGCGGGCCGTCGCGTGCTGGACCTGGGGGCGGGTTCGGGCATTGTCGGCATTGCCGCCGCCAAGGCCGGCGCAAGCGAGGTGATCGCCGCCGAGATCGACCGCAACGGCGTTGCCGCCATCGGCCTCAACGCGGAAGCCAACGGCGTCGAGATCAGGATCGTCCACCAGGATATCACCACGGGTCCGCCGCCGGCCGTCGACCTCGTGCTTGCCGGCGACGTGTTCTACGGCCACGAGGTTGCCCTGCGTGTTACCCCGTTCCTCGATCGCTGCCTGGCAGCCGGTATCGAGGTGCTGGTCGGCGATCCCCGTCGCCATGACCTGCCGCTGTCCCGGCTGCGACTGCTCGCCGAATATCAGGTGCCGGATTTCGGCGACGCAAAAGACGCCGCACTGAAGCCGAGCGGCGTCTTTCGTTTTGAGGCCGAGACCGCACCTGCGCTGGCAGGAGCGATCAAACCGTCTCCTTGACCCGCGTCGACAGGAAGTCCGGCAGGTCGGCGACGGAATCGAGGACGACGTCGGCAATGCCGGCCAGCGATTCGCGCGTGCCGGTGCCGGACAGCACGCCCACCGCCAGGCCGCAGCCGCCGGCGCGCGCCATTTCGAGATCGTGGCGGTTGTCGCCGACCATGGCGACCTCCGCCGGCTTCAGGCCGGTGAGGTCGCAAAAGGCCTGGATGGTGTCGGGCGCGGGTTTGGGATTGGCCACCGCGTCGTAGCCATAGGCGGCGTCGAACAGTTGGGCGACGCCCAGCGTGACCAAGGTCTTTTCCGCGCCGCTGGTGGAATCGTTGGTGGCGACGCCAAGCCGGTAGGATCTTTTGTGCAGCACCGCCAAGGTATCGACGATGCCCGGCAGCGCCACCGCCATCGTCGAACCCTGCACCGAGGTGATCTCGTTGAAGCGGGCGACGGCCAGCATCTGGTCTTCGTCGGACAGACGCGGGAACCACAGCTCGACGACATCCATGTTGGTGCCCGAGGCAAAGATCGAATCGGGCTTGAAGCGCCGGTTGGCGAAATCGAAGCCGGCGGCCGCAAGCAGCCTGTCGGCCTTCCAGCGGTCGCCATCGGCGGCATCCATGGCCATGAAATCGGCGACGCCGAGCCAGGTCGCGTTGAAGTCGACAAGTGTCCCGTCCTTGTCGAACAATATACCCTTGATGTCTGCCAAATCAGTCACTCCGAACCGCGCAATTGGTGGATGCGTTCCACAAGGCCCCTGGTCGAGGCGTCCCGGTTTGCGGCGCTTTCCTTGCCTTCCACGACAGGCAGCAGGCCGGTCGCCAGCTCCTTGCCCAGCTCGACGCCCCACTGGTCGAAGGAATTGATATTGAACAGCGTGCCCTCGACGAAGACGCGGTGCTCGTAGAGCGCGATCAGCCGGCCGAAGGTGCGCGGGTCGAGCTTGCGATAGAGGATGGTCACCGAAGGCCGGTTGCCGGAGAAGACACGGTGCGGCGCTATCTTGTCGACGTCTGCGGGCTTCATGCCCTTGGCCAGCATCTGCGCGCGCGCCTCGTCCAGCGTGCGGCCCTTCATCAGCGCTTCCGACTGCGCCAGGCAATTGGCGAGTAGCAGATCATGCTGGTGCTTCAGCTCCGGCTCATGGCCGACGGCCGCGGCGAGGAATTCGACCGGGATGAAGTCGGTACCCTGGTGCAGGAGCTGGAAGAAGGCGTGCTGGCCATTGGTGCCCGGCTCGCCCCAGACCAGCGGCCCGGTCGGCGTCGCCACGGGCGTGCCTTCAAGGGTGACGCCCTTGCCGTTCGATTCCATGTCGAGCTGCTGCAGATAGGCCGGCAGCCGTGACAGGCGCTGGTCATAGGGGATGACCGCGCGGGCCGGATAGCCGCAGATCACCCGATGCCACCAGCCGACCAGCCCCAGAAGCGCCGGCAGGTTCCCGGCGAGCGGCGCGGTGCGGAAATGTTCGTCCATCTCGTGCGCGCCCTCGAGGAAGGCGCGGAAATTCCGCGGGCCGACGGCGATCATGACGGGCAGGCCGATGGCGCCCCAGACCGAATAACGGCCGCCGACCCAGTCCCAGAAGCCGAAGACGCGGTCGTGCTCGATGCCAAACTTGGCCACCAGGTCGAGCGCCGTCGAAACGGCGGCGAAATGCTTGCCGACCGCCTGCTTGCCGAGCGCCTTCTGCACCCAGTCGCGCGCTGTCTGCGCGTTGGTCATCGTCTCGACCGTGGTGAAGGTCTTGGAGGCAATGATGAACAGCGTGGTTTCGGCCTTCAGGTCCTTCAGCGTGTCATGGATATGGGCGCCGTCGATGTTGGAGACATAGTGCGCGCGCGGCCCGTCATGATAGGGCGCCAGCGCCAGCGTCGCCATGGCCGGGCCGAGGTCGGAGCCGCCAATGCCGATGTTGACGATGTCGGTGATCTTCTTGCCGGTGGCGCCTAGCGCCTTGCCGGAACGGATGGCATCGGCGAAGGCGCCCATCGCGTCGAGCACGGAAATGACGTCGGCCTTGACGTCCTGGCCGTCGACCGTGACGCCCTTGCCGCTGAGATTGCGCAGCGCCGTGTGCAGCACGGCGCGGTCCTCGGTGATGTTGATCTTCTTGCCGGCGAACATGGCGGCGCGGCGGCCCTCGAGATCGGCAGCAGCGGCGAGCTTCTCCAGCAAGTCCATGGTGACGGCATCGACGGCGCATTTCGACCAGTCGAGCAAAAGCTCACCGTCGGTGGCTGAGAATGTCTGGAAACGCCGTGGATCGTCGGCGAAGGCCTGGCGCATGCTGGCAGGCGCCGCGGTGCGATGATCGCGCAAGGCGGCAAGCTGTTTCTGGAAGGCTGACTTATCCAATGGCGGGGAGCTCCTGGCGTTTTTCGACGTACTTTATCAGACCGGATGTTTCCGGCGCGTGTCGTCGCGACAAACCTATTGAGCCGAATTCCGTGCGGTCAATACGCGGCGATGCCGCATCGCATCACGATGCGATGACACAATGTGTCGATCCGGGCGGCCACCGGGCTCCATTTCGGTTGAAGGATCACTGGCATAAATCCCAAAGATCAGAAAAATTGATTGGCGCAACCCCTTGTGCCACCCATACACTCGACTGGTCCAGCCAAATGAAAATGGCTGGCCATCCGAGGAAGATTTCCCATGCCACAGCGCAACGACACGGCCATATGGTCCGGCCTGTTCCGGATTTCGGCCGAATCCGGCCAAACCCTGCAGGCGCAGATCCGCCAGGCCATCGTGGCCGCCATTCTCGACCGTCAGATCGCCGCCTCGATGCCGCTTCCCTCCTGCCGCATCCTGGCCGAGAAGCTGGGCGTCGCACGCGGGACAGTGGTGCTGGCCTTCCAGCAGCTCGTCGACCAGGGGTTCCTGGTGGCGCGCGAGCGGCGCGGCCATTTCGTCAATCCCGACGTGCTGGCAACACCGGCCAAGCCGCACCAGAAGGCGCCCGACCAGGCCAATGAGATCGACTGGAAGGCCCGCCGGCAGATCGCCGCCAGCGACATGCCGCCGCCGGCCAAGCACGAGAACTGGATCAAGTCGTCCTATCCCTTCGTCTACGGCCAGTTCGACCCGGCGCTGTTTCCGACCGCCGAATGGCGCGAGTGCAACCGCATGGCGTTGGCGGTGCTCGAGATCCGCAACTGGGCGTCCGACATGGTCGACCGCGACGATCCGCTGCTGATCGAGCAGATCCAGGCGCGGCTCTTGCCCCGGCGCGGCATCTTCGCCAATCCCGACGAGATCATCGTCACGCTCGGCGCCCAGAACGCGCTCTACATGCTGGCTTCGCTGCTGATGACCAAGGGCTCGAAGGTGGCGATGGAAGACCCCGGCTACCCCGACGCACGCTCGATCTTCCGGCTTGCAGGCGCCGACATCCAGCCGGTGCCGGTCGACCAATCCGGCATCGTAACTTCTTCTATCCCCAACGATTCCGGCTTCGTCTTCGTCACGCCCAGCCATCATTGCCCGACCATGGTGCCGTTGTCGGCCGAGCGGCGGCAGGACCTTCTGGCGCGTGCCAACCGGCACAACCAGATCATCATCGAGGACGGCTATGACAGCCAGCTTCTCGACGAGGCGCCGCAGCAGGCGCTGAAGAGCCTCGATCGTTCGGGCCGCGTCGTCTATGTCGGCTCGATGTCCAAGACGCTGGCTCCCGGCCTGCGGCTTGGCTACATCGTGGCCTCCGCTGGACTAATCTCGGAGCTGAGGGCACTGCGCCGTTTCATGCTGCGCCATCCGCCGGCCAACAACCAGCGTGCCGTGGCGCTCTTCCTGTCGCTCGGCCATCACGAGGCGTTGGTGCGGCGTCTGTCGAGCGCCTTCGACGAGCGGCGCAAGCGTCTGGTCCATGCGATTTCCGCTTTCCTGCCGGAATGGCGCTCGACCGACTCGGCCGGCGGCACGTCGCTCTGGCTCGAAGGCCCGCGCGGCACCGATTCCCGCGGTTTGGCCGAGGCCGCGGCCTCGCGCAGCGTCATCATCGAGCCGGGAGACCGCTTCTTCGACCGCACCGAAAAGCCTTCGCGTTTCATGCGGTTGGGCATTTCCTCGATCGCGCTGCAGCACATCGAGCCAGGCATCCGGGAACTGGCGACGGCCGCCGGACGCAGGCCCGCCGCCGCCTGATCCACTTATCCGATCCTTTGACCGGGGCCGTCCAATCGCGGCCCCGTTTCCTTTAGCGCTGGCATATGCAACCAGACCGGCTGGCTCATGGTCTGGGCCAATGCCGGCGGCATAGTCGTGGCACAAAGGGGAAGAAGCAGCCGATGGTGGACCAACCACCGCCCTGTTTCCGAGAAAAGGTGGAGTGCCTCCATGTCAGTGGTTCTTGAAAAGCAGGAAGCGGCGGCGGATCAGCGCTCGCGCCGCTCCGGTGGACGCGAAGCGCGCCGCGCGATGCGGGCAGCGCCGCTCGCCGACGACATCAGGCCGGTGCGCGCCGGCCTCGAGGGCGGCAGCTACGGACCGTTGCGCGGCAGCGACCAGGAGCGCATCCACGAGGCGGTGCTGACGCTGCTGGAGACGGTCGGTTTCGCCAATGCCATTCCCTCTTGCATCGAGGCGCTGACCAAGGCCGGCGCCACCTATGGCGATGACGGCCGTATCCGTTTCCCGCGCGCCCTGGTGCTCGATACCATCAAAAAAGCGGCACGCAATTTCACCTTGCACGGCCAGGATCCGAAACACGACATGGTGATCCAGGGCAAGCGCGTGCACTACGGCACGGCCGGCGCCGCCGTGCATCTGGTCGATGTCGAGAAGCGCGAATACCGCGAGTCGCTGCTGCAGGACATCTATGACGCCGCCCGCATTGTCGACGGGCTCGACAACATCCATTTCTTCCAGCGGCCGATGGTGCCGCGCGACATTCCCGATCCGCTCGAAATGGACTTCAACACGCTCTATGCCTGCGTGATGGGCACGTCCAAGCATGTCGGCACCTCGTTCACGGTGCGCGAGAACGTGCAGCCGGCGCTGGAAATGCTCTATGCCATTGCCGGCGGCGAGGAGAATTTCCGCGCCCGGCCGTTCGTGTCGAACTCCAACTGCTTCGTCGTGCCGCCGATGAAATTCGCCGAGGACGCCTGCGGCGTGCTCGAGGCCTGCGTCGAAGGCGGCATCCCGATCCTGCTTTTGTCGGCCGGCCAGGCCGGCGCGACCGCTCCGGCGGCGATTGCCGGTGCCGTGGTGCAGGCCGTGGCCGAAGTGCTGGCCGGCCTGGTCTATGTCAACACCATCAAGCCGGGGCATCCGGCAATCTTCGGCACCTGGCCGTTCGTGTCGGACCTGCGGACCGGCGCCATGTCGGGCGGCTCCGCCGAACAGGCGGTGCTGACCGCGGCCTGCGCGCAGATGGCGCAGTTCTACGACCTGCCGGGCGGTTCGGCCGCCGGCATGACGGATTCGAAACTGCCCGACATCCAGTCCGGCTACGAAAAGGGCATCACCGACGTGATGGCCGGTCTTGCCGGGCTCAACCTCGTCTATGAATCAGCCGGCATGCATGCCTCGTTGCTCGGCTTCTGCCTGGAAAGCCTGATCATCGACAATGACATGCTCGGCCATTGCCTGCGCTGCGTGCGCGGCATCGAGGTGACCGACGAAGCGCTGTCGATCGCTACCATCGCCGAAGTCTGCCTGAATGGACCGGGCCACTATCTCGGCAACGAGCAGACGCTGCGGCTGATGCAGACGGAGTATTTCTACCCGGCCGTCGGCGACCGCTTTTCGCCGAAGGAATGGAATGAGAAGGGCCGTCCCGACATATTGCAGCGCGCGATCATCGAGAAGAAGCGCATCCTCGCCGAGCGTTTCCCGCGCCATGTCGCAAAACTGCTCGACGACAAACTGCGCGCCCGCTTCGGCGACATGATCAAGCTGCCGCGCGCCAATATGGGTGGATAGCCGGTTTGCGGACCGGCATCATCGCCTGAATATCAATGCCCTAGTCGGCGCCCAGCCCAAAGCGCTCGACGACCTCCGCATTGATCAGCTTGGCGTGCAGGGCCATCAGCACGATCTGGGCGTCGAAACTGTCGCCGGCTTCCACCGCGGCCTCGATCCGGCGTTCGACGTCCTGCCGCTGCTGCAAGCCATGCGAGCTTTCGAAGGTTTCCGGACCGGCGATGCAATAGCTGAACAGCCGCGCCACGTCCGGATAGGCCTGTGGCGGTGGCTCGTCGGGCCAGCGATCCTTCATCAGATTGACGATTGTGAGCTTCACGCCCTCCGGCACGAGGGCGGGATGCAGGTCGGCGCCGCGCAATGCGGTATCGAGCTGCCTCAGATCACCCGAGCGGCCGAACATGCCGAGAAAGCCGAGGGAAGAACGTCGTTGCGCCATGATGTTCCAATCCGTTTGCAACCACTTAGGTGGTTGGCCAAAGGAATACAAAGTCAGCGAACGGCACGGGCCAAACTTACGGCGCAGTTGAGATCGCTCCGCCTATATCCCGCCGGTGGCGAAGCCATAGAGCACGCCGAGCACCGAGCAGACTGCCAACACCGGCAGCATGCCAACCTTGAAGCGGAATACGGCCAGCAATGCGCCAATCGTCAGGACCAGCGAGGGGATGTTGATTGAACTCAGCACCGGCACGTCGACGTTCATGCCGAATCCTTGCCTTTCATGCAGCTCGCGAAACAGCACGTGGAGCCCAAACCACACCGCTAGGTTCAGGATCACCCCGACGACAGCAGCGGTGATCGTCGCGAGCGCGGCGGACAAAGCCTTGTTGCTTCGCAAGTTCTCGATGTAGGGGGCGCCGAGAAAGATCCAGAGAAAGCACGGCGTAAAGGTGACCCATGTCGTCAACAGCCCACCCAGGGTCCCGGCAACGAGCGGATGAAGCGTGCCAGGCGCGCGAAACGCACCCATGAAACCGACGAACTGCGTGACCATGATCAACGGGCCAGGCGTGGTCTCGGCCATGCCGAGACCATCGAGCATCTCGCCAGGCTTGAGCCAGCCATAGGTCGTTACGGCCTGCTGCGCGACATAGGCGAGCACCGCATAGGCGCCACCGAAGGTCACCACTGCCATTTTCGAAAAGAAGATGGCTATGTCGGTAAAGACATTCCCGGGCCCGAACAAGGCCAACAGGCCGAGGACGGGCGTGAACCATAGCACCAGAAACACGGCGGCGATTTTGAGCGACCAGCCAAGGGTCGGCCTCGCATGAGCCGGTGTGTCTTCGCCCAGAGCTGTATCGGCATCGGCAACCTGCTTGCCGCCGACCTTGCCATGCCCGTTGCCGGCCATGAACGGCGCCAATCCGGCCCGACCGCCGATATACCCAATCACTGCGGCTGTGAGGATGATCAGCGGGAATGGCAGGCGGAAGAAGAAGATCGCGACAAAGGCGGCGGCGGCCAGCGCCACCATGACGTTGTTCCTGAGGGCCCGCTTGCCGATCCGCACCACAGCCTCAAGCACGATGGCCAGCACGGCGGCTTTCAATCCGAAGAACAGAGCCTGGACCGCGCCGACATTGCCGAAGATGGCATAGATCCAGCTCAGTGCCATGATGGCGACGACGCCCGGCAGCACGAACAGGATACCAGCGACGAGCCCGCCTTTGGTCTTGTGCAGCAGCCAGCCGATATAGATCGCGAGTTGCTGAGCCTCGGGGCCTGGCAGCAGCATGCAGTAGTTCAGCGCATGCAGGAACCGCGTCTCGCCGATCCAGCGTTTCTCCTCGACGAGGATACGGTGCATCACTGCAATCTGCCCCGCCGGCCCGCCAAAGCTCAGTGCCGCGACCCGCGCCCAAACGCGGACGGCTTCGCCGAACGGAATGCCATGAGCCGGCGTTCCGGAAGGTCCCGCCGGCGTCGCCTTGATGCTCTCGGCCTTGTTCATCGGCTCGTCCCCGTTTGTTACCCGCGCTTGTTGCGGAAATATTGATAGAGATTGTCGAAGACGGGAGCGCCCTGGGCGACGCGTTGCTCATCGTCCTGATTGGCCATGGCGATCCCCGCGATCAGACTGGCAATGCCTGTTGCCTCTTCGCGTGCGAACTTGGCGTCCTTTAGATCGATATCGTGGACGATCTCCCCGATCGCCTGCAGGGCGGGATCGGTGAGACCCGCGCGAGCCAGTAACACTTCGAAGCTGCAACGATCACCCTCGTGCGTGAACTCGCCTTCGAACATGTCGAAACGCAGCTCCCCCGGGTTCGGGACGTAACCTTTGCCCGACACGAAACGGATCACAGCCGCTGGATCGATAAATCGACTGATCAGCCAACTGCAGGCTATGCGATCGACGTAGACACCTTCGCGCGTGACCCAGGTCCGCCCCTTGAGATCGGCAAGCGTCCCTGCATCGGTGTTGGCCGGCCCTTCGGTCATTTTCTTGTCCTCCGTCAGTTGGGCCTCCACTCCCGCAATCAGGCCCTCCACCGGCAGGCGACTATTGGCGCCGAAGAAATCGATGGTGACGACATCCTTGAGCCTTTTGCGCAGGCGGCCAATCTGCGTCCGTGCCTCGGCCCGTTCCTCCGGCGTGATGGCCGTTTCGAGCTTCGCGGCAAGCGATCTGGTATCCCTGGCAATCTCCTCGTAGTCGGCATCTCTCGCGGTATCGAACAGCGCCCGTGCCTGAGGATCCGACAGACCATCTACAAGGCGCGCTTCGCAGACCATGGCCTCGCCGCCGCCCTCGACGATCTCTTTCAGAAGCCATTCGAAATCCTCTTGCGTCTCGGCATTCGAGGGCAGCGCGTAGACCGTGCTCTTTACGGCCACCGCCCCAATACCTTGCAGTCGCCGCCAGATCTTGACCCTGAAATAAGCCGGCTTGCTGGGCAGCTGATGGATCAGGAGCAGCCAACGCTGCTCCGCTGATATTCCGCCTTCATTCATAGGGATACCGTATCATCAGATATCGAAAAAGCAACACTTGTATCATTTTAGATTCGGGCGTAGCGTTCGCCTCCTCACTGACGTTGCGTACCGCCGAGCGAGGATATGATGCAGCACCAGATCATGCCGTTGCCCCTCAAGCCGCCCCGTCTCGACGGGCTTTCTGAACGGCTATTGGCAAGTCATTACGAAAACAATTACGGCGGCGCGGTCCGGCGCCTGAACGCAATCGAGCGTCGCCTCGATGGGCTCGATTGGGGAGCGGCGTCGGTATTCGAGATCAACGGGTTGAAACGGGAGGAGTTGGTCGCGGCCAACTCGGCGATCCTGCATGAGATCTATTTCGACGGCCTTGGCGGTTCGGGAGATGCGGCGGGCGATCTGGCCTCCACCTTGGAGCGCGACTTTGGCAGCGTTGCTGCCTGGCGCACCCAGTTCACGGCGTGCGCCAAGGCTCAAGCCGGCGGCTCGGGCTGGACGCTGCTCACCTGGTCCGAGCGCCATGGCCGGCTGACGATCCAATGGGCTGCGGATCACACCAACTGTCTGGCTGGCGGTATGCCAATCCTGGCGCTCGACATGTACGAGCACGCCTATCATCTCGATTTCGGCGCCAGGGCGGGCGCCTATGTCGACGCCTTCATGAAGAACATCCATTGGGGGCGAGTCGGCGAGCGCTACCGGCGCGTGACCAGGAAGCAAGGCGGCGCGACCACTGCTGCTGCAAACGATCATATAGTCGCCCCGGAGGATTTGCGCGGCTGTATCGAGCGCCGTGAGGATATCGTCGTGCTTGACGTCTGCCTCGCCGAAGATTTGGCGAAACGCAGCGACATGCTGCCAGGCGCGTTGATCCGCGCTCCAGAGACGATCGCCGATTGGGCCGGCGAGCTACCCAAGGACAAGCCGATCGTCGTCTACTGCGTCTATGGCTTCCAGGTCAGTGGCGATGCCGTCGCCGAACTTCGCCGTCGCGGCTTCAATGCACTGATGCTCTCCGGCGGCATCGCCGCTTGGCACGCCATAGGCGCGCCAACGGTCCCGCTCACTCACCAAAGGGAGGTAAAGTCATGAAATGGGTCACGCGCGAACGTCCGGTTATCGATCGCATTGCCTGTCCCTGGCTGATTGCCCGCTTCATCGACAAGGAACCGGAATTTCTGTTCGTACCACCCGCCGAAGTGATGCGGGTTGCCAAGGAGACCGGGGCAACACCCTACGATGTGCCAGGCGTCGAATTCACGCATGTTGGCGAAGGCTGCAGCTTCGACACCTTCGTTTCGAAATACGGCCTCGATCGCGATGCTGCGATCGTTACGATCGCCGCGATCGTGCGCGGCGCCGACACTGATCGACATGACCTCACCCCACAATCGGCTGGACTGCTGGCGATTTCGATGGGCTTGCGGGACGTGACGCCCGATGACCATGAGGTGCTGAAGCACGGCTTTGTCATCTACGACGCGCTCTACGCCTGGGCCTCACGGCGCAAGTCAGAGACGCATAGCTGGCCGCCAGCAACGAAGCCGACTGCGGCTTAAGGAGGCCGCCCCGGAAGCCTGCGGGCCGAAACTCTGCTCGTGGGGTCGCAAAAGGCGGAGTTCACGACCTATCGCCATCGGGGGCAACAACCCGGAGAACGTCATGTGCGTTGGACCAAGTCGATGTCAGGAAGAGTTGAGGGGCCTTGCTGCATATCGGCGTTTTGACCGAGCGTTATGCGCCTGCCGAGGTCCCTCGACTGGCCGGGCCGCTGCTCGGTGGACAGCGATGACAGGCGATATTCTTTGTCCCTGAAGGGATCGCCTGACCAGCGGGGAGTTATTGGTGGTCACAGGTCTTCGCGAAACCAACGAGCAGAGCAAAACCGGGGAGCGGCCGCCGACGGTCTACCTTTATGCCGCACGCGCGCTCCGCGACTTCGGGGACGGGTTCGTGGCCGTGCTGTTGCCGGTCTACCTGGCGATGCTCGGGCTTGGCGCATTCGAGATCGGGGTGGTCGCCACGCTTGCCCTCCTGGGATCAGCCTTGATCACTCTTGGTATCGGGTTTCTTGGTGTCCGAACCAACCTACGTCGATTGTTGATCGGAGCGGCGGCCTTGATGACCGCGACCGGCCTCCTATTCGCGTCTTCCAGCACGACGGCTGTTGTTATGCTCGTCGCCTTTGTTGGAACAATCAATCCGTCCGCGGGCAGCGTCAGCATTTTTGTACCGCTCGAACATGCGGTTCTTGCAGGTTTGGTGTTGGACAAAACCCGCACGAGGATGTTTGCGCGCTACGGCCTTATCGGGGCGCTCGCTGCAGCGGCAGGTGCACTCGCTTCGGCCAGCCCCGATCTTCTGAGCGATTTCGGAGTGACGCGCCTCGCGGCCCTCAGAGCAATGTTCGTATTTTACGCGGTTCTCGGCGTCGCGGGCGGCGCGCTTTATCTGCGCGTTCCCGTCGAAACGAAGAAGATGGAAGGCAAGCCGGCGGCTGCGCTCGGGCAGTCTCGCGGTATCGTCTACAAGATGGCGGCCTTGTTCAGCATCGACGCTTTTGCCGGAGGATTTGCCGTGCAGTCGCTTGTCGCTCTCTGGCTGTTCGATAAGTTCGGGCTATCGCTTTCGGCCGCGGGATTGTTCTTCTTCTGCACTGGACTACTTTCCGCGTTCTCACTGCCGGCGGCGGCGCGACTGTCCGAGCGCTTCGGCCTCATCAACACCATGGTGTTCACGCATGCCCCTTCGAGCGTTTGCCTGATCCTGGCGGCGATCGTGCCAAATCTCCAGCTGGCGCTCTTGCTGCTGCTGATACGTGCCGCGCTCTCCCAAATGGATGTCCCGACGCGATCCTCCTACGTGATGGCAGTCGTCACACCACCGGAACGGCCGGCGGCCGCAAGCGTGACCTCAGTTCCGAGAAGCCTCGCGGCGGCCGCGAGCCCAGCCATTGCCGGCGCGCTCTTCGAAGCCGGCTACGAGGCATGGCCTTTGATCATCTGCGGCGTCCTCAAGATCATCTATGATTTTGCCCTGCTTTGGAGCCTTCGGCACATCAAGCCGCCGGAGGAGCAGTAAGACAAATGCCCGAAATGTGCTGGACGACGGCATCGATATCCGGTCTCAGCACGGCATCCGGCAAGCAATCATCAGCCATTTTCCAGCAAGGGGCTAAGACAATCCAGCCATCAGCGACGGCTTGACCGGGATCAAGCCGCCGCATGAGCACCGCGATGTGCTCAATGGTTGTCCCGCGGAATGCCCTTCGTGTGAGCGACATCCTGGTATTTCACCGCCGGCTTCAGCACCATGCCCTGGTCGAACTGGTCGACCATGCCGCGCTGGATTTCCTGCCATGGCGTCTGGTGCTGCGGATAGTGGTAGCCGCCATTGCCCTGCAGCGCCGCGCGCCGCTTGGCGATCTCTTCGTCGCTGACCAGAATGTTGGCGGTGCCCTTGTTCAGGTCGATGCGGACACGGTCGCCTGTCTTGAGCAGCGCCAGCCCGCCGCCAATGGCGGCTTCCGGCGAGGCGTTGAGGATCGACGGCGAGCCCGACGTGCCCGACTGGCGACCGTCGCCGATACAGGCCAGCGCATGAATGCCCTTCTTGATGAGGTATGCCGGCGGCTGCATGTTGACGACCTCGGCACCGCCGGGATAGCCGACCGGGCCGGCGCCGCGCATGAACAGGATCGTGTGCTCGTCGATGCCTTGCGCCGGATCGTCGATGCGGGCGTGGTAATCCTCCGGCCCGTCAAAGACCATGGCGTTGCCTTCGAAGGCTTCCGGGTCCTTCGGATTGGAGAGGTAGCGCTCCCGGAATTCTGGCGAGATGCCGCTGGTCTTCATGATCGCCGAATCGAACAGATTGCCGCTGAGGTTGATGAAGCCGGCATTGACCTTCAGCGGCTTGTCGACGCTGCGGATGACGTCGGTGTTTTCGTTGGCGACGCCCTCGCTATTCTCACCGATCGACTTGCCGTTGACCGTGCGCGCGCCGGGGTGCGGCAACAGCCCGCCCTTCATCAGTTCGGCGATAACCGCCGGCACGCCGCCGGCATGATGGTAATCCTCGCCCAGATATTCGCCCGTCGGCTGCAAATTAACCAGCAGCGGCACATTGAGGCCGACCGTCTGCCAGTCGTCATTGTCGAGCTTGACGCCGAGGTGGCGGGCGATGGCGTTGAGATGGATAGGCGCGTTGGTCGAGCCGCCAATGGCCGAATTGACGACAATGGCGTTCTCGAAAGCCTCTCTCGTCATGATGTCGGACGGCTTCAAATCCTCATGCACCATCTCGACAATGCGTTTTCCGGTCTCATAGGAAATCTGGCCGCGCTCGCGATAGGGGGCGGGAATAGCGGCCGAACCCGGCAATTGCATGCCGAGCGCCTCGGCCAGCGAATTCATCGTGGTGGCGGTGCCCATCGTGTTGCAGTAACCGGTGGAGGGCGCCGAGGAGGCAACGATATCCATGAACTCATCATAGTCGATCTCGCCAGCCGACAGGCGCTGGCGCGATTCCCAGACGATGGTGCCGGAGCCGGTGCGCTTGCCCTTGTGCCAGCCGTTGAGCATAGGACCGACCGACAGCGCGATGGCCGGGATGTTGACGGTGGCCGCTGCCATCAGCAGCGCCGGCGTCGTCTTGTCGCAACCGATGGTCAGCACGACGCCGTCGAGCGGGTAGCCGTAGAGCACCTCGACGAGGCTGAGATAGGCAAGGTTGCGGTCAAGGGCCGCGGTCGGGCGCTTGCCGGTCTCCTGGATCGGATGGCACGGGAATTCGAACGGGATGCCGCCCATCGAGACAATGCCTTCGCGCACGCGCTTGGCGAGCTCGATATGGTGGCGGTTGCACGGCGACAGATCCGAGCCGGTCTGGGCGATGCCGATCAGCGGCTTGCCCGACATCAGTTCGGCACGCGTCAGCCCATAATTCAGGTAGCGCTCGAGATAGAGCGCCGTCATGCCGGGGTTGTCGGGGTTGTCGAACCACTCCTGCGAGCGGAATTTTTTCTTCTTGGTGGGGGCGCCGGCCATCACGGTCTCCGTATTTGTATGACAAATCGATATGACAACGCGTCAATGCAAGCAAGGGGCACGCGCGTTCCCAACCCGCACTTTGGTGCGATAGACACAACAGCGCCTCTGCGCTAGGGCTTCGAACCATTGTTTCCGGGAGGTTCTTGATGGCTTTGGTGATCGAAGGCGAGGAACGCATTGCCGCACCCCTGCAAAAAGTCTGGGAAGCGCTGAACGATCCCGAGGTTTTGAAGGCGACCATTCCCGGCTGCCAGAGCCTCGACATGAAGTCGCCGACCGAGATGGCCGCGACGGTGGTGCTGAAGATCGGGCCTATCAAGGCGACCTTCAACGGCGAAGTGACGCTGAAAAATCTCAAGCCGCCGCATTCCTACACCATCCAGGGCGAAGGCAAGGGCGGCATTGCCGGCTTCGCCAAGGGCGGCGCCGACGTGACGCTGAACGAGGATGGGCCGGATGCCACGGTGCTCAAATACGCGGCCAAGGCCGATGTCGGCGGCAAGATTGCCCAGCTCGGCAGCCGGCTGATCGAATCGACGTCGAAGAAACTGGCCGGGCAGTTCTTTTCGAGCTTTGGCGAGAAGGTCGGCGGCTGACCCTCCCGCCAGAGCAATGCCAGGAAAAGTGTGAAACGGTTTTCCCGGGAAAAGCGCGTAGGGCTTTCCCTTGGGATTTGCGTCAAAACCAAAAAGAGGTCACTCGAAGACGATGCTCGGCACCGCCGCTTCGGCCGCGCCGCGTTCTTCATTGACCCTGTCCCAGACCTTGGCGGCGATGTCGCGATAGGTTTTCGCTTCGGCGCCATCGGGCTTCGAGACAACCACTGGCGCCCCGGCATCCGAGCTTTCGCGGATGCCCATTTCCAGCGGCACCTCGCCGAGGAAGGTGACGCCGAGGCGTTCGGCCTCGCGGCGCGCGCCGCCATGGCCGAAAATGTCATACCGCTTGCCGGTATCGGGCGCGATGAAATAGCTCATGTTCTCGACGATGCCGAGCAGCGGTACGTCGACCTTCTTGAACATGTTCAGCCCCTTGCGGGCATCGATCAGCGCCAGGTCCTGCGGCGTCGAGACAATGACGGCTCCGGCCAGCGGCACCTGCTGCGCCATGGTCAGCTGCGCGTCGCCGGTTCCAGGCGGCATGTCGACGACAAGCACGTCGAGCCGGCCCCATTCGACCTCGCGCAGCATCTGCGTCAGCGCCGACATCACCATCGGCCCGCGCCAGATCATCGGCGTCTCCTCATCGACGAGGAAGCCCATCGACATCACCTTGAGGCCGTAATTCTCCATCGGCTTCAGGATCTTGCCGTCAACCGTCTGCGGCCGGCCATGAATGTTGAGCAGCTTCGGCATGGACGGGCCGTAGATGTCGGCATCGAGCACGCCGACCCGCAAGCCGTTGGCGGCAAGGCCAAGCGCCAGATTGACTGCGGTGGTCGATTTGCCGACGCCGCCCTTGCCGGAAGCAACCGCGATGATCGCCTCGATACCGGGCACGCCGCGCTTGCCCGAATTTTGCGACGCGGGAGCATGCGGCGCGGGGCGCGGAGCGGCGGGTGGTGCCGGTCGGGCCGCGGGGCGCGCTGGCACCGGCGCCTCCATGCCGCCGCCTTTTTTCTCTGCAGTCAGCGCCACCACGGCGCCGGCAACCCCTGGAATTGCCTTGACCACGCGCTCCGCGGCGGCACGCAGCGGTTCCATTTCCTGCGCCCTGGCGGCGGGAACGGTGATCGAGAAGAAGACTTTCGAATCGGCGATGAAAATCTCGGAAACCATGCCGAGATCGACGATGTTGCCTGTGAAGTCCGGCCCGTTGACCGTCTTCAGGCGCTCGATGACGATTTCCTTGGTGACGGACATGATCTTTCCTCGGCGTTTGGCAATCCAGATAGTGCAGTTTCCAGCGAGAACCAAGCCGTGACGCAAAGGCTTGCCTGGCGTGCCACGGAAAACGACCGATGCTGTCGGTTTCTTGCCGGATGACGCTTCCGGCCGATTGCCGATGGCCAAACGGGCCGCGTGCCCTATTTCGTTTGCCTGAGCGAGGACACGACAATCCAGGAAGGAGACGGTCATGCTCGAAAACAGCAACGCAACGGCCAATCTGGCCGTCAGGGACCTGGCAAAGGCAAAGGCCTTCTATGAAGGCACGCTGGGCCTCAAGCAGGTCGACGACATGGGCGGCGAGCTTGTCGTCTACAAAAGCGGCGACACGCTCATCAATGTCTACCATTCCCAATTCGCAGGTACCAACAAGGCGACGGCGGTGACGTGGACGGTGGGCGATCGGATCGAGACTGTCGTCAAATCATTGAAATCGAAAGGCGTTGTCTTCGAGCATTACGAAATGCCCGGCCTGACGATCAAGGGCGACATCCATGTCGGCCAGGACATGAAGGTCGCCTGGTTCAAGGACCCGGACGGCAACATCCTGAACCTCGTCGACAAATAGGCTTCGGCGCTCCGCGTCAGCCTGCCAGGCTTGTGACGAAATAAGTAAAAGCCGAAATCGCCGCCGTCGCCGGCAAGGTGACGATCCAGGCAATGACGATGTTGCCGGCGATGCCCCAGCGCACCGCCGAGACACGGCGGGCGGCGCCGACGCCGATGATGGCGCCGGTAATCGTATGCGTGGTCGATACGGGAACGCCGAGCCAGGTGGCGGCGAACAGCGTTATGGCGCCGCCGGTTTCAGCGCAGAAGCCCTGCATCGGATTGAGCCGGGTAATCTTCGAACCCATTGTGTGGACGATCCGCCAGCCGCCCAATAGGGTGCCAAGCGCCAGCGCCGACTGGCAGGTCAGGACGACCCAGAGCGGCACGTAGAATTTCTCGCCGAGCATGCCTTGCGAATAGAGCAGCACGGCGATGATGCCCATGGTCTTCTGCGCATCGTTGCCGCCATGGCCGAGCGAATAGAGCGAAGCGGAGAAGAACTGCAGGACGCGAAAGGTGCTGTCGACGGCGAACGGCGTCTGGCGTACGAACAGCCACGAAACCACCAGGACCAGGACGAGCGCCAGGACAAAACCAGTCGCCGGCGAGAGCACGATCGCGGCGACCGTCTTGCCAAGTCCAGACCAGACGATGGCGCCGATGCCCCCCTTCGCAACGCCGGCACCGACCAGCCCGCCGATCAGCGCGTGCGAACTGCTCGAGGGAATGCCGGCGATCCAGGTGACGATGTTCCAGACGATGGCGCCAACGAGGGCCGAGAAGATCACCGCCGGCGTGACGATGCTGACGTCGACGATGCCTTTCCCGACAGTCTCGGCGACATGAAGGCCGAAGAAGATGAAGGCGATGAAGTTGAAGAAGGCCGCCCACAGCACGGCATAGTGCGGCCTGAGCACGCGTGTGGAGACGATGGTGGCGATGGAATTGGCCGCATCGTGCAGGCCATTGAGAAAATCGAAGAACAGCGCGACGGCGACGAGGCCGGCCAGCAGGGGGAAAGCGATCGCGGCATCCATCGTCTAGACGTTCTCGATGACGATGCCGCTGATCTCGTTGGCAACGTCCTCGAAACGGTCGACCACCTTCTCCAGCTGGCCATAGATCTCGCTGCCGATCAGATAGGCCATCGCGTCATCGCGGCCATGGCGCCTGAACAGATCCTTCAGGCCCTGCTCATGCAAATCGTCGGCCCGGCCTTCGGCGCGCATTACCTCCTCGGCAATAGCGTTGAGGCGTGCACTGTTGGCGCCGACCTTGGCAAGCAACGGGATTGCTTCGGCGACCAGCCGGGCGGCGGCGACGATGACGGCGCCCATTTCCTGCATCAGCGGATCGAACTCCCGCTTCTCGAACAGCCTCACCGTCTTGACGGTCTTGTGCATCATGTCGATGGCGTCATCCATCGACTGGATCAGATCCTTGATGTCGCCGCGATCGAAAGGCGTTATGAAAGAGCGCCGCACGGCAAGCAGGACCTCCGCGGTGATATGATCGGCCTCGTCCTCGAGATCGACGATCTTCTGGCACCAGCGATCGATGTCCTTGCCCTGAAGCAGTTGCTGCAGCGCTTCCGCGCCGCCGACCACCGTGCGGGAATGCCGCTCGAACAGCTCGAAGAAACGATCTTCGCGCGGCAGCAGCTTGCGGAACCAGCCCAGCATGTCAGTCTCCCGTCGCGCCCGGTTCACGACCGTTTCATTGACATAGCGCCGCACGACGCCGCAGGAAACAGTAAGCCGGCTGAAAGATGTGGATGCGGAACGATTACGCATGGCGCTTGCGGCAAAGGCGAATTTCCCCGAGCCTGCGCATGACGACCGGAAGGATGGCATGATCGACAAACTCGAATTCTTCATCGCATTGGCCAAGGAAGAGCATTTCGGCCGGGCGGCTGAGGCCTGTGGGGTCACCCAGCCGACCTTGTCGGCCGGTATCAAGCAATTGGAGGGGCAACTCGGCGTCATGCTGGTCAATCGCGGGTCGCGGTTCCAGGGGCTGACGCCGGAAGGCAAGCAGGTGCTGGTCTGGGCGCGCCGCATCGTCGGTGATTCAAGGAGCATGCGCGAGGAGATGCGCGCGGCGCGCCACGGCCTTTCCGGACGCATCCGCATTGCCGCCATCCCGACCGCACTCGCCATGGTGGCGCGGCTGACGACGCCGTTTCGCGAAAAGCACCCGGGCGTCACCTTTTCGGTGCTGTCGCGCACCTCGATCGAAGTCTTGTCGCTGCTCGGCAATTTCGACATCGACGCCGGTATCACCTATCTCGACAATGAGCCGCTCGGGCGGGTAACCAGCGTGCCGCTGTATGACGAGCGCTATCAGCTGATCACGGCGGTCGGAAACCCCTATTTTGACCGCGACAAAGTGACATGGGCCGAGATCAGCCGGTTGCCGCTGTGCCTGCTGACGCCGGACATGCAGAACCGCCGCATCATCGACCAGCATCTGGCCGAGGCCGGCGTGGAGGTGCGGCCGACGCTTGAATCCAATTCGATGATCGTGCTGTTCTCGCACATCCACACCGGCAAATGGTCGTCGGTCATGCCGCTCAACCTTGCGGAAACATTCGGCTTTTCAGAGCCGATCCGGGCCATTCCGATCGTCGAGCCCGACGCCAGCCACACGGTCGGCCTGGTGGCCGCGCCGCGTGAGCCGCACACGCCGCTGGTGCAGGCGCTGCTGGACGAGGCAATGGCGCTGGCAGACGATTTCCGCGCCCATCACTAGGGTAGAGAATGGCGGCTGAGCGTGCTTGATAGAAGATTTCTATCAAGCGACGGATCAGCTTTATTGATTTCGCTGGTTTCCTCTGTTTTTGTAACGACTTAGCGCTAGAGCGCACCGACCAGGGAGGGCGCTGCATGACGATGCAGCCTGCAAGTACCGAGATCGCATCGCGCACGGCGGCGATTATCCAAGAGATGAAGGGCCTCGAAGGCCCATTGCTGCCGATCCTGCACGAGATCCAGGAAGAGTTCGGCCATGTGCCGCAGGCGGCACTGCCTGTTATCGCCGATGGGCTCAATCTCTCCAGGGCCGAGGTGCACGGCGTCGTCACCTTCTACCATGATTTCCGTGCCCGGCCGGCCGGGCGGCATGTCCTCAAGCTGTGCCAGGCGGAAGCCTGCCAGTCGATGGGCTCGGATTCCGTCGCCGCCAAGATCAAACAGTTGCTGGGCATCGGTTTCCACGAGACCACAAGCGACGGATCGGTTACACTCGAGCCGGTCTATTGCCTCGGGCTTTGCGCCTGTTCGCCGTCCGCGATGCTCGACGGCGAGGTGATCGGGCGGCTCGACAGCGAGAAGATCGACGAGATCCTTGCAGAGGTGCGCTCATGATCCCCCGCATCTACATTCCCGGCGATTCCGGCGCGTTGGCGCTCGGCGCCGAGAAGGTCGCCATGGCTGTTCGCGCGGAACTCGCCGAGCGTGGCATCGAGGCCAAGATCGTCCGCAACGGCTCGCGCGGCGCTTATTTCCTCGAGCCGATGGTCGAAGTGGCGACCGCCAACGGCCGTGTCGCCTACGGACCGGTCAAGCCTTCCGACGTCAGGAGCCTGTTCGACAGCGGCTTCCTCACCGGTGGCCACCACAAGCGCTGGCTCGGCGCGCCCGACAAGATCCCGTTCCTGGCCAAGCAGACCCGGCTGACCTTTGCCCGCTGCGGCATCAACGACCCGCTGTCGCTCGACGCCTACAAATCGCTTGGTGGGCTCAAGGGTTTGCAGAACGCCGTGGCCATGGCGCCGGCCGACATCGTCAAGCAGGTTACCGACTCAGGCCTGCGTGGCCGTGGCGGCGCCGGCTTCCCGACCGGCATCAAGTGGAAGACGGTGCTGGATACGACATCCGAGCGCAAATACATCGTCTGCAACGCCGACGAGGGCGACAGCGCGACTTTCGCCGACCGCATGATCATGGAGGGCGACCCCTTCGTGCTGATCGAGGGCATGACGATCGCCGGCATCGCCACCGGAGCGACCAAGGGCTTCGTCTATATCCGCTCGGAATATCCGCATGCGGTGGCGACAATGAACAAGGCCGTCGAAATCGCCCGCAAGGCCGGCGTGCTCGGCGTCAACGTACTGGGTTCGCCCAACGCCTTCGACATGGAAATCCGCGTCGGCGCCGGCGCCTATGTCTGCGGCGAGGAAACCTCGCTGTTGAACAGCCTCGAAGGCAAGCGCGGCGTGGTGCGCGCCAAGCCGCCGCTGCCGGCCATCCAAGGCCTGTTCGGCAAGCCGACGGTGATCAACAACGTCATCAGCCTGGCCTCGGTGCCGATCATCATGGACAAGGGTGCGGCCTTCTACAAGGATTTCGGAATGGGCCGCTCGCGCGGCACCATCCCGATCCAGATCGCCGGCAATGTCAGGCATGGCGGCCTGTTCGAGACCGCCTTCGGCCTGACGCTCGGCGAGATCGTCGATGACATTGGCGGCGGCACGGCCACTGGCCGTCCGGTGAAGGCAGTACAGGTCGGCGGCCCGCTCGGCGCTTATTTCCCGCGCGCCCTGTTCGACACGCCGTTCGACTATGAAGAATTCGCCAAGCGCGACGGGTTGATCGGCCATGCCGGCATCACCGTGTTCGACGACACGGCCGACATGCTGAAGCAGGCGCGCTTCGCGATGGAGTTCTGCGCCATCGAAAGCTGCGGCAAGTGCACGCCCTGCCGCATCGGCTCGACGCGCGGCATCGAGACCATCGACAGGCTTGCCGCCGGGATCGAGCCGGAAAAGAATCTCGCTTTGGTCACCGACCTCTGCAACACGATGAAGTTCGGTTCGCTGTGCGCGCTGGGCGGCTTCACGCCTTACCCGGTGATGAGTTCGATCACGCATTTCCCCGAAGATTTCAAGCCCGCGCCAGCGCGCGTGGCTGCTGAGTAGGAGCTGGCAGATGAACATCAAGGCCGACTTCCCATTGCTCGTCGAAGAGATCGACTACGGAACCCCGGAATCGCGGGCGCAAAAGCAGGTCACGCTGAGCGTCGACGGCCGCAGCATCACGGTGCCGGAAGGCACCTCGATCATGCGCGCCGCTATGGAAGGCGGCGTCGAGATCCCGAAGCTCTGTGCCACCGACATGCTGGACTCATTCGGCTCGTGCCGTGTCTGCCTGGTCGAGATCGAAGGGCGCGGCGGCACGCCGGCGTCCTGCACGACGCCGGTCGGCGAAGGCATGGTGGTCCGCACGCAGTCCGACCGGCTAGACGCCATCCGCCGCGGCGTCATGGAGCTTTACGTCTCCGACCATCCGACCGGCTGGAACGAGAAGGCCGGCACCGGCGCCAGCGAATTCGACACGGTGGCTAAGTCGGTCGGTCTGACCGAGAACCGCTACGGCGTCGAGGGCCGCAACCACGTCAAGCAGGAAGACGGCGTGGCGCCCGGCCATGGCTCGCTGGCGGTCGACTACATTGCCCGCGACGAATCCAATCCTTATTTCACCTATGATCCGGCGCAGTGCATCGTCTGCTCGCGCTGCGTGCGGGCGTGCGAAGAAGTGCAGGGCACCTTCGCGCTGACCATCGAGGGCCGCGGTTTCGAATCGCGCATGGTCGCCGGCATGCATGAGGATTTCATCGCTTCCGAATGCGTGTCATGCGGAGCCTGCGTGCAGGCCTGCCCGACCGACGCGCTGCGCGAGAAGACGGTGCTCGAGAAGGGCATGCCGGAACGCTCGGCCGTTACCACCTGCGCCTATTGCGGCGTCGGCTGCTCGTTCAAGGCCGAGGTGAAGGACGACGAAGTCATCCGCATGATGCCCTACAAGGACGGCAAGGCGAACCACGGCCACAGCTGCGTCAAGGGCCGCTTCGCCTATGGCTACGCCACCCACAAGGACCGCATCCTGTCGCCGATGATCCGCGAGAAGATCTCCGATCCGTGGCGCGAAGTGAGCTGGGAAGAGGCGATCGCGCACACGGCCAAGGAATTCCGCCGGATCCAGTATCAGTACGGTCGCACCTCGATCGGCGGCATCACCTCCTCGCGCTGCACGAACGAGGAGACCTATCTCGTGCAGAAGCTGGTGCGGCAGGGTTTCCGCAACAACAATGTCGACACCTGCGCCCGCGTCTGCCATTCGCCGACCGGCTACGGGCTCGGCCAGACCTACGGCACCTCGGCCGGCACGCAGGATTTCGACTCGGTCGAATTCACCGACGTCGCCGTCATCATCGGCGCCAATCCGGTTTCCGCCCATCCGGTGTTCGCCTCGCGTCTCAAGAAGCGGCTGCGCCAGGGCGCCAAGCTGATCGTGCTCGATCCGCGCCGCACCGAGATGGTCAAGTCGGCGCATATCGACGCCGACTATCACCTGCCGCTGAAGCCCGGCACCAACGTGGCGGTGCTGACGTCACTGGCGCATGTCATCGTTACCGAAGGGCTTTTCGACGAAGCCTTCATCCGCGAACGCTGCGACTGGACGGAGTTCCAGGACTGGGCCTCCTTCGTCGCCTTGCCGGAGAACAGCCCTGAAATCGTCGGCAAGCTTTCCGGCGTCGACCCGGAACTGATCCGGGGTGCCGCGCGGCTCTACGCCAAGGGCGGCAATGGCGCGATCTATTACGGCCTCGGCGTCACCGAGCACAGCCAGGGCTCGACCACGGTGATGGCGATCGCCAACCTCGCCATGGCCACCGGCAATATCGGCCGCCCGGGCGTCGGCGTGAATCCGCTGCGTGGCCAGAACAATGTGCAGGGCTCGTGCGACATGGGCTCCTTCCCGCACGAACTGCCCGGCTATCGCCACATCTCCGGCGAAGCCGTGCGCGATATCTATGAAAGCCTTTGGGGCGTGAAGCTGGACGACGAACCCGGCCTGCGCATTCCCAACATGCTGGACGCCGCCGTCGACGGCTCCTTCAAGGGCATCTACATCCAGGGCGAGGACATCTTGCAGTCCGATCCCGACACCAAGCATGTCGCGGGCGGTCTCGCGGCCATGGAGTGCGTGGTCGTGCACGATCTCTTCCTCAACGAGACGGCGAATTACGCGCATGTCTTCCTGCCGGGCTCGACCTTCCTGGAAAAGGACGGCACCTTCACCAATGCCGAGCGGCGCATCAACATGGTGCGCAAGGTGCTGGAACCGAAGGCGCGCTATGCCGACTGGGAGGCGACGCAGGAGCTTGCCCGCGCGATCGGGCTCGACTGGAACTACACGCATCCCTCGCAGATCATGGACGAGATCGCCCAGACGACGCCGAGCTTCGCCAATGTCTCCTTCGAGCTGCTCGACCGCGTCGGATCGGTGCAATGGCCGTGCAACGAGAAGGCCCCGCTCGGAACGCCGATCATGCACATAGACGGCTTCGTGCGCGGCAAGGGCAAGTTCATCCGCACCGAATATGTGGCGACGGACGAGAGGACCGGGCCGCGCTTCCCGCTGCTTTTGACCACTGGCCGCATCCTCAGCCAGTACAATGTCGGCGCGCAGACGCGGCGCACCGACAACGTCATGTGGCACTCGGAAGACCGGCTGGAGATCCATCCGCACGATGCCGAGAACCGCGGCCTGCGCGATGGCGACTGGGTGCGGCTGACCAGCCGCTCCGGCGAGACGACGCTGCGGGCGCTGATCACCGACCGTGTGTCGCCTGGCGTGGTCTACACCACCTTCCACCATCCGGACACGCAGGCCAACGTCATCACCACCGACTTCTCGGACTGGGCGACCAACTGTCCGGAGTACAAGGTGACGGCGGTGCAGGTCGGCGCCTCGAACGGCCCGTCGGATTGGCAACGCGAGTATGACGAGCAGGCCAGGAACAGCCGCCGCATCGCCTCGCTGCAGGCAGCGGAGTAGCCGTGGCCGCGCGCCGCAAAGCCACGACCGAGATATCGCGCCTGGCGCACCGCGCCAGCAGTACGACTGTTGCCAACCGCATGGTGCCGGAGGAGACGCCGGTGGCGTTTTCCTTTGCCGGAACCACGCATGCGGTGATGATGGCGAGCCCTGCCGACTTCGAGGATTTCGCGCTCGGCTTCTCGCTGACGGAAGGCATCATTGCCGACCCGCAAGAGATCGAGGCGATCGAAGTCGAGGATCATGGCGCCGGCATCGATATCCAGATCCGGCTCAAGGATCAGGCCAATACACGCTTCGAGGCGCGGCGGCGCAGGCTTGCCGGGCCGGTTGGCTGCGGGCTGTGCGGTATTGAGTCCATCGAGGAAGCGATGCGGTCCGTCGACGCCGTTGGTGCGTCAAAACTTACGCTTGATGCCGACGACATCGTCCGCTCCGTCAAGCTTTTGTCGAAGGTGCAGCCGCTGCATCAGGAAACCGGAGCCGTACATGCCGCCGGCTTCTATATTCCTGGCAAGGGCGTCGTCATGGCGCGCGAGGATGTCGGCCGCCACAATGCGCTGGACAAGCTCGCAGGCGCGTTGGCCAAAGCCGGCATCGACGGCGCCTCGGGAGCCGTTGTGGTGACGTCGCGCGTGTCCGTCGAAATGGTGCAGAAGACGGCGGCGGTCGGCTCGGCCTTCATCATCGCCGTCTCGGCGCCGACCGCGCTTGCCATCCGCACGGCCGATGAGGCCGGCATGACGCTGGTGGCGCTGGTGCGCGGCGAGGATTTCGATGTTTTCACCCACCCCGATCGGGTGGTTTTGGGAGTTGCCCAGCATGTCGCATGACGAAGACCACATCACGAGCACCAGTGAAAAGCTGGTGCGGATGGCCAACCAGATCGCGGCCTTCTTCCATTCCAAGTCGCGCGAGGAAGGTGTTGCCGGCGTCGCCGAGCACATCAACAAATTCTGGGAACCGAGGATGCGGCGGCAGTTCTTCGAACTGCTGGACAGCGGCGAAGGCTTCGACGAACTCGTCGTGGCGGCATCGGCCAGGATCAAGCGGCCGATCACGCCAGCCGAGGCCGATCTCAAGCTCGGGCTCAAACCCTTCCCGGCCGACGCCGCCGCGTCGCAAAAGTAGCCGCAAGCCGGCTGCGCGAGCCTATAATCATTTCCACTAAGGTTTGAGCTGCCGCTATCGACGCGGCTCTGCTATGGTTGCCGATCAGAAATCGTCAGGCCGGGCGCAAGAAACTCGTGAGGCCGATCGAGACCCGATATGCCCTCAGTGGCGAGGCGCGGATCGCCTATCAGGTGGTCGGCCAGGGCTCGCTTGATCTTGTCTTCGTTCCGGGCTTCATTTCCAATCTCGACCTGCATTGGGAAGACGAGGGCTATACAAGGCTCCTGAGGCGGCTTTCGGCATTCTCGCGGCTGATCCTGTTCGACAAGCGCGGCACCGGTCTTTCCGACCGTGTCGATGTCCATCACTTGCCCAGCCTCGAAACCCGCATGGACGATGTGCGCGCGGTGATGGACGCAACCGGCAGCGGCCGCGCGGCGCTACTTGGCGCCTCGGAAGGCGCACCAATGGCAATGCTGTTCGCCGCCACCTATCCGGAACGGACGCGGGCGCTGGCGCTCTATGGCGGCTATGCGCATTTCCACAAATGGGTGATGTCGCCCGAACGCCTCGGCGCCTTCATCGAGACGACGGAAACGTCATGGGGCACGGGTGTCACCTTGCCCAGCTTCGCGCCGGGCCGGCTCGACGACCCGCATTTCACCCGGTGGTGGGCGCGCTTCGAGCGCTTGTCGGCAAGCCCGACCGCAGCGGCAGCACTTGCCCGCATGAATGCCGGGATCGACGTGCGGGACATCCTCGGCGCGATCAACGCGCCGACACTGCTGATCCATCGCCGCAACGATGTTCGCGTCGATCCCGAAGCCAGCCGCTTCCTGGCAAAGAATATCCCGAATGCGCGGCTGGTCGAGATCGCCGGGCGCGACCATCCGATCTGGACCGGCGACGTCGACCGCGTCGCCGACCTGATCGAGGAATTTCTGACCGGCCAGCCGGCGGTGGCCGACACCGAGCGCGTGCTTGCCGCATTGCTGGTGACGCGCATCTACGACACGGCCAAGCTTGGCGATCGCATGTGGCACGAGCGCAGTCAGCGCTTTCAGGAGAGCTGGCGGCTGCTGGTCGGGCGTCATGGCGGACGCGCGACGGGTACGCATGGTGAATTGATGATTTCGCGCTTCGACGGGCCGGCGCGCGCCATACGCTGCGCGGCGGCGTTGCGCGAGGCGGCGCAGCAGATCGGCGTGGCGAGCGCGCAAGGGGTCCATGTCGGCGAGATCGAAGCGCGCGGCCCGCCGGTCGGACTGACGGCACGCGTGACCATGCAATTGGCGAACCATGCCGGGCGTGGCGAGATTCTGGCCTCCCGGCTGGTTGCCGACCTGGCGGTGGGATCCGGCCTGCATTTCGTCGACGCCGGCCGTGTCAGCCTCGGCGAACTCGACGAGCCATTGCCGGTGATGCATGCGACGTCGGAGCAGCATCTGGAACCGGCCTGCCGCTCGAAATCCAAGCCGGCTGAACCCGCCGTGTTGACGGCACGGGAAAGCGAGGTGGTGAACCTGATCGCCGATGGCAAAAGCAATGCGGCGATCGCTGGCGAGCTCAGGCTGAGCGAGCACACGGTCAAGCGTCACGTCGCCAACATTCTGCTCAAGCTCGACCTGCCATCGCGTGCGGCGGCGGCGGCATTCTCCGCCAGGCACGCTGGCCCGGACGGGCCATGACAGCCATGGCGCTTTCGGGCGAAGCGGGCACGCCGATCCAAGCGCTATCAATTCCCCCATGCAGGCCAGGCGGATACCGCCGGGAAGGCACTGCGAACGGAGGATGAAATGCTCGAGTCAAAACTGAACGTCAGATCATTTGTGATCGCGGCAGGCATTGGCGCGCTGTTCACGATCACTCCCGCAAAGGCCGAGGATGCATCGGCGACAGCCGCCTACAAGGACATCCAGGCGACGCTCGGCTCGGTGCCCGACATGTTCAAGACACTGCCTGACGTGGCGGTCGCCGGCGCCTGGGCCGAAATCAAGGGCGTGCAGCTCAATCCCAAGACCGCGCTCGATGGCAAGACCAAGGAACTGATAGGTCTTGCGGTGGCCGCGCAGATACCCTGCCAGTACTGCATCTATTTCCATACCGAGGCCGCCAAGCTCAACGGCGCGAGCGACGAGGAGATCAAGGAGACGATCGCGATGGCGGCGATCGTGCGCCATTGGTCGACGATGCTCAATGGAAGCCAGGTCGATCTCGCCACTTTCAAGAAGCAGACCGACGACGTCTTCGCGGCCGTCAAGGCGAAGTCGCAGTGAAAGGCACTGTCCGTCGATAAGCGCCGGGCAGATTTCCGAACGTCAACCGCCCGAAAGCGGGCCATGGAGGATGAGATGCTGACCAAGACTCAAGTCGTGGATGGCGCGGCGATCAAGAAGGCGATCGAGAGCCGCGATGGCAAGATGCTGTCTGGCTTCTATGCCGACGACGCGCTGGTACGGGTGATCGACCGCAACAACCCGCCGAGCAAGCCGCGCGAGATCCGCGGGCGCGCGGCGATCACCACCTTCTGGGACGACATCTGCAGCCGGGCGATGACCCACAAGGTCGACACCACGATCGCCGACGGCGACAGCCTGGCCTTCACCCAGGCCTGCGCCTATCCGGACGGCACAAAGGTGTTCGCCGCCGCGATGCTGGAGCTGAAGAACGGGCAAATCGCAAGGCAGACCGTCGTGCAGGCCTGGGACGAATAGGCAAGCAGCCGCCAACTCAACCTTGGGAGGAACCAGCATGTTCAGCGCTAGATGGCAGATCGACGCGAAGTTCGGGCATAAACAGACCGTGCTCGACCTGTTGAAGAAATGGGAACGCGAGATCGGCTCGCAGGTCGGCCTCGCCGAGCTGAAGTTCCAGATCATGACCGGATCGATCGGCGCACGCGAAGCGACGGTCGAGTCGCACCATCAGGTCGAAAGCCTGGCCCAGTTGGAGGCGATG
Source organism: Mesorhizobium sp. WSM4312 (assembly GCF_002294875.1). Lineage (NCBI taxonomy): Bacteria > Pseudomonadati > Pseudomonadota > Alphaproteobacteria > Hyphomicrobiales > Phyllobacteriaceae > Mesorhizobium > Mesorhizobium sp. WSM4312. The sequence goes on along the minus strand of NZ_NSFU01000003.1, from coordinate 119,593 downwards.
TTCGCCAAGATCAGCAAGATCGACGCACACGCCAAATGGGGCAAGGAAATGGAGCCCTATGTCGTGTCAGGCACCAGCCTGTGGAACATCTATCGTATCGTCGAGTAGCACCGCTACCTGTTCCCCTTGTGGGAGAGGTCGGATTGCCCCGAATTGCCCTTCGCAATTCGGCTGGCAATCCGGCTGAGGGGTGACTTGGCGCCAAGCTGGAACACCCTCATCCGTCTCGGCGCTGCGCGCCGATCCACCTTCTCCCGCAGGGGGAGAAGGGAAACTGCGCTATGCGTGCGCCACCATCACGTGCCGCACGGCGGTATAGTCTTCCAGTGCATAGAGCGACATGTCCTTGCCGTAGCCGGACTGCTTCAACCCGCCATGCGGCATCTCGTTGGTCAGCATGAAATGGGTGTTGATCCATGTGCAGCCATATTGCAGGCGGGCCGCCGTCGCCATGGCGCGCGAGACGTCCTTGGTCCAAACCGATGACGCCAGGCCGTAGTCGCTGTCATTGGCCCAGTTGACCGCCTCGTCGACTTCCGTGAAACGGGTGACCGAGACGACCGGGCCGAACACTTCGCGACGCACGATTTCGTCCTCCTGCAAGGCGCCGGCGACGACGGTCGGCTGATAGTAGAAGCCGGTGCCCTCGCCCGGCTTGCCGCCGGTGGTGATCTCGATGTGCTTCAGCTCGGAGGCGCGTTCGACGAAGCTCGACACGCGGTCGCGCTGGCGGCGCGAGATCAGCGGGCCGATCTCGTTTTCGGTGTCGTCCGGCTGGTTGTATCTGATGGTCGAGACGGCGGAAGAGAGGTCGGCGACGAGCTTGTCGTAGACCTTCTTGCCGGCATAGATGCGGCAGGCGGCGGTGCAGTCCTGGCCGGCATTGTAGTAGCCGAAGGCGCGCAGGCCATTGACTACCGCGCCAAGGTCGGCGTCGTCGAAGACGATGACCGGGGCCTTGCCGCCGAGTTCGAGATGCGTGCGCTTGACCGATTTGGCGGCCGCCTGCAGCACCTTCTTGCCGGTGGCGACGTCGCCGGTGATCGAGATCATGTTGACCTTGGGATGGTTGATCAGCGCGTTGCCGACGCTGTCGCCACGGCCGAGCACGACATTGACCACGCCTTCGGGGAGGATTTCGGCCAGGATCCTGGCCAGCTTCAGCGTCGTCAGTGGCGTCTGCTCCGACGGCTTGAAGACGACGGTGTTGCCGCCGCCGATCGCCGGCGCCAGCTTCCAGGCCATCATCATCAGCGGGTAGTTCCAGGGCGCGATCGAGGCGACGATGCCGATCGGGTCGCGTCGCACCATCGAGGTGTGGCCGGGCAGATATTCGCCTGCGACGACGCCCGGCATCGTACGGACCGCGCCGGCGAAGAAGCGGTAGCAGTCGACGATGGCCGGAATCTCGTCATTGAGCACGGAATTGATCGGCTTGCCGCAGTTCAGCGCCTCGAGAGCGGCGAAGTCCTTGGCCTCGGCCTCGATGCGGTCGGCGATCTTGAGGAGATAACCAGAGCGCTGCGCCGGCGTGGTGCGCGACCACAGGACGAACGCTTGTTCGGCGGCCGCCACCGCCGCCTCGATCTGTGCTTGGCTGGCCTCGGGCAGGTTGAGAATGGTCGCCCCGGTCTTCGGATTGAGGATCGGCTCCTCGGTCTCGGCGCCGTTCTCGAATTTCGAGCCGATCAGCATCTGGGTGTCCATGGGCGTCTCTCCCTTACGAACTGACGTTATTTGCCCGAACCGGCGATCTGGTCGCCGTCGCGGGTGAGGTAATAGGCAAACAGGATGGGCAGCAGCGTCACCAGCACGACGACCATGGCCACGACATTGGTGACCGGGCGCTGGCGCGGGCGGATCAGCTCCTCCAGCATCCAGATCGGCACGGTCTGCTGCTGGCCGGCGGTGAAGGTGGTGACGATGACTTCGTCGAAAGACAAAGCGAAGGCCAGCATGCCGCCTGCAAGCAGCGCGGTGGCGATGTTGGGCAGCACGACATGGCGGAAGGTCTGAAAACCGTCGGCGCCGAGATCCATCGAGGCCTCGATCATCGAACCGGATGTGCGGCGGAAACGGGCGACCGCATTGTTGTAGACGACGACCACGCAGAAAGTGGCGTGGCCGAGCACGATCGTCCAGAACGAGAAAGGAATGTCGGCGAGCGAAAAGGCCGAGCGGAGCGCGATGCCGGTGATGATGCCGGGCAGCGCGATCGGCAGGATGACCAGCAGCGAGATGGTTTCGCGGCCGAAGAATCTCGTCCGTGACACTGCGGCGGCGCACAGCGTGCCGAGCACCAGCGCGATCGCCGTCGAGATGGTGGCGACGCGCACCGACAGCGACAGCGCTTCCCACACGTCAGGCCGGTTCCATGTGACGGCGAACCACTGCGTGGTCAGCCCCGGCGGCGGCCAGACGAAACTCTTCTCCTCGGTGGTGAAGGCGTAGACGAAGATCAGCAGGATCGGCAAATGCAGGAAGAGCAGGCCGCAGGCGGCAGCGATCCTCAAGCCGAGCGGAGCCGATTGACCACGGTCAGAGCGCATCGAAAGCCCCCATGCGCTTGGCGCCCCAGAGGTAGAAACCCATGATGACGATGGGCACCACGGTGAAGGCGGCTGCAAGCGGGATGTTGCCGGCGGTGCCTTGCTGCGAATAGACGGCCTGGCCGATGAACAGGCGCGAGGTGCCAATAATCTGAGGGATGATGTAATCGCCCAATGTCAGCGAGAAGGTGAAGATCGAGCCGGCGACAATGCCGGGCAGCGCCAGCGGAAACAGCACGTTGCGGAAGGTCTGGCCGGGCGAAGCGCCGAGATCGGAGGAGGCTTCGACCAGATTGCCCGGCACGCGCTCGAGCGCCGCCTGCACGGGCAGGATCATGAAGGGCAGCCAGACATAGACGAAGACGATGAAGGTGCCGGTGAACGACACCGACAGCGAGTTGCCGCCGACGACCGGCAACGCCAGCCAGGCATCGAGCAGCCACAGCAAATGCAGCTTGGCGAAGAGCCAGGTGAGGATGCCTTCCTTGGCCAGGATCAGCTTCCAGGCATAGATCTTGACCAGGTAGCTCGACCACAGCGGCAGCATGACGCCGAGATAGAACAGCGCCTTCCAGCGGCCACGGGCATAGCGCGCGGCATAGTAGGCGATCGGAAAGGCGACGATGGCCGAGGCCAGCGTGACCAAGGCCGCCATGGTGACGGTGCGCAGGATGATGTCGAGATTGGCGGCCTGCAGCAGGTCGCCATAGGTCTTCAGCGTGAACTGGCGGTTGATGAGGCCGGAAAACTCGTCGATGGAGAAGAAGCTCTGTGCCAGCAGCGCGAAGAGCGAGCCGATATAGACGATGCCGAGCCACAGCACCGGCGGCAAAAGCATGAGCAGCAGAAGCAGTTGCGGCCGGCGCCAGAACAGGTCCGACAGCGCGCCGCGCATGCCGCCGCTGCCGGGCAGGATGGCGGGGGCCGTGGCGCGCGGCATGGTGACGTCGACGCTCATGCCGGCTCATCCATCAGATGCAGGTGCTCGCGATTGAAGGTGAGCACCACCGCTTCGCCCTCGGCAGGCAGCGCCGTGCCAGCCGGGACCACGGCGTGCAGCTTCAGTCCGTCGGCATCGAGAGCCAGCCTGGTGGTAGCGCCGAGATAGTTGGTCGAGACGAGGCGGGCGGCGACACCTTCGCCGCTTGCGGCGCGGCTGACGCGAATGGATTCGGGGCGGAGACTGCCCCAGCAGTGCTGACCGGAATAACGCTGGACGAAATCCGGCGGCAGCACGTTGGAGGAGCCGACGAAATCGGCGACGAAGCGGGTTCTCGGCCGCTGATAAATATCCTCCGGCGTGCCGATCTGCATGATCCTGCCGTCGTTGAAGACGGCGACGCGGTCGGCCATCGACAGCGCCTCGCCCTGGTCGTGGGTGACGAAGACGAAGGTGATGCCGAGCGCCTTCTGCAGCGATTTCAGCTCCTCCTGCATGTTCTCGCGCAGCTTCAGGTCAAGCGCGCCGAGCGGCTCGTCGAGCAGCAGTACCTTGGGCTGGTTGACCAGAGCGCGGGCGAGCGCGACGCGCTGGCGCTGGCCGCCGGAAAGCTGCCCGGGGCGGCGGGCGCCGTAGCCTGGCAGCCGCACCAGCGACAGGGCTTCCTCGGCCGCCTTGTGCCGTCCGGCCTTGCCGACGCCCTTGACCATCAGCCCGTAGGCAACGTTATCGAGCACATTGAGATGCGGGAACAGCGCGTAGTCCTGGAACACCGTGTTGACGTTGCGGCGATAGGGCGGCACGCCCTCGGCGCGCTCGCCGAAGATCGAGATCGAACCCGAAGTCGGCTGCTCGAAGCCGGCGATCAGGCGCAGGCATGTCGTCTTGCCGGAACCGGAGGGACCGAGCATGGCGAAGAACTCGCCCGGTACAATGTCGAGATCGACAGCATCGACGGCGCGCACACTGCCGAAATGGCGCGAGACTTTCTGAAAGGAGACGGCTGATGTCATGGGCTCTCAGTCTGTTGCCGGTTTGTCTTTGGTCGAAATGGCTCTTGCCGCCCGATTAGGACCGGAGCGACAGTCCACCTCCCCCTCGATGGGGAGGTCGCGGCGAAGCCGCGGGTAGGGGTGACGGCGCCGACGTTTCGGGCAGCCCCCACGCCGACGCTGCGCGTCGACCCTCCCCACAAGGGGGAGGGTAAGCGAAATCACCGTCCGCCGATAACGCCGATATAGTCCGACACCCAGCGGTAGTAAGGCACGCACTGGTCGTTCTGGGTGGCGCATTTCGAGACCGGCGTCTTCCAGAACTTGATCTTGTCGAAATTGTCGTAGCCGTTGGTCTTGCAGCCTTCGTCGGTCAAGAGCTCGTTGCCCTTGCAGGCGGCAGGAACCACGGGGAGCGATCCGAACCAGGCCGAGACATCGCCCTGCACTTTCGGCGACAGCGAATGTTCGAGCCACATATAGGCGCAGTTCGGGTGAGCCGCGTCGGCTTCCATCATGGTGGTGTCGGCCCAGCCGGTGACGCCTTCTTCCGGCACGGTCGAGGCAACCGGCTTCTTGGCGGCGACCAGCGTGCTGACCTGATACGGCCATGAACCGGAGGCGACGACACCTTCATTCTGGAAATCGTCAACCTGGATGGCGGCGTCATGCCAGTAACGGCCGACCAGCGTGCGCTGGACGCGCAGCAGTTCGAGGGCTGCCTTGTACTGGTCCTCGTTCAGTTCGTAGGGATCCTTGATGCCGAGTTCCGGCTTGTGGAACATCAGATAGTTGGCGGCGTCGGCGATGTGGATCGGCCCGTCATAGGCTTGGACGCGGCCCTTGTTGGACTTGCCGTCCGGCAGCTTCATTTCCTCGAAGACGACGTTCCAGCTCTTGGGCGCTTCCTTGAACACCTCGGTGTTGTACATCAGGATGTTCGGTCCCCACTGGTAAGGAACGCCGTAATGCACCTTGTCGACGGTGAACCAGGGCGCGTCCTTCAGCCGGTCGTCGACCGTCTTCCAGCTCGGGATCAGATCGGTGTTGATCGGCTGCACGCGCTTGCCGGCGACGAGGCGCAGCGAGGCATCACCCGAAGCCGTGACGAGGTCGAAGCCGCCCTCGTTCATCAGCGAGACCATCTCATCCGACGTGTTGGCGGTCTTGACGTTGACCTTGCAGCCGCTCTCCTTCTCGAAGGCGGTGACCCAGTCATAGCCCTTGTCGGTCTCGCCGCGCTCGATGTAGCCCGGCCAGGCAACGATGTTGACCTGGCCCTCGCCTTTGCCGAGTTCCTTTACCTGGGCGATGGCCTGACCGGAGAAGGTCAGCGCGACCGTCAGCGCCGTGCACGACTTCAGAAATGAATTCATCATCGATCTCCCATTTTGGCGCATGCCCCCGAAACCGCTCCGGTTTTCGCCAGATCACGCGCGGACTGAAAAACATATCAGTTCGTCCTGTGGACTTGATGTCGCTCTGCTGGCGGCTTTGGTCCCTGACACCGAAAGTGCTTGGAAAATCCCGGTTTCGCAAATTCATTTATCAGAAAGACGATATCGGTTTTTCCGATAGACGGCCGCCGCTTCAAGCAAGCGCCGTCACCAGCCAGCAGGCGGCGTTAAAGCGAGCCTCACCGTCCTCAACGAAAGGCGCGAACGCAGCCGGCAACACCGTGGTGATTTTTTCGGCCGTCGCCCGGTCAACCTCACGCAGCGCGGCGCCGACCGGCCCTAGCCGGGTGACGAACGTCATCAGATTGCGTTGGGCGATCCGACACGGGACGTCTGCCTGTTCGACTGCGATTGAAGCCCAGCCGCCCGCTTCAAGGATCCGCCTCACCTTGGCGCCGTCGGCAAAGGCAAACTGACCCGGCGCATCGGGGTCCGGCGTGGGTGCGGGCGGCAAGAAGGGCGCAGCCGCTCGCACGGCGGTCGTCATGAAATCATTCTCGAGCGGACTGCGCCAGGCAACAAAGGCGAGTTTGCCGCCGCGCCTCGCGGCCTTTCTTATGTTGGTGAACGCGGCCACGGGATCATCGAAGAACATGACACCGAAGCGCGAGATAACAGCGTCGAAGTACCCCGGTTCGAACGCATATGCCTGGGCATCGCCCACTTCAAAACTTGCGTTTGCTACCCCTCCCACCTTCGTGCGCTCCGTCGCCAGGGCGACAAGCGGCTGCGAGATGTCGAGCCCCACACACTTTCCGTCGTTGCCCACGTGGCGCGCCATCGCCAGAGTCGTGGCGCCGGCACCGCAGCCGATGTCCAGGACATTGCCCCCTTCCCCGGGATAGCCGGCATCGACCACCAGCCGCTCGAACGGCGCCAGTATCTCGTCGAGGATCGGCTGCATCTCGACCCAGGTCTTTCCGCTGACATCGTTCCAGAGCGCGGCTTGGCGTGTGTTTGGCGGCACGGATTGCGGCATAACGGACCTCGCTTTCGTGTTGCTCTCGCTGATCGTCGCGAGCACTCTACGAGTTCAAGCCGACTTGAGGTCAAGCATGAAAGATATGGACATTGCCGAAGTGTCGCGCCGCACCGGCGTGCCCGCCTCCACCCTTCGCTACTACGAGGAGAGGGGCCTCGTCGCCTCGATCGGCCGTCGCGGCAAGCGCCGCCTGTTCGACCCTGCCGTCCTGGACCGACTCGCCTTGATCGCGCTCGGACGCGCCGGTGGATTCGCACTGGACGAGATTTCCTCGATACTAACGCCCGACGGCCTGCCGAAAATGGATCGAGGGCGCCTGGATGCCAAGGCGAACGAACTGGACCAAATCATCCAACGCCTGACGGCGATCCGAGAGGCTTTGCGTCACGCCGCTAAATGTCCGGCCACCCGGCCGATGGAGTGTCCGACGTTCCGCCGCGCCGTCAGGCTTGCCGGTGCCGGTCGCTTCGAGGTTGCTCCGCTCGCACCGTTCAAGGCGGAGGCGGTTTCCGTCACAAGGCGCAAGCGTAGGACTGGCCACGTCAGGCTGGAGTAGGCCACTAGCGCCGGACCGTCCGCTGAGACTGGGCAAGGCCGATGAAGTCGCGCGCCGCCTGCGGCAAGCTGGAACCGCGGCGCCAGACCATGCCGACCTGCACCACTGGCAAGGAGCCCGAAATATCGCGCGATTCGATGCGGTCGCCTTCCAGTGACCATGGCCGGTAGACGAGGTCGGGCAGCAGCGCCACGCCGGCACCGGTAGCGACCAGGCTGCGCACCGCTTCCACCGAACGGGTGCGGAAGGCGACATGCGGCTTGGCGCCGATCGCCGCCAGCAGTTTTCCCGTGTTTTCCTCGATCTCGTCGACGGTGAGCATGATCAGAGGCTCGCCGGCGATATCGCCAATGCTGATGATGTCGGCGCCGACGAGGGAATGGCCGAGCGGCAGCCACAGGCGGTAGGTCGAGACCTCGAGGATTTCCGATTGCAGCGCCGTGCGGTCGCGCAGATTGGAGGTCACCATGACGGCGATATCGAGCTTGCCGCCGATCAGGAGATGTTCGAGGTAGTCGCCATTGTCCTCGATGGCCGAGACCTCGACGCCCGGATAGGCGCGGCGATAGCGGGAAAGCAGATCCGATAGCACATAGCCGGCGACCAGCGAGGTGACGCCAAGCTGCAGCCGCCCTCCAGCCACGGCCTGTTCGCCGGAAAAAGAGCGGCGGGCGTCGGACACGTCGGCCAGGATCTTGGTCGCATGGCGCAGGAACTGGTGGCCCTTATGCGTGATGTTGAGGCCGCGCGGATGGCGTTCGAACAGTTCGACGCCAAGATCGCTTTCGAGTTCCTTGATCGCTTCGGTGACGGACGATTGCGAGATGGAGAGGTTCTGTGCGGCGCCCGACACCGTGCCTTGTTCGGCGACGGCGATGAAGAACTGCAGCTGGCGGATGGTGAAGGCCATGGCCGGACTAAACACCGGCGGCCGAGCGAAGGAAAGCCGACGGCGGAACTTATCCCATGGCTGGAGACTGGTGCTCAGCCGAGCGCCAGCCTGATGCGCCGCCGCCATGCGGGGCCATAGCGCAATGCAAGCATGAAGGCCGTCTCCAGCACCACGACAATGACGATGATGCGCAAGCCCACCGTGAAGGAATCCTGGCCGCTGCCGCGCAAGAGGTAGCCGGTCAGGAGGAAGCCCGCATTCCAGATGGTGGCGCCGAGCAGCGTCGCCATCGCGAAGGGCAGCGCCGGCAGACAAAGCGCGCCGGCCGCGATCGGCAGATAGTTGCGCACCGTCGGGATGAACTGCGCCAACAGCGACACCCGGACATGATTGCGGCGATAGGCCTGGCCAAGCTTGCGGTAGGTTGCCGGGCGCAGGAAGACATATCTGCCGATCTGTTCGATCAGGTGGTCGGCACGGTCAAATCCGATCCGGCGGCCAACCGCATACCAGACAAGGCAGCCGGCGAAGGAGGCTAGCGTCGTCACCGCCAGCAGGACCAGCAGCGCCGCGCCATTCGGCGCCGCCGTCATGCCGAGGAACAGCAGCAGCACATGGGACGGCGGTATCGGCAGGATCTTCTCGGTGAAGGCGAGGCAGAAGACGCCGAACAGGCCGAAGCCGAGAATGGCCGACAACGGACCGGTCATGCAAAGCGCCAGTCATAGGTTCCAAGCGTCTTGATCCTGGCGACGCGATAGACCGTCGCCGGCGGGAAATTGCGAAAGGTGTGGCCGACCCGCGTGACTTCGAGATCGAGCCGGTCGAGCAGCGACTGGTCGAACGGGCAGCGCCGGCCGAGCGTGAACTGGTAGAGCGCCCCACCCGGGCGAAGGTTTGCGAAAACACCTTCGAGAATGGCAAGCGTCTTGCGTGGCGAAATCAAGCGGAAGGGCAGTCCGCTGACGGCGGCGCCAACCACCGGCCCGGGAAACAGCGACAGATGGCGCAGGCCGGCGGCATCCATCTCGAAAATGCGGGCGGTGGGAAAGCGCCGCATGAGAAGTGCCGCAAAATCCGGATCGGATTCGATCAGCGTCAGATCCTCTTGCTGCACCCCGCGGGACAGCAGCGCCCGCGTGAACGGGCCGGTTCCGGGACCGAGTTCCAGCACGGGGCCGGTCTCGGGACCGATGTCGCGCGTCATCAAGGCCGCCAGGCTGGAACTGGACGGTGTGACGGAGCCGACCCTGAACGGCGCCACGGTCCACGCCATGAGAAAAGACAGGGCATCATGTGCAGGCATAACCAACCTCAATCCGGAACAACGGCACGCCAACCAATTCGGCGCGGCCGCTTGATTTCGTTTCGGCGTCGGACCCGAACCTGTTGCATCGTCGGGCCCGACGCCTTGACGCCGGCATGGGCGGTTCCTGCCGACCGGCGCTGTTTGCCGTGGCTGGATTGCATAGACATTGCGCAATAGCCTGGACGCAAAGAAAGAGCTTGCCGGCCGCCGGCCGTTCGGCTTTGCCATGTCCACGCAATGTTGGCGCGGTAGCGCCCGATGCGGTGTGCTCGTCGCCGGGGAGTGTGGATGCGTATCTTGCTGGTCGAAGACGAGTCCGAGATGGTCTCGGCGCTGCGTGCCGCGCTGAAGCGCCACGACATGGTGGTCGATCACGCCGGTACATTGCTTGAGGCGGAAGGCTTCGTTGCCGTCGACAGCTACGACGCCATCCTGCTCGACCGCCAGTTGCCTGACGGCGACGGGCTGTCGCTGGTGCCGAGATTGCGCTCGGCGGCGAACACCACGCCCGTGCTGGTGCTGACGGCCAAGGGCGACACGTCCGACAAGGTCGATGGGCTGGACATGGGCGCGGACGACTATCTGGCAAAGCCGTTCGCCTTCGAGGAATTGCTGGCCCGCTTGCGCGCCTTGCTCAGGCGGCCGGCGCCGATGCAGTCGCAATTCATCCGCGCCGGCCATCTGGTGCTCGATGTCGGACACCGCGAGGCTGCGATCCGCGGCGAGCCGCTCAGCCTGCCGCGCCGCGAACTCCTGGTGCTGGAGGCGCTGATGCGGCGCACCGGCCGTATGGTGCAGCGCGAGGCGCTGATGGAAGCGGTGTTCGGCCTCGACGACGAGATCCAGTCCAATGCGCTCGACACCCATGTCTCGCGCCTGCGCCGCAAGCTCGCCGACGCCGATGCCGGGGTGACGATCAACGGCATTCGCGGCGTCGGCTATCTGCTGCGCGAAACGACGTGAGCCTCGATCGATGAGCCTCAGACGCCCGCGTTCGCTCAAATGGAGCCTGGTGCTGCGCATCGCCTTGCTGCAATGCGCGATGCTGACGCTGATCATCGTCGGCATTCTCGGCGCGTTGCTCGCCACCGGCCTCATTCCGCACGACTATGAGGACGGCACGATGGACGTGCTGGCGGATGCGGTCGCGCGTGACGCTGGCGGCAAGCTTGTGCTGCGCGAAACCTCGGACTTGACGAAGCTGCGATTCGAAGTCCCCGACCTCTGGTTCATCATCCGCGACAGACAGGGGCAGCGGCTGCAGGAAGGCACGGTGCCGGCCATCTTCCAGCCTTTCGCCGGACTGCTGGACACCATCAGCGACGCGCGTATCGACCATTCCATCGGCGAGAGCGCGCCGCCGGATGCGAAGATCCGCTGGACCGAAACGGCCGCGGGCGACCTCCAGATCTTCACCGGCACCAAGGGCGGGCTTTCGCTGCTGCGCCTGCTCGGACAAGCGCCGCAATTCTTCCTACAAGGCATATTGCCGCTCGCCGGCCTGATGGCGCTGGCCACGCTGTTCGCGACGCCATGGGTGGTGCGCGGCGCGCTGTCGGGCCTTGGCCATGCCGCCGCCGAAGCCGAACGCATCGACATCGACCAGCGCGGCGTGCAACTGCCACTGAAGGATGTGCCAAAGGAAGTCACGCCGCTGGTCAAGGCGGTGAACGCCGCCCTTGCACGCCTGGACAAGGGCTACGAGCGCCACAAGCGCTTCCTGACCGACGCCGCCCATGAACTCCGAACGCCGGTCGCCATCCTCAACACGCGCCTGGCCTCGCTGCCGGCGACACCGGAGCGGGCCCGGCTGCTGCAGGACGCAGCGCGGCTTTCGACGCTGACCGACCAGTTGCTCGACCTGCAACGCCTCGACCGGCAGACCTCGCCGTTCGAGAAAGTCGATCTCGTGGCGATCGCGCGCGGCGTTATCGTCGACCTCGCACCGATGGCGTTTTCGGCCGGATACGAGATGTCGTTCGAGCCGCAACGGGAAGCGGTTTTCGCCACCGGCGATCGCACCGCGATCGAGCGCGCCGTGACCAACATCGTCCAGAACGCCATCGAGCATGGCGGGCGCACGGGCAAGATCACCGTCAGTGTCACCGCTCCGGCCGTCATCGAGGTGCGGGACGAAGGCGACGGCGTGCCGCCAGCCGAGCGCGAACGCATCTTCGAGCCCTTCTACCGGTTGCGCCCGCAGGATCACGGCGCCGGGCTCGGGCTCAACCTGGTGCAGGAAATCATGCAGTTGCATGGTGGGCGCATCGAGATCCTCGACGGCAAGCCGAGCGGCGCGTGCTTCAGGATGAGTTTTCGCGCCTTGCCGGCATAACACCGGCCTCAACGACAAAATTGCGCTGGCGTGTTTGACATCGCCGATATCGTAACTAAATAAGTTACATGAAGCGCAACAGCCGACTGTCCTCCACCTTGCACATTCTCGTCCACATGGCCGAGAAGCCAGAGCACGCGCTGACCTCCGGGCAGCTTGCCACCTTCATTCACACCAACCCGGTGGTGGTGCGCCGCACCATCGCCGGCTTGCGAGACGCCGGCATCGTCACCTCGTCGCGCGGGCATGGTGGTGGCTGGCTGCTCGGGCGCGCGCCCGAAAACATCTCGCTGGCCGAGATCAGCGCCGCGCTTGGCGAGACGCTGCTACCGTTCGGCACCGAGCCGGAAAGCCCGGGCTGCCTTGTCGAGCAAGCGGTGATCGCCGTGCTCGACGATTTTCGCGTCGCGGCCGAAAAGCTGCTGGCGGAGAAGCTCAGCCGCATCACGCTGGCCGACCTGACCGCCGATTTCCGCCGCCGTTACGACCTCATTGGAGTCTCCAGCCATGCAGTATGATCTCGCCGTCATCGGCGGCAGCTTTGCCGGCCTGTCCGCCGCCATCCAGGCGGCGCGGGCCCGGCGCAACGTGCTGGTGATCGACGCCGGCCGGCCGCGCAACCGTTTCGCCGCGCATTCGCATGGCTTTCTCGGCCAGGACGGGCGCACGCCCGGCGCCATCCTCGATGATGCAAGGCGGCAATTGCTGGCCTATCCCACAGCCAGGCTCGTCAATGCCCGTGCAGACAGAGCCGTCGCCAACAGCAGCAGCGATTTCGAGATCACCACCGATGGTGGCGAGACATTCGGCGCCGCGCGGCTGGTGCTGGCCACCGGGGTGCGCGACATCCTGCCGGAGGTTCCCGGGCTAGCCGGAGAATGGGGCAAGACGGTGTTGCACTGCCCCTATTGCCACGGCTACGAGGTTTCCGGCGGACCGCTTGGCGTGCTCGCGACCGGCCCGATGTCCATGCATCAGGCGCAGTTGATCGCCGACTGGGGCGACGTCACGCTGTTCGGCAACGGCCAGATCGAACCCGACGCCGGGCAGATGCTCGCCCTTGAAAGCAAGACTATCACGTTCGAATCCGCGATCGTCAGCGAACTCAGGGAAGACGGCTCCGGCGGCCTGATCGTCCATCTCGAGGGCGGCCGAACGGCCGGCGTCAGGGCGATGTTCGCCGCGCCGCGCAACACGATGGCGAGCCCGCTGGCCGAGCAGCTCGGCTGCGGTTTCACGGAAGGCTTGCTCGGCCCGGTAATATCCGTCGACGACCGGCAGCAGACGACAATTCCCGGCGTCTATGCCGCCGGAGACGCCGCACGCGCGATGCACAACATCGCCTTCGCGGTATCGGGTGGCACCTTCGCGGGCGTGTGCGCCCACCAATCGCTGGTGTTCAGTTAGAATCCGGCTTCGCCGCCGGCAATGCTGAGCCGCGCGCCGGCCTGCACCAGCGCAGTGGTGATATCGTGCGGCGGCGAACGGTCGGTGGCGAGTTCGGAAAAGCCGTCGAAGCCGCAGACCTGGACCAGGCCCTGGCGGCCGAACTTGGTGTGGTCGGTGATGACGATTGAGCGCTGGCCACGCGACAGCACCATGCGGGCGAATTCGGCCTCTTCCAGATCATAGTCCATGACGCCCGTCACCGCATCGACGGCGCCGGTGGATATGATGGCATGGCTTACCGAGAAGCGGCTGACGAAGTCGATGGCCGAAGTGCCGAACGCGGCACCTGAATCGCTACGCAATTCGCCGCCGGCCATATAGACCTTGTTGCCGTTGATGGTGGCCAGCGTGCGGGCGATGTCGGACGAATTGGTGACGACCGTCAGGCGCCGGTGGCCGAGCAGTTCCCGGGCCAGGAACGAGGTGGTGGTGCCGGTGTCGAGCATGACCGATTCCCCGTCGCGGATGGTGGCGGCGACCATGCGGGCAATGATGCGCTTGGCATCGGCATTCTCGCGCATGCGCCGTTCGAACGGCGCCTCGCCGACCATGGACGGCAGGCCGACGGCGCCATGCATCTTCAGCACCGAGCCGTCGCTGGTGAGTGGCTTGACGTCGCGCCGCACGGTTTCCAGCGAAACACCCAGCCGATCCGCCAGGCTGGCGATGGTGACGGTTCCTTCTTCCTGCAGCAGCCGCAGGATCTCGCCGTGGCGTTTGGAATGGACCATTGGGTTTCCCGGACTTCGCCTTTTTGACCGGTTTTAAGGTAATTCAAGCAGTTTTAAAGATATCGCCCCTTGCTTTCGGGCAAAACACCCAAAAAAAGTCACATCTTTTTATTGACAACCGGGCAACCCTGGCGTGAAATCTAACGCATCAGCAGGGTTCGGAGCTGCAACGGGAGGGCGATGGCAGAGCCGCAACTCACTGGCCAGGCGGTCTTGAACGCGTCTGGGGTAAGGAATTTTCAGATCCGCGGGGGCGGATGCCGGGATCAGAATCCTGGCCAAGGGGCTCGTCGGTGCGGTGCGGGATACCGATCCTGGCGTCCCGCACCGACGAGATTATTTGCGTTTCTCCCCGCTCTCGTCGCGCTGTCCATGGCGCCTTGTCGAAGCCCAGCAAACCAGGGATGATCCCGTGATTGCCGAAGATCGCATCCGCGCCCTGCCGTGCTGGACCGGCGCCATCGAGATCGCCCCCCTCCCCGGCGGCCTGAGCAACGCCAATTATGTGGTCAGTGACGCTGCCGGCAAACATGTCGTGCGCTTCGGCCAGGACTATCCCTTCCACCATGTCTTCCGCGAGCGCGAGGTGATGACCGCGCGGGCGGCCCATGCCGCCGGCTTCGCGCCGGCCGTGCGCTATTCCGAACCTGGCATCCTGGTGACGCAGTTTCTCGGCGCCAGGACCTATCTCGCCGAAGACGTGCGCGCCAATCTCGGGCGCGTGGCGGCCCTGCTGCGATCCTTCCATCGCGAGATGCCGAACCATGTCTCCGGCGCCGGCTTCATGTTCTGGGTGTTCCACGTCATCCGCGACTATGCGCGCACGCTCGAGGAGGGCAACAGCCGCAAGCGCAACGACTTGCCGCGTCTGCTGACGCTGGCCGACGAACTGGAGCGGGCGCAGAAATTGCTGCCGATCGTCTTCGGTCACAATGATCTATTGCCGGCTAATATTCTCGACGACGGCAACAGGCTGTGGCTGATCGATTTCGAATATGCCGGCTTCAACACGGCAATGTTCGACCTCGCCGGCGTCGCCTCGAACGCCGGCATGAGCGACGCGGAATCCTTCGCCTTCCTGACCGCCTATTTCATGAAGGAGCCGGACGAGGCGATCCGCCGCTCGCACGCCGCCATGCAATGCGCCTCGCTGTTGCGCGAGGCGATGTGGAGCATGGTTTCGGAACTCTATCTCGACGCGCCCGGCATCGACTACGTCGCCTACACCGAGGAAAATTTGGTGCGGCTCGACGCGGCGCTGGAAAACTACCGGACAAAATACGGGATCCTGAAATCATGACCTTGCCCAGCCAGGCCGCCATCGTCGTCATCGGCGGCGGCATCATCGGCTGCTCGACGGCCTATCATCTGGCGCGCGACCACAAGGCCGACGTCGTGCTGCTCGAACAGGGTAAGTTGACCTCGGGCTCGACCTGGCACGCCGCCGGCCTGGTCGGGCAATTGCGCTCGTCCGCCTCGATCACCCGCGTGCTCAAATATTCGGTCGACCTCTACAAGGGGCTGGAGGCCGAAACCGGCCTTGCCACCGGCTGGAAGATGACCGGCTGCCTGCGGCTCGCCACCAATGCCGACCGCTGGACCGAGTACAAAAGGCTGGCGACCACGGCGAAGAGCTTCGGCATGGACATGCATCTTTTGTCCCCGGCCGAGGTCAAGGCGATGTGGCCGCTGATGGAAACCGGCGATCTCGTCGGCGCCTCCTGGCTGCCGACAGACGGACAGGCCAGCCCCTCCGACATCACGCAGTCGCTGGCCAAGGGCGCGCGGATGCATGGCGCCAAGCTCTATGAGAATGTCCGCGTCACCGGCTTCGAGATGGAGGGCGGCCGCATCACGGCGGTGAAGACCGATCAAGGCGACATCGCCTGCGACAAGGTGGTGAACTGCGCCGGACAATGGGCGCGGCAGGTCGGCGCCATGGCCGGCATCAACGTGCCGCTGCAGCCGGTGAAGCACCAATACATCATCACCGAGAAGATCGATGGCCTGGCGACCGACGCGCCGACGCTGCGCGACCCCGACCGGCGCACCTATTTCAAGGAGGAGGTCGGCGGACTGGTGATGGGCGGCTATGAGCCGAACCCGCAGTCCTGGGCGACCGATCTCCCCGGCGGCGACGTGCCCAACGACTGGGAGTTCCGGCTGTTCGACGACGACTACGACCATTTCGAGCAGCATATGACACAGGCGATCGCGCGTGTGCCGGCGCTGGAAACCGTCGGCGTCAAGCAGATGATCAACGGGCCGGAAAGCTTCACGCCGGACGGCAATTTCATCCTCGGCACGGCACCAGAATGCGCCAACATGTTCGTCGGCGCCGGCTTCAACGCCTTCGGCATCGCCTCTGGCGGCGGCGCCGGCTGGGTGCTGGCGCAATGGGTGGTGGACGGCGAGGCGCCGCTCGACCTGTGGGTGGTCGACATCAGGCGCTTCTCCAACCTGCACCGCGACCGGCAATGGGTGCGCGAGCGGACGCTGGAAGCCTATGGCAAGCATTACACGATCGGCTTCCCGCACGAGGAGTATGCCAGCGGCCGGCCGCGCATCGTCTCGCCGCTTTACGACAGGCTGAAGCAGCAGCGCGCCGTGTTCGGCTCGAAGCTCGGCTGGGAGCGGCCGAACTGGTTCGCACCGGAGGGCGTCGAGCCGCGAGACATCTATTCAATGGGCCGGCAGAACTGGTTTTCAGCGGTCGGCGACGAGCACCGGCATGTACGCGAGAAGGTCGCCATCTTCGACCAGTCGTCCTTCGCCAAATACGAATTGAGCGGACCCGACGCGGCCAAGGCGCTCGACTGGATTTGCGCCAACGACGTCAGCAAGCCGGTCGGAAGGTTGACCTACACGCAGCTTCTCAACACGCGCGGCGGCATCGAGGCCGACCTGACCGTGGCGCGGCTGGCCGAGGAGAAATTCTACATCGTCACAGGCACCGGCTTCCGCACGCATGATGCCTCGTGGATCAGCGACCATATAGGCGAGGGTCACGATGCGGAGTTGACCGATGTCACCGAGGATTTCGGCACGCTGTCGCTGATGGGTCCGCGGGCGCGCGACGTGCTCGCCGCGGTGACCGATGCCGATGTGTCGAACGCTTCGTTCCCGTTCTGCCATGTGCGCGAGGTCACCATTGCCGGCCACACGATTCGGGCGCTGCGTGTCACCTATGTCGGCGAACTCGGCTGGGAACTGCATGTGCCGATCGCGGCGACAGGCGAAGTCTTCGACGCGCTGATGGCGGCCGGCAAGACGCATTGCATCCGCCCGGTCGGCTACCGGGCGCTGGAATCGCTGCGGCTGGAAAAGGGCTACCGCGCCTGGGGTTCCGACATCACACCCAACGACACGCCGCAGGAAGCCGGGCTCGGCTGGGCGGTCAAGCTCAGGAAGAACACCGATTTCGTCGGCCGGCGCGCGCTCGAGACGGTTGTCGGCGCGCCGCTGAAGAAGCGCTTTGCCGGCTTCACGGTCGACAGTCCTGAAGTCGTGCTGCTCGGCCGGGAGACCATCCTGCGCAATGGTGAGCCGGTCGGCTATCTGACCAGCGGCGGCTATGGCTACACGCTGGGCAAGAACATCGGCTACGGCTATGTGCGCAACGGCGACGGGGTGAGCGACGATTTCCTCGCCACGGGCGACTACGAGCTGGTTGTCGCGATGGAGCGGACGCCGGCCAGGATCCATCTCGAGCCGATGTTCGACCCGACGGCGGAGAGGGTAAAGGCCTAGTTCACTAGCAGAGCGAGGCCCCGGCTGGGCACGGTGTCGGCCTCGCCCGGCATCGAGACGTAAGGGCGCGTTTCCTCGGCACGGGTGACGACGCCTTGTGCTTCGAGTTCGGCGATGCGTGCGGCAAAACCCTGATCCCACAGCGTGTTCTTGACCGTCAGCACGATGATCCCGCCGGGCCGGCAGATGCGGATCAGCTCATCCAGCCCTTCGACGCCGACATGGCCTGAAGTGAAGACACCGGCCGAGACGATCCCGGCATAGGCATCGTCGGCAAAGGGCAGCGTGCCGCCGAGCGCGAGGCAATGCAGCGCGGAATAGACACCCTTGCGGGCGGCCTGGTCCAGCATGCCTTGCGAGATGTCCAGCGCCTCGACTTCAGGATAGCCTGATATATCGAGCCATTCGCCGATGAGCCCGGTGCCCGCGCCTGCATCGAGCAGCGGCGCCGCGCCGCGCGGCAGATGGCGGGCCAGCAGGGCAAGGCAGATCGTCGGATGACGATAACCGGCGGCAGACATGTCGGCGTCATAGGTCTGCGACCAGCGATCATAGAGTGCGGCCACCTCCTCCGGGCGTTTGGCTGCGTAGGCCGCGCTGAGCGCGTCCAAGTGTTTACCGTCCGTCATCGCCGCTGTGTCGCCTGATCAAGTTGCCTTTGATCGGATGATAGCCAAACGGCGAAAATTGTGGAACCGTTGCGGTGAGAAATAACGGCGTGGGGGCGCGGGCATGGTGACAGACGAAGCGCGGGCAAAGCTGGCCGCCATTCCCATGCTTGCCGGCTATACCGGGCCGCTGGAGCGGCTTGGCGGCCTCACCAATCTCGTCTTCAGGGCCGGCGATCTCTGCCTGCGCATTCCGGGCAAAGGCACTGCGGAATACATCAACCGCGCCAACGAAGCGGTGGCCGCGCGCGAGGCCGCTAAAGCCGGCGTCAGCCCGCAAGTGCTGCATGCCGACGCCGATACCGGCGTGATGGTGACGCGCTTCATCGCCGGCGCGCAGACCATGTCGCCGGAGAAATTCAGGGAGAGGCCGGGCAGCCCCGCCCGGGCCGGCGAAGCCTTCCGCAAGCTGCACGCGTCCGGTGCGGTGTTCCCCTTCCGCTTCGAACTATTTTCGATGATCGACGATTACCTCAAGGTGCTGTCGACCAAGGACGTCACCCTGCCTGCCGGCTATCACGACGTGGTGCGCGAGGCCGGCAGCGTGCGCTCGGCGCTGGCCGCTCATCCGCTCCCCCTCGTCGCCTGCCACTGCGATCCGCTGTGCGAGAACTTCCTGGATACGGGCGAGCGGATGTGGATCGTCGACTGGGAATATTCGGGGATGAACGACCCGCTCTGGGATCTCGGCGACCTCAGTGTGGAAGGCAAGTTCGATGCGGACCAGGACGAAGAGCTGATGCGCGCCTATTTCGGCGGCGAGGCGAGGCCGGCGGAACGCGGCCGCGTCGTCATCTACAAGGCGATGTGCGATCTGCTCTGGACGCTTTGGGGGTTGATCCAGCTTGCCACCGAAAATCCCGTCGACGATTTCCGCGCCTATGCCGACGGCCGCTTCGCCCGCTGCAAGGCGTTGATGGAGACGCCGGAGTTTTCAAGGCACTTGGCGGCTGTGCGTATGGGTTAAGGCAAATCCATATGGCAGGGGCTCCAGTCTACCTGAAAACCCTCTCTATTTCGGTCAAAGCCACCGTGTCGTCTGACTTTTTGCAATACCAAATGATCAGCGCGATGGTGCCGATAGGGAACAATCCCGCAAGGAGTTGATGCCAACCGCTTCTGTTGATGTCATGCAGCCGGCGAGCGGTCATGGCAAGGGTCGGCAGAAGGATGGCAAGATTCCAGATCGATGAGATGATTTCATTCTTCACAATGGCATCGACTATGACAAGAACGACGCCGACAATGAAAATGAAGAGATAGGAATACCAGAACTCCGAGCGGCTGGCCCTGCCGGAAAAATTCACATAATTTCGAAAGAAGCTTGAAACGGCTTCACCGAAATTCATCGAAGGCGGCATTTCTCCGAACCGGTTGGCACCGGCTGGCGCTGCTCTTAGAACAAACACCAGCGGCAAGCCGATCAGGATCAAAACGATCAGCCAATGCCATATGGAAAAACTTCCCATCATCACCCCTCTGCCGCAGTTTTCTTGAGTGTCGATCCTGCCTCTCCCAGGCAAGAATCAATCCCGTATTGCGCCCGAAAGACAACGTACACCGCAAAGTATCGATGTAAATATCGGATTTTCTGACCGGAAACTCCAACAATTCCGCATGATAGCCTTCCGCCGCTGGATGCGGAGCTTCGAAACGGCAGCCTGTGACGCGCCGTATGCTTTGTTTCGACGCAATCGCGGACGGAAAGCCTTCTTACACTTTCCTGGAACCGCCTTAATTCACGCCCTTCGGCACGTTTTCGGGCGGCACAGTGGTGTCGACCACCTTCTGGCGATGGAAAATGAACAGGCCCGCCAGCACGACGATGCCGGAGCCGATCAGGATGCGCGGACCGGGAACGTCGCCGAAGAACACCAGCCCGAACACCACCGCCCATAGGAGCAGCGTGTAGTGCAGTGGCGCCAGCGTCGAGGCCGGTGCCAGCTTGAGCGCCCGCGTGATCATCAGATGGGCGCTGCAGGAAACGATGCCGAGCAGCAGCATGGCGCCGAAATCGAGCGCCGAGGGGGTTTGCCAGGCGCCAATGGTCAGCACGCCGCCGACCAGCAGCGTGCCTATCGTCTGCCATGTCACCAGATTGGTGTCGCTGGTGCCGCGCAGCCGCCGGTTGAGGATGATGGCGAAGGCAAAGGCGATGCTGCCGGCAAGCGCGAAGCTCGACGACAACGAGAACGCGGCCGAGGAGGGCTTCAGCATGATCACCACGCCGCAGAAGCCGAGCAGGATCGCCACCCAGCGGCGCCAGCCGACCTTTTCGCCGAGCAGCAGGTGCGAGAGCGCCGCGACATAGATCGGCCCCGCCATGTAGAAACTCATGACGTCGGCAAGCGGCAGATAGACGACCGCGGCATAGAAGAGTGCGGTGTCGAGCGTGGTCATGACGACACGCAAGATCTGCAGTTCAGGGCGTTCCATGCGAAACAGCCTGGCGGTGCCCTGATGCGCGATCATCGGCCCGAGAACGAAGAAGGCGCCGATGGACCGGATCAGAACCACCTGGCCGACGGAGAAGCTGGCGACCAGCCACTTGCCCATCGCATCGTTCAGCGCAAACAGGAAGTCGCCGGCCAGCATCAGCAGAATGCCGGCCAGAAGCACGTTCCTGATTGTGGAATTCTGCGCAACGGGTTGCGTCATGTCGATCCCGATTCCTCCCTCGCTCAAGTCGCGTCGTAGACGGAAGCGGCGGCTTTGACGAGAGGAATCCGGGAAATCGCCAGATCAGGACCGGGAATCGGCTGGGCCTACGTGGCTTTGTGCCTGCGGTTGACCAATGCCGGCCTGCCCGGGATGGAAAGCCTTGTATCCTGCCGCGTCCGTTGCGCCACCACCTTGCCGCTGGCGATGACGCAGATGCGCTCGGCGCGCAGGCGCAGGGCCTCGATCGGATTGCCGGCGTCGAGGACGACGAGGCTGGCGCGCTTGCCGACGGCGAGGCCGAGATGGTCCAGACCCATGATGGCGGCGTTGACGTTGGTGACCATGTCGAAGCAGCGCGCCATGTCGGCCGGGCTCGACATCTGCGCGACGTGCAGGCCCATGAAGGCGACGTCGAGCATGTCGGCGGTGCCCAGCGAGTACCAGGGATCGAGCACGCAATCCTGACCCCAGCCGACACGGATGCCGAGCGCCTGCATCTCCTTGACCCGGGTCAGGCCGCGGCGCTTTGGAAATGTGTCGTGGCGGCCCTGAAGCATGATGTTGATCAGCGGATTGGGGATAGCTGAAACGCCGGCCTCGGCGATCAGCGGCAGAAGCTTCGAGACATAGTAATTGTCCATCGAATGCATGGAGGTGAGGTGCGAGCCGGCCACCTTGCCCTGCAGGCCAAGGCGCTGCGTTTCATAAGCCAGTTGCTCGATGTGGCGCGACAGTGGGTCGTCGGTCTCGTCGCAATGCAGGTCGACCATCAGGCCACGTTTGGCCGCGATCTCGCACAGTTCTGTCACCGAGCGCGTGCCGTCTGCCATGCTGCGTTCGAAATGCGGAATGCCGCCGACGATGTCGACGCCCATGTCCAGCGCACGGATGGTGTTTTCACGCGCCTTCGGCGAGCGGTAGAAACCGTCCTGCGGAAAGGCCACGAGTTGCAGGTCGATGTAGGGCGCGATCGTTTTCTTGACGTCGAGCAGGGCCTCGACCGCCAGCAGCCTGTCGTCGCAGACGTCGACATGGGTGCGGATGGCGAGCAGGCCCATCGACACCGCCCAGTCGCAATAGGCGAGCGCCCGGTCGCGCACCGCCTCATGCGTCAAAAGCGGCTTCAGCTCACCCCATAGCGCAATGCCTTCCAAGAGCGTGCCCGAGGCGTTGATGCGCGGAATGCCGTAGGACAGCGTGGCATCCATATGGAAATGCGGATCGACAAAGGGGGGCGAGACCAGATTCCCGCGACCATCGACCTCGGCCCGGGCGGAACCCTGCAATTTGGGCTCGATCGCGGCGATCGTCTCGCCGCTGATGCCGATATCGGCAATCCTGCTATCCGGCAGCGTGCCGCCACGAACGATAAGGTCGAAATCCATCTGTCGTCATCTCGCCTGAAGAATCACTTTGCCATCGTGTCGCAAAAGACAGCATGACGCAGTGGTTTCTTTCCAGAAGCCGCCAATGGTTCCATCCGGCGACAACTCCCTCTATAAGCCGCCTTCGTCATTGCGCCACCAAGGATCAGCCTTTGTTTCGTTTCTTCCGCTCGACGGAAAACCAGCGCCTCGTCGCAAGGCTGGTCAAGGAATCGTTCCGGGAGCATATGTTCGGATATGGCGCGGCCATTCTTTCGATGCTGGTGGTGGCCGGCATGACCGCCGCCAGCGCCTGGATCCTGCGCGAAATCACCAATGAATTCGTGATCGACAAGCGGGTCGACCGCGTCAACATGATTGCCGTGGCGGTCGCCGGGATCTTCATCCTCAAGGGCCTCGCCAATTTCGTCCAGGCTTATTTCATGAGCCGGGTCGGCAATGCCATCATCGCCGACCGGCAGCGCAAGATCTACGACCGCATCCTGGCGCAAGGCATCGAATTCTACCATTCGACCTCGTCATCCGACCTGATCACCCGCATGACCAACAATGCCCAGGCGGCACGCAACGTGCTCGACCTGATCGTCACCTCCTATGTGCGCGATCTGGTGACCCTGCTTGCCTTGGTTGGTGTCATGGTCTGGCAGCAGCCGGTGCTGTCGCTGATCTGCTTCGTCGCCGGGCCTGTGGCCATCTATGGCGTCAACCGCATCCTGAAGCGTGTGCGCAAGTTCGCCGCCATGGAGTTCCGCTCGGTTGGCCAGATCGTTCAGGTGATGCAAGAAACCGCTATCGGCGTGCGCGTGGTCAAATCCTTCAACCTCGAAAGCTTGATGCGCAAGCGCATGTACAAAGCGGTGGCAGACGTCGAGGATCGGGCCAACAACATTGCCGCGCTGGAGGCGGTGACCAGCCCGGTGATGGAGACGCTGGCAGGGCTGGCGATCGCCGGCGCCGTCATGGTCAGCGGCCTCCTGGTTCTGCAGGGCGGCCAGATGCCCGGCAACATCATGGCGTTCATCGCGGCGCTGCTGCTCGCCTATGAACCGGCAAAGCGCCTGGCGCGCGTGCGCATCTCACTGGAAAGCGGCATTGTCGGCGTGCGCATGATGTTCCAGCTCGCCGACGAGCCGCTGACACTGGCCGAGAAGCCCGATGCAAAGCCGCTTCGGGCCGGACCGGGCGAGATCCAGTTCGACGCCGTCAGCTTCGCCTACCAGAATGGGCCGCCAGTGCTCGACCGGTTCGACCTCACCCTTGAGCCGGGAAAGATGACGGCGCTGGTCGGGCCCTCCGGCGGCGGCAAGTCGACGATCCTGAACCTGATCATGCGCATGTATGACCCGAAGAACGGCAAGGTGCTGCTCGATGGCCAGGACATTTCGCATGCCACCCTCGCCTCGCTGCGGGAAAAGATCGCCTATGTCAGCCAGGACACGTTCCTGTTTGCCGGCACCATCATGCACAACATCCGGCTCGGGCGGCAGGACGCGACCGATGACGAGGTGATCGCCGCCGCCAAGGCCGCCAACGCGCATGACTTCATTGTGGCGCAGGCGAAGGGCTACGAGACCGATGTCGGTGAGAATGGCGGCCTCTTGTCGGGCGGCCAGCGCCAACGCATCTCGATCGCGCGTGCCATGCTGCGCAACGCCGAAATCCTGCTGCTGGACGAGGCGACCAGCGCGCTCGACGCCGAATCCGAAGCGCTGTTCCGCGACGCGCTGCAGCAGCTGACCGAAGGTCGCACGACGATCGTCATCGCGCACCGCCTGTCGACCGTGCACCAGGCCGACACGATCGTGGTGCTGGAAGGCGGCAAGGTGGTCGAGAGCGGGCCGCATCGTGCCCTGCTCACGCAGGGCGGGCTTTACCAGAAGCTCTATGAATATCAGCTGATGCCGTGAGGATTCTTCCTTCTCCCCGTGTGGGAGAAGGTGGATCGGCGCGTCAGCGCCGAGACGGATGAGGGGTGTTCCAGCGGAGTGAGACGTTGGCGTTCCCTGGAACACCCCTCATCCGTCGCCTTCGGCGACACCTTCTCCCACAAGGGGAGAAGGAAGAAACGTGCTATTCCGGCACTTTCCGCACGGCGCCCTTGTCGGCGCTGGTGGCGAAGGCGGCGTAGGCGCGCAGCGCAGTCGTCACCTTGCGCTTACGCTTTTCCTCCGGCTTCCAGGCCAGGGCGCCCTTGGCTTCCATCGCCGCCCGGCGCGCTTCAAGTTCGGCGTCGCTGACAGCGAGGCGGATGGTGCGGTTGGGGATGTCGATCTCGATCGTGTCGCCTTCCTGCACCAGTCCGATCGTGCCGCCTTCGGCGGCTTCCGGCGAGGCATGACCGATCGACAGGCCCGACGTGCCGCCGGAGAAGCGGCCGTCGGTGACCAGCGCGCAGGCCTTGCCGAGGCCCTTCGACTTCAGATAGCTGGTCGGGTAGAGCATCTCCTGCATGCCGGGGCCGCCACGCGGGCCCTCATAGCGGATGACGACGACATCGCCGGCCTTGATCTCGTTGGACAGGATGGCCTTGACCGAAGCATCCTGGCTTTCGAACACCCGCGCCGGGCCGGTGAACTTCAGGATCGACTCGTCGACGCCGGCCGTCTTCACGATGCAGCCGTCGAGCGCCAGATTGCCTTTCAGCACGGCAAGACCGCCATCTTTCGAGAATGGCGTTTCCGCCGAACGGATGACACCCTTTTCACGATCGAGATCGAGCTCCTCCCAGCGGCGGTCCTGGCTGAAGGCGACCTGGGTCGGCACGCCGCCGGGGGCGGCGAGGAAGAAGTCGCGGACATTCTGGCTGGAGGTGCGGGAAATATCCCAATGGTCGAGCGCCTCGCCGAGGCTTGATGTGTGCACGGTCGGCAGGTCGCGGTTGATCAGCCCGGCATTATCGAGCTGGCCGAGGATGGCCATGATGCCGCCGGCGCGATGAACGTCTTCCATGTGGACGTCGGACTTGGCCGGCGCCACCTTGCAGAGCACCGGAACCCGCCGCGACAGCCGGTCGATATCCTCCATCGTGAAGTCGACCTCGCCCTCATGGGCGGCGGCCAGGATGTGCAGCACGGTGTTGGTCGAGCCGCCCATGGCGATGTCGAGCGTCATGGCGTTTTCGAAGGCGCCTTTCGAGGCAATGGTGCGCGGCAGTGCCGTTTCGTCATCCTGCTCGTAATAGCGCTGGGCCAGATCGACGACGAGATGGCCGGCCTCGACGAACAGCCGCTTGCGGTCGGCATGCGTGGCCAGCGTCGAGCCGTTGCCCGGCAGCGACAGGCCGAGCGCCTCGGTCAGGCAGTTCATCGAATTGGCGGTGAACATGCCCGAGCAGGAGCCGCAGGTCGGACAGGCCGAGCGCTCGATGACCTTGACGTCCTCGTCGGAGATTTTGTCGTCGGCGGCCGCGACCATGGCGTCGACCAGGTCGAGCGCCTGGGTCTTGCCGGCCAGCACCACCTTGCCGGCTTCCATCGGCCCGCCGGAGACGAAGACGGTCGGAATGTTGAGGCGCAGCGAGGCCATCAGCATGCCGGGGGTGATCTTGTCGCAATTGGAGATGCAGACCATGGCGTCGGCGCAGTGGGCGTTGACCATGTATTCGACGGAGTCGGCGATCAGCTCGCGCGACGGCAGCGAATAGAGCATGCCGTCATGGCCCATGGCGATGCCGTCATCCACGGCGATGGTGTTGAATTCCTTGGCGACGCCGCCAGCCTTCTCGATCTCGCGTGCCACCAGTTGGCCGAGGTCCTTCAAATGCACATGGCCCGGCACGAACTGGGTGAAGGAATTGACCACCGCGATAATCGGCTTGCCGAAATCCGAATCCTTCATGCCGGTGGCGCGCCACAGGCCGCGGGCGCCGGCCATGTTGCGGCCATGGGTGGTGGTGCGGGAGCGATAGGCAGGCATGTTTTTTCCTTGGTGGCTGGCCGCAGCCCGGGAACGACGCGGCGGAGCTGAATTCGGATCGCTGGCTTTATAGACGCGCAAGTATGGTCTGGCCACATTTTTGCAATGCGCCAGAGTCTCCCGAAAAACGCGAGCTCCCGAAAGAAATTACATGCGGCTGTCGGATCGCGTCGCGCAGGACCGTCCTTGGGCGGACGGTACGGAGATGGCACCATTCTCGGAGTCAACCGTTTCATCGTAACAGCAAAAGCAACCGAGGAGCACGACATGCAAAAGATCACCACCTGCCTGTGGTTCGACGACCAAGCCGAAGAGGCGATGAATTTCTACGTCTCCATCTTCAAGAATTCGAAGGTGCTGAGCGTGATGCGTTGGCCCGAAGGCCACGCCGATGAAGGCAAAGTGCTGGTGACCACGTTCGAGCTCGACGGCGTGCAGTTCCAGGCGCTGAACGGCGGACCGCAATTCAAGTTCAACGAAGCGATGTCACAGTCGATCGACTGCAAGACACAGGAAGAGGTGGATTATTTCTGGGACAAGCTCATCGAAGGCGGCGGCGAACCATCGCAATGCAGCTGGCTGAAGGACAAGTTCGGCGTTTCCTGGCAGGTCGTGCCGGAACAGCTGCCGCGCCTGCTCGGGGATGCGGACCGGGCCAAGGCCGGCCGGGTGATGGATGCGATGATGCAGATGGGCAAGATCGACATCGCCAAGCTGGAAGAGGCGGCGAAAGGGTGAGAGCCGTGATCTTCCCTTCTGCCCAAGGGGGAGAAGGGAAACTGGCGCTCAAGCCGCCTTGTCGCGGACCTGATAGTCCTTGATCGTGGCGAAGCGGATCGCTTTCCAGCGCTCGGCTTCGTAGTTCAGCGAGAAAGCGTGCTGGGCCAGAAATACCGGGTCGTTGTCGAGGTCCCTGGCGATGTCGCCGCGATGCGCCTCGATGAAGCGAAGCGTCTCGGCCTTGTCGTCGGCCGAGATCCAGCGGCAGACGGAAAAGCGCGACATTTCGAATTCGACCGGCAGCGTGTATTCGAAGTTCAGCCGCTCCTTCAGCACATCGAGCTGCAGGGCGCCGACGACGCCGACGATGGCCGGTGAGCCATCCTCGGGCGAGAACAGCTGCACGACGCCTTCCTCGGCCATCTGGTGCAGCGCTTCCTTGAGTTTCTTGGCCTTCATGGCGTCGCCGAGGCGCACGCGGCGCAGGATTTCCGGGGCGAAGTTCGGCACGCCCCTGAAAAGAATCTCCTCGCCCTCGGTCAGCGTGTCGCCGATGCGCAGCGTGCCATGGTTGGGAATGCCGACGACGTCGCCGGCAAAGGCTTCATCCGCCGTGACGCGGGTGCGGGCGAAGAAGAACTGCGGCGCCGACAGGCTCATCGGCTTGCCCGTTCGCACCAGCTTGGCTTTCATGCCGCGCTCGAGCTTGCCCGAGCAGACGCGCACGAAAGCGATACGGTCGCGGTGGTTGGGATCCATGTTGGCCTGGATCTTGAAGACGAAGGCGGTCATCTTGTCCTCGGTCGCCTCGACCTTGCGGGTGTCGGCCTCCTGCGCGCGCGGCGGAGGCCCGAAGGCGCCGAGCGCCTCGATCAGGTCGCGCACGCCATAATTGCGCAGCGCCGAGCCGAAATAGACCGGCGTCAGATGGCCCTCGCGAAAGGCGTCGATGTCGAGCGGCCGGCAGGCTTCGCGCGCGAGCTCCAGTTCCTCGATGAAGGCCTCGCGCTCGTTTTCCGGCAGCAGCCCGGCGACGCGGTTGGAATCGGGACCGTTCACTGGCGTGCGTTCCTTCTCGTCGTCGCCCTTGCGCACCGCGTTCAACGCCAGGTGATAGGTGCCGGAAAACGTCCTGCCGCGGCCGATCGGCCAGGTGATGGGTGCGGTATCCAGCGCCAGCTTCTGCTCGATCTCGTCCAGAATCTCGAACGGATCGCGGCTTTCGCGGTCCATCTTGTTGACGAAGGTGATGATCGGGATGTCGCGCAGCCGGCAGACTTCGAACAGCTTCAGCGTGCGCGGCTCGATGCCCTTGGCGGCGTCGATGACCATGACGGCCGAGTCGACCGCCGACAGCGTGCGGTAGGTGTCGTCCGCGAAATCCTCGTGGCCGGGCGTGTCGAGCAGGTTGAAGACGTTGTCTTCATACTCGAAGGTCATCACCGATGTGACGACCGAAATGCCGCGCTCGCGCTCGATCTTCATCCAGTCGGAGCGCGTCTGGATCTTGTCCTTCTTGGCCTTGACCTCGCCGGCAAGCTGGATGGCGCCGCCGAACAGCAGCAGCTTTTCGGTGAGCGTCGTCTTGCCGGCGTCGGGGTGCGCGATGATCGCGAAGGTGCGGCGGCGCGCCACTTCCTCTGGTATTGTTTCGGGCATTCTCTGGGATTTCCGTGTGACAGGCCGGGCTTCTAGCAGCGTAGTGCCGGGCTGTCGACCGGTCCGGCGGCGCGGACGCCGCCGGATGCCATGGCTTGCCTCAGGCCAACTCGCCCATCCGGTTCGCCAAAACCACCTCCGGAAGCCAGCTGGCGATAGCGCCGCCAATCGCGTCGGCATGATCCTCCTGAAGATAGTGCGCACCAGGCCCGAGATCGATGAAACCGCAGTTCTTCAAACCGGCCGCGAATTCGCGCGCGGCCTGCGGCCCGATCAGCGCGCCCGGATCACCCGCGAACAGCAGTTTCGGATAGGTGGACAGCCGCAGCGCGCGATGGTCGTGCGCGCTGATGGCGGCGACGTCGGCGGGCTGGCCTTCGATGGGCATTTCCCGGGGCAGGCGCAACACCGGCCTGCGCGATTGCGGCGTCGGGAACGGCGCCCGATAGGCGGCCATTTCCTCGTCGCTCATCGTGCGCAGCACCGAGGCCGGCAGCACTTTCTCGACGAAGACATTGTCCTCCAGAACCAGCTTTTCGCCGACGCCGGGCGCGCGGAGCGCCTTGAACATTTCGCGGGCTTGCGGGCGCTGGTGAAAATCCTCCCAGCGCTCGAAGGGCCGGATGAATTCCATGAAGGCAAGGCCGAGGATGCGCTGCGGCCGCCTTGCCGCGAGATGGAAGGCAAGTGCCGTGCCCCAATCCTGCGCGACCAGCACCACATCGCTGATGTCGAGGGCGTCGAGGAAGGCATCGAGATAGCGGACCTGGTCGAAGAAGCGATAGTCGATATCGGGCTTGCCGGACTGGCCATAGCCGATCAGGTCGGGCGCGATGCAGCGGCCGAACGGCGCGACATGCGGGATGATGTTGCGCCAGATATGGGACGAGGTCGGGTTGCCGTGCAGGAACAGCACGGTCGGGCCGGACGCTCCCGCCTCGACATAGGACATGGTCGAATCGAGTACGGGAATCTGCAAGCGTTTCGGCGCGGTGGCGACGGGCTGAGGCGGGTTGGCTTTCGAACTCATGGGATCGGCTCCTTTGCAAACACTGTGCTGAAGATGACTTTCTTGAACCGCTCGAGCGGTTCGGGGCTGCGCTCGACCTTCATGCGCAGCATGGCGCCCTGCCAGGACGACAGCAGGAAGTCGGCGAGGTCCTCGGCCTCGAAGGTCTTGGCGATGTCGCCGGCCGCCTGGCCTTCGGCGATGCAGACGGCGAATGGCTGGCGCCAGCGCTCGAAGATGGCGACGAGTTGCAAGCGCAACGGCTCGCTGTGCACGGCTGTCTCGAGGCTGAGATTGCCGATCATGCAGCCGCGCGCCCAGTCATGCGCCTCGAGCTTCGAGGTGATGACGTCGAGGTAGCGGTGCAGCCTGCCTGTGGGCGGCGTGCCGTCCTGCGCCAGCGCAGCCTCGACCAGCCCGCTGACATAGGTGAAGTAGCGGTCCAGCACCTCGCCGACGAACGCCTCCTTGGAGGCGAAATGATTGGTGAAGGATCCCGGCCGCGCGTCGGCGGCGGCAACGATGTCTCGCACGCCGGCGGCGGCATAGCCTGAATTCCAGATGGTCTGGAAACCGGCGTCGAGAAGTTTTTCGCGGAGTGATTGTCTAGCCATCGTCAAATAATACGTACGTACGTATTGATGTCAAGCACATATTTTTGCCGATGTCCGATGTTGGCAAGTGACGAACGGGATGGCACTGCAAGAGCGTCCTCGGCGGACAACCAGGTAAAGGAGCGAACATGGCTGCGGCGAAACAAGTGATCGTCATCGGCGCCGGCATCATCGGCGCCTCGATCGCCTGGCATCTGACCAGGGCAGGCGCGCAGGTCACGGTCGTTTCCGAAAGCGGCGCGGGTGGCGTGGCGACGCCCAATTCCTTTGCCTGGATCAACGCCAGCTGGGGTAACCCCGAAATCTATTTCCGGCTACGCACCCGCGCCATGGCCGAGTGGAGGCGACTGGCGAACGAACTGCCTGGGCTGCCGCTCGCCTGGTGCGGCGGGCTGTGCTGGGACCTGCCGGCCGACCGGCTCGAAGCCTACGCGGCCGAACATTCTTCATGGGGCTACGGCATCGAACGCGTTGGCCGCGAGCGGGCGGCGCAAATCGAACCCAACCTCGTCGAGCCTCCTGAATTCGCTGTTCATGTCGCGGAGGAAGGCGTGGCCGAGCCGGTCGCGACGGCCAGGGCCTTGCTGGCGGATGCCGGACGGCATGGCGCGCGGGTCATTGCCAGCACGGTCTCGGCGCTGGCCCAGACCAACGGCAGGACGACCGGCGTGGACACATCGCATGGGCTGATTGCCGCCGACGAAGTGGTGATCGCCGCTGGCGTCGGCTCGCCCGACATTGCCGCGACGGCCGGCATCAAGCTGCCGATCGAAACGCCGCCTGGCCTGATCGTCCATTCGCGGCCTTACAAGAAGCTGCTCAACGGTCTGGTGCACGTCGAGAGACTGCATATGCGCCAGACGGCGGAGGGCCGCATCATCGCCGGCTCGGATTTCGCCGGCGGCGATCCCGGCCAAAACCCCGAAGCGACGGCGCGCGACCTGTTCGCGGTGACGAAGGCGGCATTGCGCGGCGCCGAAGGGCTGGAGCTCGATTTCCACACCATCGGCTACCGTCCGCATCCGATCGATGGCTTTCCGATCATCGGCCGCGCCGAGGGCATGGACGGGCTCTATGTCGCGGTGATGCATTCGGGCATCACGCTGGCGCCGGCCGTCGGCCTGTTTGCGACCCGGGAAATCCTCGACGGCGAGCGCGACCCGCTGCTGGCCCCCTATGGGCTGTCGCGCTTTGCTCAATAAGCCGGCGGGCGGCGAAAGCCACGGGTAAGCGGTTCGATGGCAGCCGCGACACCAAGCAGCCGCGCCTCCGACCAGCATTTGCCGATCAATTGCAGACCGATCGGCAGGCCGTCGCGATCTTCTCCGCACGGCATCGAAAGTGCCGGATGGCCGCTGTAGTTGAAGACGGCGCCATAGGCCGGCAGCATCCAGTAGTCTTGATCCTTGCCATCGATCCTGATCGGCGTGCCCGGCTCGCAATGCGGAAAGGCCGTGGTCATCGCGACCGGGCAGAGCAGCGCGTCCCAGTCGTCAAAGAACCGGTCCCAAGCGAGAATGGATCGGTCGCGGCGGGCAAGCGCCTCGAACCAGCGCGAGACTGACGTCGGCCGCTCCGGCGGCTCCGGCTGCGCGGCCTCCATCATCATGCCGATAAGAGCGCCGCCCTGTGCGAGATCGTCGTGCAGGTCGAACTCGGGCAGCTTCGCCTGCTCCACGATGGCCCCCGCCGATTGCAGCTGCCTTGCTAGATTTTCGACCGCGGCGCCGATAGCGCCGGCCACCGGGAAGCCGGGCAAGGACGGCGCGAAGGCAATGCGCAGGGTCTTCAGGCTGAACTTCGGCGTGATCTCGACCGGCACCGGCGCCAGATCGGTGTCACGCCCGTCCGGCCCGGCGATGATTCGGTGAATCAGCGACAGATCGTCCACGCAGCGCGCCAGCGGACCGAGGCAAGACATCAGCCGCACGCTGCGCGCGGCATTGCCAGGATTTGGAAAGGCGCCGGCCAGCGAGACGCGGTGTTCGGTCGGCTTCAGGCCGTAGACGCCACAGAAGGCGGCCGGCAGCCGGATGGAATCCTGCATGTCCGTGCCGACATCGAACGGCGTCATGCCGGCCGCCACCGCCGCCGCGGCGCCGCCGCTGGAGCCGCCCGCCGTGCGCTCAAGGTTCCATGGATTGCACGTGCGCCCGAACAGCGGATTGTTCGACTGCCAGTCCGACAGCATGGTGGCGACATTGGTCCTGGCCATCAGCACACCGCCGGCCGCCCTCAGTCTCGCAACGACCGGGCTGTCACGGCTCGCGACATAGTCGGCGAAGGGCGGGAAGCCCACCGTGGTTTTCATGCCGATGGTTTCGTGCATGTCCTTCAGCGTGAAGGGAACGCCATGCAACGGCCCGGGTGTGGCCCCGCGCGCAAGTGCCGCGTCGGCCTTCCCGGCGCGTTCGTACGCTCCCTCCCGGTCGAGCGAGATGACGGCGTTGACGCCTTCATTGTGCCGGTCGATCTGCGCCAGATGGGCGTCGAGGGCTTCGACGGCGGAGATTTTGCGACGAGCGATGGCGGCGGCGAGTTCGACGGTTGAGGAGAAAACGATGTCCATGGCGAATGCTCCGGCTTGGCCGCGCTCATCAGATCAAGATGGCGGAGAGCGGCGCGGCTTCAAGCAGAGTTGAGCATTCGCGGCCTAGTGGTGTTTGATCGAAATTGCGCCGACCGTCCGTTGAGGTCTGCGCTCTACGGCGCCCCCTGTCCTGCGGCGGTGCCGACTTAGAGAAGGATTTACCCGACCAAGGCCAACTTCGCCGCCGTCGGGGCAAAGGGCCGAATGCTGATCCCGTCCCCAGTCATGGTGACGAAACTCGACGGCGGGATCGCCTGCCAGTCACCGCCCTCGCGATCGAAAGGTTCGGAGACGATGCAGCGGCCGCCGCCTTTGCGCAAGGAGGAGGTGTAGAGCGTCGGCGCATGGGCGTCGGTGGCATAGCGCACAGCGTGCAGCGCCTGCCCGTCCGAGAAGGCGGCGGTGAGTTTCAGTGCAGGTTCGAGGCCGGCCCGGCGCGAGGCTTCGAGCACGCGGGCAGTGGCGCGCGAGACCGCGCCTTGCGGGTCGCCGGCCAAGCCCTCGTCGATCATCAGGAGAAAGAACAATTCGGAATCGGTGGTGCCTTCGCGCTGGTCGAAGACGGCGTCGGACAGCGAATTCTCCAGCGCGCGGCGGATTTTCTCGAAGCCGCCGATCTGGCCATTGTGCATGAACGACCAGGAACCGGAGATGAAGGGATGGCAGTTCATGCGGCTGGTGGCGCCGCCGGTCGAGGCCCGCACATGGGCGAGGAACAGGCCGGATTTGATCTGCCGGCACAGGCTCTTCAGATTGGGATCGGACCAGGCCGGCAGGATGTCGCGGTAGAGGCCGGGCTCCGGCCGGTCGCCATACCAGGCGAGGCCGAAACCGTCGCCATTGGTCGGCGACTTGGCCTCCTGGGCGCAATGGCTCTGGGCGATCAGCGAGTGGCAGGGCGCCGTGAGAATGTCTTCAAGAAAGACCGCTTCCCCGAGATAGGCCGCCCACCGGCACATCGCTTCTGTCGTCCTCT
This sequence comes from Mesorhizobium sp. WSM4312, assembly GCF_002294875.1. Taxonomy (NCBI): domain Bacteria; kingdom Pseudomonadati; phylum Pseudomonadota; class Alphaproteobacteria; order Hyphomicrobiales; family Phyllobacteriaceae; genus Mesorhizobium; species Mesorhizobium sp. WSM4312. The sequence continues at coordinate 85,454 of NZ_NSFU01000003.1, read as the reverse complement.
AGGCGCGATCCATGAGAGCCGCCGGCTCCTTGGTCGCGTGTGTGCCTCTGTTGTGCGTCCGTTCGTAAAGCTCGCGGACGATTCGGCTGGCGGTAGTCTCGAAGAGAAATGGCAAGAAAGCGTGAACGAGGGCGGCGCCGGCCGCCAGCAGCAGGCGCGAGGAGAACCAGGCGGCAAAGGCCATATGGCCGAAATAGGTTTCGCCGACCTTGGCGGGATGGGAAGTGAAGATCCTTGCAACCGACATTGAGGTCCCCTTCAGCGCTTGCGTTCAGATATGAGTATCCTGACACGCTTCGCCGGTTCATCGGTCTCAAAATGTCCTTGTATTTTGTCACTCTGTGGGACACACATCCCAACATGGCGCTGGATATCGATGAAATAGACCGAAAACTGCTTACCGAATTGCAACGCGACGGCACGCTGTCGGTCGACCAGCTGTCGGAACGGGTGGCATTGTCGCGCAATGCCTGCTGGCGGCGCGTCAAGCGGCTGGAGGAGGATGGCGTCATCACCGGCCGCGTGGCGCTGGTCGATGCCGACAAGCTCGGGCTTGGCCTTTCGGTGTTCATCCTGGTCCGTACGTCCAACCATGATCCCGACTGGTTGCAAAAGTTTCGGGCGGCGGTGACCAGCCTTCCCGAGATCACCGGCGTCTATCGCATGTCCGGCGACCTCGACTATGTCCTGCGTGCCCGCGTTGCCGACGTGAAGGCTTACGACCGGCTCTACCAGCGGCTGATCGCCAAGGTGGCGCTGTCCGATGTGTCCGCCTCCTTCGTCATGGAGGAAATCAAGGAGACGACGGTTGTTCCAATGGAAGTGCGCTAAAGCGTGCTCAGGCCATAGTGATGCCTGAAAGAAAGCCGTTGATAGCGGCGTGGGCGAATTGACCGAATCGGCAATCGCGCCGATAGGATCGATTTTATGCGCGCTGCCCTCCAAAACTCCTCCGTCATCGGTCCGACCGTCGGCTTCGTCAGATTGCCGCATGCTGAAGGACTTCCCCTCCCCGCCTACGAAAGCGCCGGCGCGGCCGGCATGGATCTTCGCGCGGCGGTACCCGACGACCGGCCGCTGCTGATCCTGCCTGGCAAACGCGCCTTGGTGCCGACCGGACTGATCCTGGAAATCCCCGAAGGCATGGAAGGCCAGGTGCGGCCGCGCTCCGGTCTCGCTTTCAAGCATGGCCTCACCGTCCTCAATTCACCGGGCACGGTCGACAGCGACTATCGCGGCGAGTTGAAGGTGCTTTTGATCAATCTCGGCGACGAGGATTTTGCCGTGACGCGCGGCATGCGCATCGCCCAGATCGTTTTCGCCGCGGTGACGCAGGTGGCCGTCGAAGAGCGTTCGCTGGCCGGCGGCACGGCGCGTGGTTCGGGTGGGTTCGGATCGACCGGCACCGCCTGATGCAAATACCAAAGCTGGTCATCTTCGACTGTGACGGCATTCTCGTCGACACGGAAAATCTCGCCAATCGGCGCCTCGCCGAATGGTTGACGGCCGCCGGCTATCCGACAAGCTTCGAATATTGCCGCAGGAATTTCTCCGGCCGCAGCATGGCCTCGGTGCAGAAGGAGATCGAAGAGCGGACCGAGGTTCGTCTCGGCGCCGATTTCGTCGATCGCTGGAACGCCGGCCTGCCGGACCTGTTCTCCCATGGCGTCGAAGCGATCCCCTACGTGCGGGAGTTCATCGAGGCGGTCCGCGCGGCCGGCATCCCCTATTGCGTCGCCACCTCGGCCCGGATTTCGAAGATGCACATCACGCTCGGCCAGACCGGGCTGTTGCCGCTGTTCGAACATGCGATGTTTTCCTCGACCATGGTCGGGCGCGGCAAGCCGTTCCCCGACCTGTTCCTGCATGCGGCCAAGACCTTGGGCTTCGCGCCGGCCGACTGCATCGTCATCGAGGACAGCGTCGCCGGCACGCAGGCCGGCATCGCCGCCGGCATGCGGGTGTTTTCCTATCATGGCGATCCCTATTCCGATCGCGACGGCCTGATCGAGGCCGGCGGCATCCTGTTCGACGACATGCGCGAACTGGCTGGTCTTGTGCCGATCCACTGATCCGGGTCCAGCACGGCTGCGCGATGCTGGAACCCGTGCTAGCGTGAGTGGCCTGATCTTGGGGGGCGCTCATGCCAACGAACCTTTTCCGCTTCATCCTCGCCGTGATGCTGCTGCCGTTCCTGTGGTCCGCGGCCGGCGCGCAAGCCGTCAGCTTCCCGGATCTCGGCAGCTCGCTGCCCGGCCGCAGCGATGTTACCTATCTCGACCTGGCCAGAATGGTCATTCCGAGCCTCGCCGCGGACGGAGACGGTTTCTACAAGGGCGGATTGCCGATCGAGATGCGCCACATCGAGGGACCGGATAGCGGCGGTTCGCCGCCCGAGACATCCAGCTTCCCCAACGCCGCCGTGCTTCTGATCAAGGCCGGCGGCAAGGACCGGATGGCCATGCTGTTCGACCTCGGCGATTCTCCCGACAGCGCCGAGGGCTATGCGGTGCTGGCGCTCTACGACGTCACGGCCAAGCCGAAACTGCTCGATGCGGCCAATGTCGCGGTCGACCGCAGCACTTATTTCCGCGAGCCGAACAAGCTTTCGATCGGCGCCGGCGACGACATGCTCATCACCATGAGCACGCATTTCAATTCGAGCCAGGGCTATGTGATCACCCCGCTGATCATGGTCCGCGACGACAAATTCGAGCTGATCGACATGATCTACACGTTCGACGAAAGGCTCTGCGCCTACAGCCGCAAGCAGGATGTGGCCTTCCAGACCATCGCCGACGGCCAGCCCTATGCCGCCGTCAAGGCGACGGTCACCGACAGCACCGTGCCAAGCGATGAAAGCTGCGATGACGCGCCGCCCGAAGCGTCGTCGCACGACATTTCCGTCACCTATCATTGGGACAAGAAGACGTCGCGCTACGTCAAGGATTCCGACGCATTCGAGAAATTGGCAGCAGAGAACGAGAAACGCTTCTGAACCAAGCGCATTTATTTGCCCGGCCGAAGACGGCGCGATAGCATCCGCCCGACACTTCTGATGGGGAGCATTCATGGACAAGGGCAAGATCTTTCGCGACCTGCATGCCTCGACCTTCGTCATGCCCAATCCCTGGGATCCTGGCACGACCAAGCTGCTCGGATCCTTCGGCTTCAAGGCGCTGGCGACGACCAGCGCCGGCTTTGCCTTTTCGCGCGGCCTGCCGGACGGCGCGGTGACCTTCGAGCAGATGATCCATCACTGCCGCGAGGTGACGGCGGCGACCGACCTGCCGGTCTCGGCCGATCTCGAGAAGGGCAAGGGCGACAGCGCCGAGCGGGCCGCCGAAACCATCTTCGCGGCGGAAGCGGCCGGCCTTGCCGGCTGCTCGATCGAGGACCACACCGGCGATCCCGACAGGCCGATCTATGATTTCTCCCACGCGGTCGAGCGCGTCGCGGCGGCGGTGGAGGCGGCTCGGGCCTTGAAACGCGATTTCGTCTTCACGGCGCGGGCCGAGAATTTTCTGTGGGGCAAGCCCGATCTCGACGACACCATCAAGCGGCTGCAGGCCTTCGAGAAGGCCGGCGCCGATGTGCTCTATGCGCCTGGGATCGGCGATGTCGAGATGGTGAAAACGTTGTGTTCGGCGGTCAGCAAGCCGGTCAACGTCATGGCGAAACCGGGCTTCACCATCGCCGATCTCTCAAAGGCTGGCGTGAAGCGCATTTCGCTCGGGCCCTGGCTGACCAATTTCGCCTATGGCATGCTGGAGACGGCGACGCGCGAAATCCAGCAGGACGGCACGTTCGGCTTCACCCGCGCCGCCATGCCGTTCGGCAAATTGCAGGCGCTGTTCGGCAAATCCGCCGATTAAACGGCGGCCGTCATATGGCGACCACGGTCAGCGGCGGCTTTCCCGTGCCGAGACCGCCTTGTGCAGATGCACCATCATGGCGGCGGCGAAGAGCGGCGTCAGCAAATTGAGCAGCGGCACGGCAAGGAAGGCCGCTATGACCAGCCCGGCGAGAAACACCGTGCCGGCATACTGCCGGCGCAGGGCCCTGGCTTCGTCCTCAGGGCGAAAGCGCATCGCGGCGAATTCGAAGAATTCGCGGCCGAGCAGATAGCCGTTGACGATGAAGAAGGCGGCGATGTTGATACCGGGCACCAGCAGGAGCATGAGCGCCACGATGTTGCCGAGGATGACGACGCCAAGGAATTTTATCGCCAGCACCAGCGAGCGCAATGCCGGCATGGCGTGCCCGACGGGGTCGCGGGGATAGTCGGTGCGCTCGACCACTTCGGCGACATCGTCGAGGAACAGGCCGGCGATCACCGCCGTGACCGGGGCGACGAGCAAGGCCATGCCGAAGGCAAGGGCGATGGCCGCGATGATGCCGCCAAGCCAGCCGGCCCAGGACGGCATGCCCGGCAGCAATGTCTGGAGCCATGGCAAAGCCAGCCACTCGACAAGACTGGTCAGGCCAAACCACAAGGCTACCAGCGCCAGCACGGTCAGGCCGAGCGTCTTGATGAACACGGCACGAAACGGCGGCGAGAGCAGCTCGAGGACCGCGATGCGGGCAGCGTCGAAAATCACCGTGCTTCAACCCCCGGGTCAGCGGACACCGCCGACAGGCGGGACGCTTCCGAGATAGGCAGCGCGGGCCGCGAGCACAAGCATATCGCTATCGGGCGAACGCCGGCTTTCCAACCGGGATGGTCATGGCCGCGACGCCGGCCACGACAAAAGCCATGCCCAGCCATGCCGTCGGCCCCAGGCTTTCGCCGAGGAAGACGGCGCCGATGCCGACGCCGATCGGCACGCGCAGATAGGCCTGCGACGTGGTGCCGACCGAACCCAGCGTGTGGATGAGGCGGAAATAGATGACGAAGGCAAGCGCGGTCGAAAACACCGATAGGCCGAGCAGGGCCAGGATCGACGCCGTCGATGGCGCGAGCGCCCAGGGCTGGTCGACCACCAGGCTGAGCGGCACCAGCATGGCCGAGCCGCACAGCATCGAGCCTGCCGCCGGCAGCATCGGATCGAGACCCTTGAAGCCGCGGCCGAAGATGGCGGCACCGGCATAGCAGATCGTTGCCGCGACGATGGCGACCTGCGCCCACAGCTCGTGGCCGATGCCACCCAGCGCCTCGGTGCCGACGATGAGGCATATTCCGGCTATGCCGGCGCCGACACCGATCAACTTGCGCACCGTGACCGGCTCATGGCGGGTGATCAGAGCGGTGAGCAGGAAGGTGAAGATCGGCGAGGTGGCGTTGAGAATGGTGGCGAGGCCGGCATCGACCGAGCGCTCGGCCGCGGCGATCAGCGTGAACGGTATAACGCTGTTGAGGCAGGCCTGGAAGGCGAAGCGGCGCCAGGTGGCTCCATCGCGTGGCATGGCAAGTCCGCGCCAGCGGATGATGGCGAACAGGATGCCGCCGGCGATCAAGGTGCGCGCGGCGATGAAGGTGACGGGCGGGATGGTCTCGACGCCGATCTTGATGAAGGTGTAGGAGGCGCCCCACAGCACAGCCAGCACGCCGAGCAAGGCCAGGTCGGTGGTCGTGTCGCTCTTTGCAGACATGGGGACTGGCTCGCCTTTGATGGTGATCGGCAGAGCCAGCTTGTAAGCGACGGCCAGACGAAATGCTTCGTCCACGGTCGAATTGTCGTAGCGCCTGGCGTGCCGCGCTCCAGGGTTCGTTGCAATGCAGGTCAGGCCGGCAGCACCTCAATAGCAACACACCCTAGGCAAAGCCGCCGCGAATCGCTAAACCCGCGCCCGGCCAGCGTGGCAAGAAGCCGGCTCGGGTTTTTGGCGGAGACATTGATGCCGGATTATGACGTGCTTTGCATCGGCAATGCCATTGTCGACATCATCGCCCAGTGCGAGGAGGCATTCCTCGAAACCAACGGCATCATCAAGGGCGCGATGAACCTCATCGACACCCACCGCGCCGAACTGCTGTACAGCCGGATGGGTCCGGCGATCGAAGCCTCTGGCGGCAGCGCCGGCAACACGGCGGCCGGTGTTGCCTCCTTCGGCGGACGCGCCGCCTTCTTTGGCAAGGTCTCCAACGATGCGCTGGGCGGAATCTACGCGCACGACATCCGCGCGCAGGGCGTCGCCTTCGACACCAAGCCGCTCCAGGGCGAGCCGCCGACGGCACGCTCGATGATCTTCGTCACACCCGACGGCGAACGCTCGATGAACACCTATCTCGGCGCCTGCGTCGAGCTTGGGCCTGAGGATGTCGAGGCCGACAAGGCCTCTGCGGCCAAGGTCACCTATTTCGAAGGCTATCTGTGGGACCCGCCGCGCGCCAAGGAGGCGATCCGGCAGACGGCCCGGCTGGCGCACGCCGCAGGCCGCGAAGTCTCCATGACGCTGTCGGATTCGTTCTGCGTCGACCGCTACCGCGACGAATTCCTCGAGCTGATGCGGTCGGGCACGGTCGACATCGTCTTTGCCAACAGTCACGAGATCAAGTCGCTCTACCAGACATCGTCCTTCGACGAGGCGCTGGCCAAGATCCGCAAGGACTGCGGAATAGCCGCCGTCACGCGGTCGGAAAAAGGCTCGGTCATCGTGCGCGGCGACGAGACCGTGGTGATCCAGGCGACGGCGATCCGGGAACTAGTCGACACGACGGGCGCCGGCGACCTCTACGCCGCCGGTTTCCTGCACGGCTATACGCAAGGCCGCGACCTCAAGACCTGCGGCGACCTTGGCTCACTGGCGGCCGGTCTTGTGATCCAGCAGATCGGCCCAAGGCCGAGGCAGAACCTGCGCCGCGAGGCGGAACTGGCTGGGTTGCTGTAGCAGCCGCTTCTCACCGTCGCGCAGTTGTCACATACCGCTCCTAGACGAAATCGAGAGCGTCCCGTGACTGACATTTCGGGGCGCCCGCAGTCAGATGGGATGTTGAAAAGATGCAAGACAGCAAGCTGTCGGGCGGCGTGACCCGTCGCCGCCATGATTTCCGTTTTCCGCAGTAGAAATTCAGCAATCGGCCTCGGCTGAGGGAGGAGCGCGCGGCCGGAAGACATGTGCATGAGCAGATTTCAGACAACCGGTCTTGGACAGGACGACTTCGCGGAGATGGTCGCGGAGGACGTCGAACGCGCGCTTGCCCATTATGACGAGGCCATAAACCAGTCCACCGTGGTCTCGGTCGGCAAGATCGCCGGCAGCATAGCATCCGCCGTCACCTTGCTGTCGCCGAAGCACCAGCGCGCCATCGACGCCATCCATGCCGACCTTCCCGGCCTTGCCTCGAAATTCGTGCGCGCTCTGGCGGCGGAAGCCGCGCGCCGCAACGAGGCCGGCTCCACCGATATGCCGACGGCTTTGCCGGCCGATGAAACGCTTGCCGCGCCGCCACGGTCCGACGACCTGGAATCGATGCTGATCGAGGACTGGGCCGGCCGTGTCGCCGGCTCGACCTATCTGGAAGAGAATCTGCGCATCGCCCGCTCGACCCTGCACCGCTGGCAAAGGCGCGGCGATGTCATCGCCTTGCGCAAGGGCGGCCGCAAGCACGTTTTTCCGCTGGCGCAATTTGTCGACGGCAGGCCGGTCGCGGGCATAAGCGACGTGCAGTCGCTGATCGGCAATGCGAGGCTCGCCTGGCTGTGGCTGACGCGCCCGGCGGCACAACTCGACGGCCGCATTCCGATCGACCTGCTGCGGCAGGACCAGATCGAGGACGTCGTCGAAGCGGCACGGGCGTTCGCGCCGGGCTGAAGCCGGCGCGGTCATCCCTTGGATTTTGGAGTCGGCACAGTTCTTGGCGATAACTAGGCCGTCTTGCGAAGGCGAGGCCTGGACGACGGCTGTTGCGGCGCCATTTCGCTGGCGGTGACCAGCCGATTTCGGCCGCTCTTCTTGCCGATGTACATCAGCCGGTCGGCGAGCGCGATCAGCGCTTCGGAGTCGCCAGCTTCCGCCGGATACATGGCCACGCCGACGGTGCAGCCGACCTGGATGGCGCCATTGGGCGTGGGAACCTTGATCCGCAACCTTTCCAGGATGCGTTCGGCGACGCGCACGGCCTTCTGCCGTGCCAGCTCGGTGTCGGCCGAGAAAAGGAAGGCGAACTCGTCGCCGCCGAGCCGGGCGACGAAATCGGCGCTGCGCAGGATCGAGCGAAGCTGGCTCGACACGCGCTGCAGCAGCGCATCGCCGGCCTCGTGGCCAAGCGTGTCATTGACTTCCTTGAACCGGTCGAGATCGATGAACAGCAACCCGGCCGCCTCGCCGGTGGCGCCGCAGCGGGTGACGACCGATCTGATCTCGTTGTGGAAGGCACGCCGGTTGGGCAGGTCGGTCAAGGCATCGTGGTTGGCCGAATGGTCGCTCTGCTGCTTCGCCACCTCGATCTCGCGCTTTTGCGCCGAGAGTTCCTCGTTGGCGATCTTCAGATCCAGGACCAACTGGGCGTTCAGGTCCTCGACGACCTTGCGGTCGCTGATGTCGACGACGAAGCCCTCCAGAAATTCGAGTTCGCCGGCTTTGTCCCAGACACCGCCGCCGATCTCGCGGACCCAGAGCGGTTCGCCGGCCCTCGGCACAATGCGATAGTCGACGTTCCAATTGCGGCGCGCCTCGAGCGCGGCGTCGACGGCGGCATAGACCGACGGGAGGTCATCCGGGTGGATGGCCGAGACGTAGTCGCGCACCGCATTGTGGATGAAATCGCTCGGCCGATAACCGCTGACGGTGAAGATGCCGTCGCTGATATAGAGCATGGTGTAGGACGCGTCGTTGCGGCAGCGATAGAGATAACCGTCCATGCGGCCGGTGATGCTGAGCAAGGCGTCCAGCCGCTCGTCGTGGTGGACCACTGGGCCGACCGTGGATACGGAAACTCCGTCATGCTTCATGGCCGCACCCCCATTTAGCGGTCTGAGCGCGCCGTGGATGCCGTTACGGCATGTCGGCAAGAGCTTCCCTATATCAGCTGAATCTTATCAATCTGTTATGGGGAGCCGGCGGCGTTTCGAGCCGCCGGGTTCGAAGAGCCAGATCGTTAGCTTCCGCCTTCCACGCGGACTGCCCCTCAAGTCCCCGCCGTATAGGCCGCGATCGCGGCCATGTTGACGATGTCCGAATCCTTGGCATTCAGCGAGACGATCTGCACCGGTTTGTTCAGGCCGACCAGTAGCGGGCCGATTACTGTCGAGCCGCCGAGTTCCTGCAACATCTTGGTGGAGATCGAGGCCGAGTGGAAGGCCGGCATGATTAGCACATTGGCCGGGCCGGTGAGGCGGATGAACGGGTATTGCGCCATCGCCCGGGCATTCAGCGCGACATCGGCGGCCATTTCGCCGTCATATTCGAAATCGACGCGGCGCTTGTCGAGGATGCGCACGGCCTCCTGGACACGCTCGGACCGCTCTCCTTGCGGGTGGCCGAAGGTGGAATAGGCGAGCATGGCGAGCCTCGGCTCATAGCCCATGCGGCGGGCGAAGCCTGCCGCCTCCTCGGCGATGTCGGCGATCTGCTCGGCATTGGGCATGTCGTGCACGGCGGTGTCGGCAACGAGGACGGTTTTACCTCGCGCCAGCACGATCGAGACGCCGATGACGCGGTGGCCGGGCTTGGCGTCGATGACGCGGCGGATGTCGTCGAGCGCGGTGGAATAGTTACGGGTGACGCCGGTGACGATGCCGTCGGCGTCGCCCAGCGCCACCATACAGGCGGCGAAATGGTTGCGGTCGTTGTTGATCAGCCGCTGGCAATCGCGGAACAGGAAACCTTTGCGCTGCATGCGCTCGTAGAGATAGTCGGTGTAGATGCCGTTGCGGCGCGACAGCCTTGCATTGATGATCTCGATGCCTTGCTTGTTGAGGTCGATGCCGGCGTGCTTGGCGTTTTCCTTGATGACATCGTCGCGGCCAAGCAGGATGGCGGTGCCGAGGCGCTGGTTCACATAGGAGACGGCGGCGCGCATCACCTGCTCCTCCTCGCCCTCGGCGAAGACGATGCGCTTGGGCTGGCGGCGCACGCGGTCGTAGATGCGCTGCAGGGTAGAGGCGATCGGGTCGCGGCGAGCCGACAGTTCCTGCGCATAGCGGTCGAGATCGAGGATCGGCTTGCGGGCGACGCCCGACTCCATCGCCGCCTTGGCCACCGCTAGCGGAATGGCCGAGATCAGCCGCGGGTCGAACGGCACCGGAATGATGTAGTTGGGGCCGAATCTCGGCCGGTTGCCCTGATAGGCGGCGGCGACGTCGTCGGGCACGTCCTGGCGCGCCAGCTCGGCGAGCGCGCGGGCCGCGGCGATCTTCATGTCGTCATTGATGGTGGTGGCCCGCACATCCAGCGCGCCGCGGAAGATGTAGGGGAAGCCGAGCACGTTGTTGACCTGGTTCGGATAGTCCGAACGGCCCGTCGCCATGATGGCGTCGGTGCGGATCTCGGCCACTTCCTCCGGGGTGATTTCCGGGTCGGGGTTGGCCATGGCGAAGATGATCGGGTTCTTGCCCATCGACTGCACCATGGCGGTGGTCAGCGCCCCCTTGGCCGAGAGGCCGAGGAAGACGTCGGCGCCGTCGAGCGCCTCGGCAAGGCTGCGTGCCTCGGTCTTGACCGCATGCGCCGATTTCCACTGGTTCATGCCTTCGGTGCGGCCCTGGAAGACCACGCCCTTGGTGTCGCACAGGATGATGTTTTCGGGCGCGAAGCCCATCGCTTTCATCAGCTCGATGCAGGCGATGCCGGCGGCACCCGCACCGTTGCAGACCATCTTCGTGGTCTTCATGTCGCGGCCGGTGATCTCCAGCGCGTTGATCAGCCCGGCGGACGAGATGATGGCGGTGCCGTGCTGGTCGTCGTGGAAGACCGGGATGTCCATCAGTTCGCGCAGGCGCTGCTCGATGATGAAGCATTCCGGCGCCTTGATGTCTTCCAGGTTGATGCCGCCGAAGGAGGGTCCGAGGAAGCGCACGCAGTTGATGAACTCGTCGGCATCCTCGGTGTCGACCTCGAGATCGATGGAATCGACATCGGCGAAGCGCTTGAACAGCACCGCCTTGCCTTCCATCACCGGCTTGGAGGCCAGCGCGCCGAGATTGCCGAGGCCAAGGATGGCGGTGCCGTTGGAGATGACGGCCACCATGTTGCCGCGCGTCGTGTAGTCGAAGGCGCGGCTGGGGTCCTCGGCGATGGCGCGTACCGGCACGGCGACGCCCGGCGAATAGGCGAGGCTCAGATCGCGCTGCGTCGTCATCGGCTTGGTGGCGACGATCTCCAGCTTGCCGGGCCGGCCCATCGCGTGAAATTCGAGCGCTTCCTGCGCGCTGACGGACGGACCGTTGTTCTCGGTTTTCCTGGCCATGATGCTTTTCGATTTCCTCGCCGGTGCAGCACCTCCTTGAAGCGGGTGCTTTGTTTCGGTCCGAATTAAGACCACGCGCCGCCGCGTGTAAACCGCCAGCGCGCGGGAATCGCAGGCCGACGGGCAATTGCCTGCAAACCATCGCCTCGGTCTTCCCCTGCTTTTCGAAGCCCCGGCATTAAACCCGGCCACCACATCTGCTAGCGTGCCGCGCAATGAACATGCACATAGCCAATGAGCCCGACGCCCCCGAGGTGATGACGCCGCCCCAGCCCGGCACGGCCGCCGTCACGCCGATGATGGAGCAGTTCATCGAGATCAAGGCGGCGAACCCGGATTCGCTCTTGTTCTACCGCATGGGCGATTTCTACGAGCTGTTCTTCGACGACGCCGAAAAGGCGAGCCGGGCGCTGGGCATCGTCCTGACCAAGCGCGGCAAGCACCAGGGCCACGATATCCCGATGTGCGGCGTGCCGGTGCATGCGGCCGACGACTATCTGCAGAAGCTGATCGGCCAGGGATTCCGCGTCGCCGTCTGCGAGCAGATCGAAGATCCGGCCGAAGCGAAGAAGCGCGGCTCCAAATCGGTGGTGCGCCGCGACGTGGTGCGGCTGGTGACGCCGGGCACCATCACCGAGGACAAATTGCTGGCGCCGTCGGAATCGAGCTTCCTGATGGCGCTGGGGCGGGTGAAGGGCGGCAGCGACCATGCCTTCGCAATTGCCTGGATCGACATCTCGACCGGCGCCTTCCGCGTTGCCGAGACCACCGCCGACCGGCTGCTGGCCGACATCTTCCGCGTCGATCCGCGCGAGCTGATCGTCGCCGAGCCGGTGTTCCATGATCCCGAGCTGAGGCCGGTGTTCGACGTGCTCGGCCGCGTCGCCAACCCGCAGCCGCCATCGCTGTTTGATTCGGCCTCGGCCACCGGGCGCATCGCCCGCTTCTTCGAGGTGGCGACGCCGGACAGCTTTGGTACGTTTTCGCGCGCCGAACTGTCGGCGATCTCCGGCGCCATCGCCTATGTCGAGAAGACGCAGAAAGCCGAGCGCCCGCCTTTGTCGCGGCCCGAGCGCGAGGAGCAGGGCTCGACCCTGTTCATCGATCCGGCGACGCGCGGCAATCTCGAGCTCTTACGCACGCTGTCGGGCAGTCGCGAGGGCTCGCTGTTCAAGGCGATCGACCGCACGGTGACCGGCGGCGGCGCAAGGCTGCTCGCCGACCGGCTGATGGCGCCGCTGACCGACCCGGCGGCGATCGGCGCGCGCCTGGATTCGGTGTCGTTCTTCCGCTCCGAAACCCGGCTTTGCCAGGTGGTGCGGACGAGCCTGAAAAGCGTCGCCGACATGCCGCGCGCGCTGTCGCGGCTGGCGCTCAACCGCGGCGGCCCGCGCGACCTCGGCGCGTTGCGCGCCGGTTTCGAGGCGGCCGGCGCCATCGTCGAAATCTTCGCCGCGACCGCCCTGCCCCAGGAATTGGCGGAGGCGATGGCCGCCATCCAGGCGCTGCCTCAGGCGCTTGCCCAGCATCTGACGCAGGCGCTCAGCGAGGAATTGCCGCTGCTCAAGCGCGACGGCGGCTTCCTGCGCGGCGGCTATCACGCGGAACTCGACGAGATGCGGGCGCTGCGCGACGAATCGCGAAAAGTGATCGCCGGCCTGGAGCGCTCGCTGATCGAGGAGACCGGCATCCGTTCGCTGAAAATCCGGCACAACAACGTGCTGGGTTACTACATCGAGGTGACCGCCAACCACCACGCGGTCATGACCGGCAGCGATGGCGCCAAGGCGCGCTTCATCCACCGCCAGACCATGGCCAATGCCATGCGCTTCACCACGACGGAGCTTGCCGAACTCGAGACCAAGATCGCCAACGCGGCAGACCGGGCGCTCAGCATCGAACTGGCAGCGTTCGATGCGCTGGCGGCGCAAGCCGTCGGCGAGGCGGAAAAGATCCGTGCCGGCGCCGATGCGCTGGCAGCGATCGATGTCTCGGCGGCACTTGCGTTGCTTTCGGAAAGCGAAGCCTGGTGCCGGCCGGTGGTGGATTCGAGCCTTGCCTTCGAGATATCAGGTGGCCGTCATCCGGTCGTCGAGCAGGCCTTGCGCCGTTCGGGCGAGGGACCGTTCGTCGCCAATGATTGCGACCTGTCGCCGGAAGGGAACGCCAAGAACGGCGCGATCTGGCTGCTGACCGGCCCCAACATGGGCGGTAAATCGACGTTTCTGCGGCAAAACGCGCTGATCGCCATCCTGGCCCAGACCGGCTCCTTCGTGCCGGCGGCATCGGCCCATATCGGCGTCGTCGACCGGCTGTTCTCGCGCGTCGGCGCTTCGGACGATCTGGCGCGCGGCCGCTCGACCTTCATGGTCGAGATGGTCGAGACGGCGGCGATCCTCAACCAGGCCGGCGAACGAGCGCTGGTGATCCTCGACGAGATCGGCCGCGGCACCGCCACCTTCGACGGCCTGTCGATCGCATGGGCGGCAGTGGAATACCTGCATGAGAAGAACCGCTGCCGGGCGATCTTCGCCACCCATTTCCACGAAATGACCTCGCTGGCCGGCAAGCTGGCGCGGCTCCACAACGTCACCATGCGGGTCAAGGAATGGGAAGGCGACGTCGTCTTCCTGCACGAGGTCGGCAAGGGTGCCGCCGACCGCTCCTACGGCGTCCAGGTGGCACGGCTCGCCGGCCTGCCGGAAGCGGTGGTCGACCGGGCCAAGCAGGTGCTGCACCAGCTGGAGGAAGGCGAGGTTTCCGGCAAGACCAACCGGCTGGTCGACGACCTGCCGCTGTTTTCCGTGGCGGTGAAGCGGGAGGCGCCGAAGCCGGTGAAGAGCGACGCGCTCGGCGCCGCCCTCGGCGACATCAATCCGGACGAGATGACCCCAAGGGAAGCGCTGGAAGCGCTTTACCGGCTGAAGGGACTGGCGGGGAAGTAGTCAGATCATCTCCAGGCCGCGCCTGCGTGTTGGCGGCGGAAAGGCGCGGTCGAGGTCGGCGAGATCCTCGCCCGTAAGCTCGATGTGGAGCGCCGCGAAATTCTGGCGGACGTGCTCCTGGCTGCTGGCCTTCGGAATAGCGATGACGCCCTCCTGATGCATCACCCAGGCCAGGGCGATTTGTGCCGCGGTCGCATTGCGGCGGGCGGCGACGGCATCGAGCCTGGCATTGCGCGCCAGCGCGCCCTGCTCGACCGGCGAATAGGCCATCAGGGGAATGCCGCGCCTGCGGCTCCAGGGCGCCAGATCGAATTCGGGGCCGCGCCGGACCAGATTGTAAAGCACCTGGTTGGTCTGGACGTTGCCGCCATCGGGCAAGCCGGCCAAGTCCTCCATGTCCTCGGTGTCGAAATTGCTGACGCCCCAATGGCGGATCTTGCCGGCCTTCTTCAAGGCCTCGAAGGCCTCGACCGTCTCGGCCAAAGGCACACTGCCCGGCCAATGCAGGAGGTAGAGATCGATGCGGTCGGTGCGCAGGCGCTTGAGGCTGTTCTCGCAGGCGCGCTGCACGCCCGCGCGCGATGCGTTCGACGGCAGAACCTTCGAGACCACGAAGACCTCGGCGCGGCGCCCGGCAATGGCTTGCGCCACCACTTCCTCGGCGCCGCCGCTGGCATACATTTCGGCGGTGTCGATCAGCGTGAGGCCAAGGTCGAGGCCGAGTTTGAGAGCGTCGACCTCATCGGCACGGCGGCGCGAATCCTCACCCATCTTCCACGTGCCCTGGCCGAGCACCTGAACGGCTTCGCCAGAGGGCAACGTGGTGGTTCTGATGGTCGATGGCATGGCAGGCTCCGTTCGAGGCTAAATCGCATCACAGGGCGGGCGAGAAAATCCAGAGGCGTTTCTCGCCCAAATCTCACCGTCGCGAAAGGCTTACTTGACCGGATGCGCGGCGAGCCAGTCCTGCATCTGCTTGATCTCGGCTTCCTGCGCGGCGATGACGCCTTCGGCGAGCTTGCGGATTTCCGGGTCCTTGCCGTTGGCAAGCTCGACCTTGGCCATGTCGATGGCGCCCTGATGGTGAGGGATCATGCCGCGGACGAAATCGACATCGGCATTGCCGGTGTATTGCGACGCCATCATGTCGGCATGCATCTTGTCCATCGCCGCCTTGTAGCCTTCGGTCGAAGGGCCGGTGGTGCCCATCGACATCCCAGCCATGTCGTGTTTCATCTCTTCGCTCTGCGCCGGAACGCTTTCGAGGAAGACGGCGATCAGCATTCCGGCCGCCATCAGCAAAAGCACGAGTTTCTTGGCCAAGGTCATTCATGGTCTCCTGTTGCTTTGGTTCGGTATCTGGGGGTTTCGTATTTGGGGGTTTGGATCAGAGTTTCAACGTCCGCAGCCGCAATGCGTTGGCAATGACCGAGACGGAGGACAGGCTCATCGCCGCCGCCGCCAGCATCGGCGACAAGAGCATGCCGGTGATCGGATAGAGCACGCCCGCGGCGACCGGCACGCCAAGCACATTGTAGAGGAAGGCGAAGAACAGGTTCTGGCGGATGTTGCCGATCGTCGCCTGGGCCAAGGTGCGGGCGCGGACGATGCCGTTGAGGTCGCCCTTGACCAAGGTGATGCCGGCGCTTTCGACCGCGACATCGGCGCCGGTGCCCATGGCGATGCCGACATCGGCGCTGGCCAAGGCCGGCGCATCGTTGACGCCGTCGCCGGCCATGGCGACACCGGCGCCCCTGCCGCGCAGTTCC
Organism: Mesorhizobium sp. WSM4312; assembly: GCF_002294875.1. NCBI lineage: Bacteria > Pseudomonadati > Pseudomonadota > Alphaproteobacteria > Hyphomicrobiales > Phyllobacteriaceae > Mesorhizobium > Mesorhizobium sp. WSM4312. Next base: position 69,390 of record NZ_NSFU01000003.1, on the reverse strand, counting down.
TCGACCAGGGCTGCCTTCTGTTCCGGCAACAGGCCGGCGCGAACCTCGTCGATGCCAAGGCTTTTGGCGATTGCGTTGGCCGTGCGCTCATTGTCGCCGGTCGCCATGATGATCCTGAGGCCGCTGTCATGCAGCGCCTTGATCGCCTCGGCGGTGGTCGCCTTGATGGGATCGGCGACGGCGACGATGCCGGCCAGTCTGCCGCCGACAGCGACGAACATCGCCGTCTTGCCGTCGCCCTGCAGCGCTTCTGCGCTGGCCGCAAGGAAAGAGACATCGACGCCGAGATCGCCCATCATCGCGGCATTGCCGAGCGCCATGGCCTTGCCCGACACCGTGCCGGAAACACCCTTGCCGGTAACCGCCTCGAAATCGCCGGCGTCGGTGACGGCCGCTCCGCGCGCCGCGGCGCCCTCGACGATGGCCTCGGCCAGCGGATGTTCCGAGCCCTTCTCCAGGCTCGCGGCGTGCCGCAGCAAATCGTCTTCGGAAAAGCCGTCTGCCGCGATGACATCCGTCAGTTTCGGCCTGCCCTCGGTCAGCGTGCCGGTCTTGTCGACGATCAGCGTGTCGACGGAGGCGAAGCGTTCGAGCGCGGCGGCTTCCTTGATCAGCACGCCTGCATGCGCCCCGCGCCCGGTGGCGGTCATGATCGACATCGGCGTGGCGAGGCCAAGCGCACAGGGACAGGCGATGATCAGCACCGAGACCGCCGAGACGATGGCGAAGATCAGGCTGGGCTCCGGACCGAAGACGGCCCAGGCGATGAAGGCCACGACGGCGACAAGGACGACGGCCGGGACAAAGTAGAAGGAAACGCGGTCGGCCAATCCCTGGATCGGCGCGCGCGAGCGCTGTGCCTTGGCGACGAGTTCGACAATGCGCGCCAGCGTGGTCTCGGCGCCGATCCGTTCGGCGCGCATGATCAGCGAACCCTGCCTGTTGAGCGTGCCGCCGGTGAGAGCATCGCCCTCGGCCTTTTCGACCGGCAGCGGCTCGCCCGTGATCATCGATTCGTCGATGGAGGAGCGGCCTTCGAGCACCGTGCCGTCGACCGGCACCGCATCACCGGGCCGGATGCGCAGGCGATCGCCAGCCTTGACGCTGTCCAGCGGCACATCGGTCTCGGAACCGTCTTCGGCCATACGCCGCGCGGTCTTCGGCGCCAGATCGAGCAAGGCGCGGATTGCCGAGCCGGTCTTTTCGCGGGCACGCAGTTCCAGCACCTGGCCGAGGAAAACCAGCGCGACAATGACGGCGGCGGCCTCGAAATAGACCGGCACAGCCCCGCCATGGCCGCGGAACTGATGCGGGAAGATGTCGGGAAACAGGGTGGCGACGACGCTGTAGAGGTAGGCCGCGCCGACGCCCAGCGAAATCAGCGTCCACATGTTGGGGCTGCGGTTGAGGACAGACTCCCAGCCACGGTGGAAGAAGGGAAAAGCGGCCCAGAGCACCACCGGGCTTGCCAGGAGCAATTCTATCCAGACCTTTGTGCGATCATCGACCCAGCTTTCGAACGACACACCAATCATCGGCGCCATCGCGACGATCAGAAGCGGGATCGACAGGACCGCGCTGACCCAGAACCGCCTGGTGAAATCGACCAGTTCGGGATTTGGCCCCTCATCGCCCGATGGCACGCCCATCGGCTCAAGCGCCATGCCGCAGATCGGGCAGGAGCCGGGCTTGTCGCGGACGATTTGGGGATGCATCGGGCAGGTATACTGCGTGCCCTTGGGCGCGGGCGGCGGTGCCGGCCTGTCGCCGAGATAGGTCTGCGGTGCCGCCTCGAATTTCGCCTTGCAGCCGGCGGAACAGAAATAGAAGCCCTGGCCTTCATGGCGCACGAAGTGCCTGGCTGTGGCACGGTCGACGCTCATGCCACAGACGGGGTCGGTGGCCGTGAGGTATTGTTCCGGCTCGGCCTGGAATTTCGAACGGCAGCGCTCGCTGCAGAAATGGTAGAGGCGGCCGCCATGCTCCGATGTCGGCTTGCCGGCGGCTGGATCCACGGTCATGCCGCAGACCGGATCGCGCAGAACGGCTGGCGCATCGGCACCGTTCGGCGCGCAACAGCTGCCGTGCGGGCCATGTGCGTGGTGATCGCCGCGGTGGTCATGGTCTGGGTGCGTCATGCCAAAATGCCTCTATGCCTCTGCCTGATTGCGGAGGTAGTGCTTCCAGTAACTGGAAGGTCAAGGGCTGTTCCGATTTTTTCGTTTCCAGCCCGGCATTGGCCGCTCGCCCCGTTACCGGCGGCTGCATCATGTCGAGGCAAATGGCACGCGACGTCCTCGACGCTACCGCACCGGCCTGCGCGTACCCGATGATCTCGTCTTCAATCCGGCGTTCCCGACATCGGGCGCAATCTCCCGGGAAATCAGGCTGGCCTTGAGAGCTTGGCTCTCTGTTGGCTCTCCCCTTGCGGCATGATATTCACGCCACAAAAGATCAACAAACCGTAGCGTCACCCGTGCTAGAAGGCTCCCGCGGTGATTGGCGGTTCGCGCCGGTTCCGTGGAAGCAAGGGTTTCGAAAAAATAACTCGTGAAAATGAAGCGTCTGGTCATCAACCTCGATCGATCTCCCGAGCGGCTTGCTCACATGTCGAGGGAATTCGCTCGCATCGGCATTGGGTTCGAGCGGGTCGCGGGGATCGATGGCAAGCAACATCCCGACCTGATGCTGCAGCCGCAGCATGCAATACACGCCACCCGGCCGCTCTCCGGCAGTGAAATCGCCTGCCTGCACAGTCATCGAGCCTGCTGGACGATCATTGCGCAGGACGAGGCCCCATACGGCGCCGTGTTCGAGGACGACATGGTGTTCTCCAGTAAGGCCGGGGCGTTGCTGGGCGATACGAGTTGGGTGCCGGCGGACGCCGATGTCGTGAAGCTGGAAACGTTCTTCTCCAGAACCGTGATCCAGAGGAAGAGGACCCCTGCCGGGCATGGTTTTTCCATGTTCCGGCTTCGCAAGGGCCATCCGGGGGCCGGCGGTTATCTGCTCTCGCGGCGAACGGCACGCGATTTTCTGGAGGCAACGGCGCAGGCCAACATTGCTGTCGATGATCTCATCTTCAACCCCATCATGTCGGCCGGCAAGACCATCTACCAACTTGTTCCGGCGCTCTGCGCACAGGATCAATTCGTCGACGGAAGGCTGGCAAGCCTGCTTGACCAGGAACGCGATGCCGCGCGGACCGCGAGCGGGCTTATGGCAAGGCAGAGGAAGCCGATGGCCGTGAGAATCAGCAGAGAGGCCGGGCGAACCGCACGGTGGATCGCCGATTTCTGCAGATTCCGGCAACGGATCATCGTTCCCCTCGATCCGGTCGAGGCATCGGACTAGGTCGCTTGCCGGGCCACCAGCAGGCCCCATACCCAGCGCCGCGAAAACACGCTATAGACGCCGCCCAAATGGCAAGGCCGACTGATACCTATGGCGAAAATCTCCTTGAAGCTCGACGAACTGATCGACGGCGAAGCCTTGCGCCGCGAGATGACCGCGCTGACGACGGCCACGGCGGGTGATGGTTCGGGACCCGCCGCCCGCGCCGGCGTGCTGCAGCTTCTCAAGGCCCGGCTCGCCGAAGGCCGAAGGATTGCCGAGGCCATGCTGAAGCAGGATGGCGGCGGCAATGCCTGCGCCGAGCGATTGTCGCATTTGATGGATGAGCTGATCCGGGCGCTTTACGATTTCGCCGCGACGCATGTGTACCGCGTGAAGAACCGTTCGTCGGCCGAACGCATGGCCGTCGTGGCGGTCGGCGGCTATGGCCGCGGCACACTGGCGCCGGGATCCGACATCGATCTTCTGTTCCTCTTGCCCTACAAGCAAACGCCATGGGGCGAGCAGACCGTCGAATACATGCTCTACATGCTGTGGGATCTCGGCTTGAAGGTCGGCCACGCCACCCGCAACATCGATGAGTGCCTGCGGCTGTCGCGCACCGACATCACCATCCGCACCTCGATCCTCGAAGCGCGCTTCCTGTGGGGCGAACGCAAGCTCTATGACGAACTGATGGTGCGCTTCGACCACGAGGTGGTGCGCACGACCGGCCCCGAATATGTCCAGGCCAAGCTTGCCGAACGCGACGATCGCCATGCCAAGGCCGGCGAAAGCCGCTATCTGGTCGAGCCCAACGTCAAGGATGGCAAGGGCGGCCTGCGCGACCTGCAGACGCTGTTCTGGATCGGCAAGTATTTCTACCGCGTGCGCACCGGCGAGGAACTGGTCGAAAAGGGCGTCTTCACCGAGGCCGAGTACCGCGAGTTCCAGAAGGCCGAGGACTTCCTGTGGGCAGTGCGCTGCCACATGCATTTCCTCACCGGCAAGGCGGAGGAGCGGCTGCATTTCGACATCCAGCGCGAGATCGCCGAGCGGCTCGGCTACACCACCCATCCCGGCCTGTCGGCGGTCGAGCGCTTCATGAAGCACTATTTCCTCGTCGCCAAGGATGTCGGCGACCTGACCCGCATCTTCTGCGCGGCGCTCGAGGAGGAACAAGCCAAGCACGTTCCCGGCTTCAACCGCATCTTCCTCACCTTCCAGCGCCGCAAGCGCAAGCTTGCCGGCACTTCCGATTTCATTGTCGACAACCACCGCATCAACATCGCCGACGACCAGGTGTTCGAGCGCGATCCGGTCAACCTGCTCAGGCTGTTCTGGTTCGCCGACAAGCACGGGCTGGAATTCCATCCCGATGCGCTGAAACTGCTCACCCGCTCGCTCGGCCTGGTCAACAAATCGCTGCGGCGCGACGAAGAGGCCAACCGGCTGTTCCTCGACATATTGACCTCGGACCGCAATGCCGAACTCAATCTGCGGCGCATGAACGAGGCCGGGCTGCTCGGCAGGCTGATCCCCGATTTCGGCAAGATCGTCGCCATGATGCAGTTCTCAATGTACCACCACTACACCGTCGACGAGCACCTGATCCGCTGCATCGGCGTGCTGGCCGAGATCGAGCGCGGCGATGGCGAAAAGGTGCATCCGCTGTCGCATTCGCTGATGCCCGGCCTCAAGAAGAGCCGCGAGGCGCTTTATGTCGCCGTCTTGCTGCACGACATCGCCAAGGGCAGGCCGGAAGATCATTCCGAGGCCGGCGCCCGCATCGCACGGCGCATCTGCCCGCATATGGGGATGTCGGTGGCGGACACGGAAACCGTCGCCTGGCTGGTCGAGAACCACCTCGTCATGTCGATGACGGCGCAGACCCGCGACCTCAACGACCGCAAGACCATCGAGGATTTCGCCTCGATCGTGCAGTCGGTCGAGCGGCTGAAGCTGCTGTTGGTCCTCACCATCTGCGACATCAGGGGTGTCGGGCCGGGTGTGTGGAACGGCTGGAAGGGCCAGTTGCTGCGCACGCTCTATTACGAGACAGAACTGCTGCTGACCGGCGGTTTTTCGGAAGTGTCGCGCGCCAAGCGCACGGCGGCGGCGCGCGAACGCCTGGCCGAGGCGCTCGCCGACTGGTCCAACAAGGACCGCAAGCGCTATGTCGGGCTGCATTACGAGAACTACCTGCTGACCGTCGACCTGCCGGATCAGCTGCGCCACGCCGAATTCGTCCGCGAGGCCGACGCCGCCGGCAAGAAGCTCGCCACCATGGTCAAGACCCACCAGTTCGAGGCGGTGACCGAAATCACCGTGCTGGCGCAGGACCATCCCCGTCTCCTCTCGGTCATTGCCGGGGCATGCGTCGGCGCCGGCGGCAATATCGTCGACGCGCAGATCTTCACCACCGCCGACGGCCGCGCGCTCGACACCATCCTGATTTCGAGGGAATTCGACCGTGACGAGGACGAACGCCGGCGCGCCGAGCGTGTCGGCCGGCTGATCGAGGACGTGCTGTCGGGCAAGAGCTGGCTGCCGGAGATGATCGAGAAGCGCACCAAGCCAAAGCGCGGCGCCAAGGTGTTCAAGATCCCGCCACGCGCCGAAATCCGCAATACGCTCTCGAACCGGTTTTCGGTCATCGAGGTCGAGGGGCTCGACCGCCCGGGCCTGCTGTCGGAGATCACCGGCACGCTGTCCGACCTGTCGCTCGACATCGCATCGGCACACATCACCACTTTCGGCGAAAAGGTCATCGACACCTTCTATGTCACGGACCTCACCGGCCAGAAGATCGACAGCCCGACCCGCATCGCCACCATCCGCAACCGGCTGACGACAACGCTCGAAGGCATCTCGCCCGAACGCGGCGGCAAGGCCAAGGCGGCCGCCGAGTGACTGCCATCCCCACCTTGTCCCACGCTCCAGGGCTGTTCATTGTTTCATGGAAACGGCGAACCGCTCCAGCTTTTTGTTCCAACGCAATTCCCGAGGCAAAGCGCGACGCGCTTTTTCCGGGAAAACCGCTCTAAGGCAGTCTTCGAACGCATGAGCCTCGTCAAGAAATTCGCTACCGTCGCTTCCGGCACGCTGATGAGCCGCGCGCTCGGTTTCGGCCGCGAGATGCTGATGGCGGCAGCGCTCGGCACCGGACCGGTGGCCGACGCCTTCAACGCGGCGTTCCAATTCCCCAACACCTTTCGCCGGCTGTTCGCGGAAGGCGCCTTCAACGCCGCCTTCGTACCGCTGTTTGCCAAGGAGATCGAGACGCACGGCACCGACGGCGCCAAACGTTTTTCCGAGGAAGTGTTCGGCGTGCTGTTCTCGGCACTGCTGGCGCTGACCATCGCCATGGAACTGGCGATGCCGCTGCTCGTGCGCTACCTGGTGGCGCCTGGCTTTGCCGACACGCCGGGCAAGTTCGAGACGACCGTCCTGCTGGCGACGATCATGTTCCCCTATCTCATCTGCATGTCGCTGGCGGCCATGATGGCCGGCATGCTGAATTCGCTGCGCCGCTATTTCGCGGCGGCGATCGCGCCCGCCTTCCTCAACATCATCCTGATCAGCGTGCTTGGCTATGCCTGGTACCGCGGGCTGGACGCGCATGCCGTAGGCTTCAGCCTGTCCTGGGGCGTGCTGGCTGCGGGGCTTGTGCAGCTCGCCATCGTGTGGGTGGCGGTGCGCAATGCCGGCATCTCGATCGGCTTCCGCCGGCCGAAGATGACGCCGAACGTCAAGCGCCTGCTGATCCTGGCCCTGCCGGCGGCGATCACCGGCGGCATCACCCAGATCAACCAGCTGATCGGCACGGCGATCGCGTCGGCGCAGGACAGTGCGGTGTCCTCACTCGCCTATGCCGACCGCGTCTACCAGCTGCCGCTCGGTGTCGTCGGCGTGGCGGTGGCGATCGTGCTGTTGCCGGAACTGTCGCGGGCGCTGAAATCGGGCAATCTCATCGAGGCGGCCAATCTGCAGAACCGCTCCGTCGAATTCACCCTGTTCATGACGCTGCCGGCGGCGGCGGCGCTCTGGGTGATGTCGGAGCCGATCGTGCGGCTGGTCTATGAGCGCGGCGCGTTCGCCGCCAACCATTCGACGCCGACCGTGGCGGCGATCCTGGCGATCTTCGGCCTTGGCCTGCCGGCCTTCGTGCTGATCAAGGCCTTCACCCCGGGCTATTTCGCCCGCGAGGACACGCGCACGCCGATGATCTTCGCCGCCATCTCGGTGGCGGTGAACGTCGCCACCGCGCTGACGCTGTTTCCCAGGATGGGCGCACCCGGCATTGCGGTGGCCTCGGCCGTGGCCGGCTGGGTCAACGCGCTGATGCTGCTTGCGGTCTTGATCCGGCGCGGCCATTGGGGCCGCGACGTGCCGCTCCTGAAGCGCATTCCCCGACTGGTGCTGTCGGCGGCGGTGATGGCGGTGGCGCTGTATTTCGCCGAGCACTGGCTGGCCGCCAGGCTCGGTCCCGGCTCGCCGCTGGTCGTCAAGGCGACGACGCTGCTGGCGTTGGTGGCCGGCGGGGCGTTGCTCTACTTCGTCACCGCCTTTGCCACCGGCGGCGCTGATTTCGGCATGATCCGGAGAAATATCGGGCGTAAGGGATCGCCGCCTGTCGGCTGACGATCACCGGACTCTTGATACTGCCGCCGCGGATGCCGTGCGACCGCCTTGAACCCTGTGGATATGCGAGTGCTGAGGCGCCATCGCCTCTTCGTGTATTGCCTTTGGCGCCGACTGACAGCAGGACAAGCCTAGATTGCGTTGCCACTAACGTTGGAGGGCTCGATGGACAGGCTATCACTCGAAGATTTTGTTGATGATCAGCCTTGGGGAGACGACGTTCCGCTTCTGGAAGACATTTCCATTGAAAATCCGATAGCGGGCGTGCGGATGCAGCGGCTGGTTACAAGGGGCGACAAGCGTGGCGAGCTTACGGTCCTCATGTCGGCACTGCTGGAGCCCATAAGTCCGCCGCCACATGTCTATCTGGTATCGGCCGAGGCGGGATCGATCAGGGCGTGGGTCTATCACAAACGACAGTTCGACCGGCTCGCCTATACAAATGGCGACCTCAGGGTCGTACTCTACGATCTGCGCGAGGATAGCCCGACATACCAAAAACTGGAGGTCCTCGACGTCGGTGCGGCGAACAAGATCCTGCTGACGATTCCGCCCTGTGTCGTTCACGGGATTCAGAATCGGGGCAAGAGCATCGCGACATTCATCAACATGCCGACAACCGTCTACGATCCTAAACATCCGGACAAATCACGAATCCCCTACGATCATCCAGGCATCCCTTACAAATTCGGATAAACATGACCACGTTTTCCGTAATCATGGCCACCTACAATCGCGGCAGACATATTCTTCCGTCGATACAATCGGTGCTGCGCCAGACCTGTCGGGACTTCGAGCTGTTGGTGGTAGGCGATTGCTGCACTGACGATACCGCCGATGTGGTTCGGGCGCTCGCGTCTCCGCAAATCCGCTGGTTGAACCTGCCCGAGCGCGGCGGCAGCCAAGCCTTCCCCAACAATGCGGGCATAGAGATGTCGCGCGGGCAATACATTGCCTATCTCGGTCATGACGATATCTGGGCTCCGGACCATCTCCAGGCACTGGCAGATCTTTTCCGGCACAACCCGCAGCCGGACTTTGTCGTGAGCGGCGCGATCTTTCATGGCCCCAGGGCAAGCAATTTTCGGTGGGTGACCGGCATTTTCGACGAATCGGACACCGCTCTCAGGCACTTCTTCCCGCCTTCCAGTTTCGGTCACCGACGCGACGTCACCGATCGAATTGGGAAATGGCGCCATGCCAAAGAGATCACAGCGCCCGTTGACGCGGATTTCCTTTTGCGGGCGGCAAGGTCCGGGATGAATTTTGTCTCGACACAGCGGGTCACTGTCCACAAGTTCGCGGCCGGCCACCGCTACCTGAGTTATACGAGCCACACTTCGGACGAGCAGGAGCGAATGGTCCGGCGAATAGCCCGGCCGGGATATGACGGCTATCTGGCGTCCGAACTGGCCAAGGCGAAGGCCGCCGGCGCTTACATGATCGTCGTTCATCCGGACTACGAGCGCTATGAAAATGGTCAGGTTTCGAGTCAGAATGCGATGGCCAAGGGCGTCGTCCGCCCGGATCTGCGCAAGCTCAGACAGCGCGAGGTCATCAAGCAGGACAACTCGCCAAGAGCGCTCGACTGGTTTCCACTCGAAGCGGGCGGCGACTGGGTATTGTGGGTCGGCTGCAATCCGCGCCCAAAGCTGCTTGTGCCGTTCAAATATGCCGGCAAGGCGCGGATTCGCCTGGACATCCGGCACCCCCTACGCGAGGCGCTGACCGAGCTCAAATTGTCCGCAAACGGACAGCCGGCTGTGGCAAGCCTTTGCAACGTGCGCCAGGAAGGCAATCTCTGGAACGCACAAGCGACGTTTGAAACGGCGCTACGAAGGCACGATCATACGATTCTGGAACTTCATCTCACCAGATTGCAAAGACCCGCGGGACGCAGCGGCATCGGCGTTGCCGACATAGTGGTGACCCCGTTGGGGTGGCGAAGCATTGTTGCAAAAGGCACGCGGCTGCTGGCAAAGTTCCGCCCAGCCCGCTGATACCTCTTGCCGGTTTTTCACCCGTCGTCCATAAGCGCGCCGTCGCAAGACTTTCGCCGCGCGCGGTTTCCAGCCGCGTGATTGGCTCCAAAAAGTCTGCAACTTTTTGGAATCATGCTTATACGGCCCTCCACAAGCCATGAGGAACCCATGTCCGCCTTCAAGCCACTCGTCTTTTCCGGCGTCCAGCCGACCGGCAACCTGCATCTCGGCAACTATCTCGGCGCCATCAAGAAATTCGTCGCCCTGCAGGACACCTCCGATTGCATCTACTGCGTCGTCGACCTGCATTCGCTGACCGCGCAACTCGTTTATGACGACCTTGCCGACCAGACGCGCTCGATCACCGCCGCCTTCCTTGCCTCCGGCATCGACCCGAAGAAGCACATCGTCTTCAACCAGTCGCGGGTGATGCAGCATGCCGAGCTTGCCTGGATCTTCAATTGCGTCGCGCGCATCGGCTGGATGAACAAGATGACGCAGTTCAAGGACAAGGCCGGCAAGGACCGCGAAAATGCTTCGCTGGGCCTGCTCGCCTATCCCTCGCTGATGGCTGCCGACATCCTGCTCTACCGCGCCACGCATGTGCCGGTGGGCGAGGACCAGAAGCAGCATCTGGAGCTGACCCGCGACATCGCCCAGAAATTCAACAATGATTTTTCCGACCGCATCGCCCGGCTTGGCGTCGGCGTCGAGATGCAGGTCGGCGAGGAGACGGTGAACGGCTTCTTCCCGATCACCGAACCGGTGATCGGCGGCCCGGCGGCGCGCATCATGAGCCTGCGCGACGGTTCGAAGAAGATGTCGAAGTCGGACCCGTCGGACCTGTCACGCATCAACCTGACCGACGATGCCGACACCATCTCGAAGAAGATCCGCAAGGCCAAGACCGATCCCGAGGCTTTGCCGAGCGAAGTCGACGGGCTGGAAAGCCGGCCGGAAGCGGAAAACCTGGTCGGCATCTATGCCGGGCTGGCCGAGATGTCGAAGGCCGACGTGCTGAAGGAATTCGGCGGCCAGCAGTTTTCCGTGTTCAAGCCGGCACTGGCCGACCTTGCGGTGGAGAAGCTGGCGCCGATCGCCGGCGAGATGCGCCGCATCGAAGGCGACCGCGCCTATGTCGACGCGGTGCTCAGGGACGGCGGCGAACGCGCCGGCGTGCTCGCCGAGGCGACGATGACGACGGTGCGCGACATCATCGGGCTGCTTCAGAACTGATCCGCATCGTCAGTGCAGCGCACCATTCCGGCGCAAGACATACTGGCCTAAGGTCGGCGGCTTGCCGCCGGTCGGCGGCGGTGGCAGATTGCGGCCGAAAACGCACTCGCGTCACCGATTTTGAAATTCGCCAGAGTTGGATATCAAGGGCAATGCGAATTTCAAAATCAGGGACACGAGCAAACTATTGATTTCCAGTGTCGTTTTTGATTTCGAAGTTCGCTCGGAGCGCGATATCGAAAGCAGGCGAACTTCGAAATCACGACACTAGGTAGATAGACATGGTCTCCAAACGCCTCAGCCGCGAAGCCGGTCATCGCAGGAAATTCCTGACGATCATCGACGATACGCCCGAGTGCGAGCGCGCCGTCGCCTACGCCTCGAAGCGGGCGCAGAGCACCAGCGGCACGCTGGTGCTGCTCTATGTCATCGTGCCGGACGATTTCCAGCATTGGCTGGGCGTCGAGAAGATCATGCGCGAGGAGGCGAACGCCACGGCGCGGGCGGCTCTCGATGGCTACGCCAACAAGGTACGCCAGAAGCTCGGCATCGAGCCGGAGATGGTGGTGCGTGAAGGCAAGCCGACGGAAGAGATCCACAAACTGATCGAGGAGGACCAGGACATCGCCATCCTGGTGCTGGCGGCCGGCGCCGGCAAGGAGGGTCCCGGACCGCTGGTCGGTGCCGTGGCCGGCAAGGGCGCCGCCTTCCCCATTCCGGTCACGGTGGTGCCGCAGAATCTGTCGGACGAGGAGATCGACAGCCTCGCCTGACGCCCGCCCGGGATTCTGTCCCCCAGCCAGCAAAAACATTCCGCCAGCCAACCGTTCGGGCGATGCGTTTCGCTTGAATGTCCAGCCGATAAAGCCTATTTAGAACTATTCCAAACTATCTGCCCGTAGCGGGCACGGAGACGGCCATGTTCATACAGACCGAATCGACGCCCAATCCGGCGACGCTGAAATTCCTGCCCGGCAAGGAAGTGCTGGTGGAAGGTACCGCCGATTTCCGCGATGCCGACAGCGCGGCAACAGCCTCGCCGCTGGCCGGCCGGCTGTTCGAAATCCCCGGCGTCACCGGCGTCTTCTTCGGTTACGATTTCATCACGGTGACCAAGGACGGTCCCGACTGGCAGCACCTGAAGCCGGCGATCCTCGGCGCCATTATGGAGCATTTCATGTCGGGTGCGCCTGTCATGGCGAAAAGCGGCCCGGCCGCGGAGACCAGCCAGACCGGCGAGTTCTACGACAAGGCGGACGAGGAACTGGTCATCACCATCAAGGAACTGCTCGATACCAGGGTGCGCCCGGCGGTGGCCCAGGATGGCGGCGACATCACCTTCCGCGGCTTCGAGAACGGCACGGTGTTCCTGCACATGAAGGGTGCCTGCGCCGGCTGCCCGTCATCGACGGCGACGCTGAAGCACGGCATCCAGAACCTGCTTCGGCATTTCGTGCCGGAAGTGCAGCAGGTCGAACAGGTCGCCTGACCGCCCCCGTTGCCAGCACGGCTTCAGTCGTAAAAAACAAAAAACCGGGCCGAATTGCCCGGTTTTCTGTTTGGGACGTCCGTTGTTGCCTAGACGGTCCGCGTATGAACTTGTCTTCTCGTTTGACCGTGATCCCGCGAGGGGTCATGGTCCTTACATCACGATGACCTTGGCGCCGACCGAGGCGCGGTCATAGAGATCGATGATGTCCTGGTTCATCAGCCTGATGCAGCCGGACGACATCGCCTTGCCGATCGAATTCCATTCCGGGCTGCCGTGCAGGCGGTAGCCCATATCGCCGCCCTTGTTGAAGAGATACATGGCGCGCGCGCCAAGCGGGTTCTTCAGGCCTGGCTCCATGCCATTGGCGAACTTAGCCAGTTCCGGCTGGCGCCTGATCATTTCGCGGGGCGGCGTCCAGGTCGGCCATTCGCGCTTCAGCGCGATATGGGCGGTGCCGTGCCACTCGAAGCCTTCGCGACCAACGCCGATGCCGTAGCGGATCGCCAGGCCGTCACCCTCGACGAAGTAGAGGTACTTGTTCTGCGTATCGACTATGATGGTGCCCGGCTTTTCCTTGGTGTCGTAGTTCACTTCCTGCCGGTGATACTGCCTCGGCACCTTTTCGATCGGGACGCGCGGTAGTTGGTAGCCAGCATCGGTCACTGCGCCGTAGTCGTTGGAGAAGATCTGTCCGCCTATGGTGCTGCAGCCGGCGATGGCCGTGGACAGCGCCAATGCGGCAATTATTGCAAGCGACTTCATGCGCATGAGATGATCCGGTGCCCTGCCCAAACTTCAGCGGCACGAGTCGGCCGCTTTCTTGCCTTCATTCATGCTGGCATTTGCTTTGCTTGCCAAGCGCACGATGCCTATATGCTGGGACTTACGTGCTGGTAAGCGTATCAGTATGGCATTTCGGCAACAGCCTTCACGGGATTGTGAAGGAAATTCAATGGGCCTGACTCGCAGGCCCGGCAAGATCGAGGACAACGCCATGAATGTCGGCGACGCCGCCCATCGTTCAGGCCTGCCGGCCAAGACCATCCGCTACTATGAGGAGATCGGCCTGATCGCGCCGGCGCGCGCCGCCAACGGTTACCGCGATTATTCCGGTGACGACATCCATCGGCTGACCTTCCTGCGCCGCGCGCGCAACCTCGGCTTTTCCATCGACGATTGCCGCCAGCTGATGGCGCTTTACCAGGATCGCAGCCGCGCCAGCGCCGACGTGCGCGAGATCGCCGCCGCCCATGTCACGGCCATCGAGGAGAAGGTGCGCGAGCTGCAGTCGATGCGCTCGACCCTGCAGAAACTGATCCACGCCTGCCATGGCGACGAGCGGCCGGATTGCCCGATCCTGGATGACATGGCAGGGGCCGTGGCGCCTGGCGACAAACCCGTCCCGGCGAGACCATAGCAGACCCCAGCAAGGGATTTTGGGCAGAGCGAGAGAGATGGCTTTCCGTCATCCACCGCATTGGGCGCCGTTGTTCGCCCTCTGCCGGCCGGGACGGCGCGCCATTACGTTAGACAATGCTTATAGACTCATCGCCAGAGCGGCGGCATTCTCCTCTCGGGAGGGGGAGTGGACAAGTCTCGCTACGACAATCGTTCCGACCGCTGGCGAAGGCGCGCCAGGCGTCGCCGGCATTGGCGTCCCTCGCGCAACACCATCTGGTGGACATTGATTGCCGCGGCGATCGCCATCCTGGCCAGCCTGATCGCAGTCAAGGCCGGGCCGCCTCTGGTGGGCTGCAACATCAAGGGAAACATCAGCTACAATACGGGCGAGCGCATCTATCACGTTCCGGGACAGCAATATTACAACGAGACCCGGATCAGCCTGTGGAAGGGCGAACGCTGGTTCTGTTCGGAGCAAGAAGCCCGGAAGGCCGGCTGGCGAAAATCAAGATTATGAGGACATCCGGCCAGGTCCGGTGGAACCAGGGACTTCAGTCTTATTTGCGCGATTGCTAATATACATATAGGTTAATCAGCGCGGGGACAATCACCCAAAGCCCAAACCCGCAATGGCCGGTGCAGCCCCCTATAGACCAAAGCCAAACTGCGCCGGCCATTCCGCCAGGCATATTCCTTACGCCAACCCTTATATGCCGACTATCTAAAGTAATGGAACGTCCAATGGACATTTGCGGAACCTAAAAGGTCCCCTCAGACCTTTGTACACCGGCACGCAAGACTTTAGTCTTGCCGCTCTCTAGTGAAGAACGCAAGTTGATCGCCACGACATAGGGCTCCACAGAGATGAATACCAGACTGCCCCCACCCGGATATTGCGCGATCACGGAAGGTCCCTAGGGCTGCGGTTCGCCAACCCAATCGGCCGGCATATCGCGATTGCATAATCGACAGACCAATGTTGCGCGAGCGATCGCGCCTTGGATGCGCCGATTGCCACGCCCCGCAGGAACGACCCGGCACGCTCGCAGTCGGGGGGACATGGGGTCGTGCCGGGTCGTTGCGGGTCAGGCTTTTGGGATCGTCTCCGCACTGCCTAAGCTATATCTATATTAGCTTCATCTCAATTAAGACTGAAGTCCTGCCCATGGACTGCCAACTTCAGAGAGCAGAACCTGTTCCGCACTTCCACGGGATGAATATTTAAGGCCGATACACCCAAAAGAAGTCAGGATCGGTTCTTGAAGGCTTGACTTGAAGGGCTTACCGTCAGCCCAATGGGCTTGGCGACACAATGTTGAACGACGAAAAAGACAAGCAGTTTTGGGCTTTGGACCTGGACGCTCTGCGCAAGGCCTTCGACACATACGTTCGAGAGCACAAAACCACGGCAGCGGAGTGGGGGGAACACGCCAAGCGGTTCCTCGAAAAACAACGCGTACGTCAGCGCGAATCGAACTGATTCCCAGCCGCAGGGGTCTGCATCGGTCTGCTAGACAGATTCGACTTCCCTACCACCACCCTACGGGCTGCATCGGTTGTAGGTGGCGAAGTCACCACCGCTAAAGAGCGATAGGCTAAGAAGGCTAGCAAAGATGGATAAAAGCGCTTATTCGAATGGCGGCGTCGGGGATCGGATCATCCGGGCGGCTATGGTTGCCGTGGCTGTCTTTGCGGCGGTACGTGTCCACTATGTTTGGTATTGGCAGATCGCAATTCTCGTGGTGCTCACCATCGTTATGAGCGTTGTCTATCCCGCTATCAGAATCCTGATGCGCAAGCGTTCTTCTTGACATATCAGCGCACCCGATATTCACCCATTGGGTTTGTCGACCAGATAATCACCCGTCACAAAAGGGTTCAAACCGTGAACAAAATCTGGCATGGTGCCTGCCATGCCGATCATTTCCCCCATCGCAATCAACCCCCTCATCGACGGTCGCCAGTCCGAACGCGCCATGCTGGTGCGGCGCGGCGTGCAGCGGCTGCTCATGGCGATGGGCGCGCATGTGCTGCCTGAACTGTCGCTGGCCACCGGCCGCCGCGCCGACCTCGTGGCGCTGACCCGCCAGGGCGACATCTGGATCATCGAGATCAAATCCTCGATCGAGGATTTCCGGGTCGACCGCAAATGGCCCGATTACCGGCTGCATTCCGACCGCTTCTTCTTCGCCACCCATCCCGGCGTGCCCTCGGAGATCTTTCCCGAAGAGTGCGGCTTCATCCTCTCCGACGGCTATGGCGCCGAGATCCTGCGCGAGGCGCCGGAGCACCGCATGGCGGCGGCAACGCGCAAGGCGCTGATGCTGCGCATCGCGCGCGCCGGTGCGGCGCGGCTGCTGGCGGCGGAACTGGCCGGCGTCTCGGTGCCGGCGCTGGAAGGGGAGAGCGAATAGTTCGCGGAACCGCGAACCGCGCCGCTACTCCTGCTCTTCTTCCGCCCCACCCGCGGCCGGCGCCATCAGCAGCACGGCCGCGCCGAGGATGGCGGCGACGAAGGAGCCGGCGAGGATGCCGACCTTGACCGCATCCTGCAAGGCTACGTCGCCGGCAAAGGCGAGCAGGCCGATGAACAGGCTCATGGTGAAGCCGATGCCGCAGAGCAGCGAGATGCCGATCATATGCGACCATCCGGCATGGGCCGGCAGGTCGGCCAGGCCGAGCCTTATGGCGAGTGCCGAAGAGCCGAAGACGCCGACCAGCTTGCCGACCACCAGGCCGGCGGCGACGCCCAGCGTCAGCGGCTCGATCAGCGCGCCAAAACTCAGGCCGGCGAGCGAAACGCCGGCATTGGCGAAACCGAAGATCGGGATGACGAAAAAGGGCACGATCTTGTGCAGGCCATGCTCGAGCCGGTGCAGCGGCGAATGGTCGAGATCGTGGCCGATCCCGGCGGAGCGCTCGAGCGGAATGGTCAGCGCCAGCGCAACGCCGGCAAGCGTGGCGTGGACGCCCGATTTCAGCACCAATACCCACAGGATTGCGCCGAGCACGAGATAGGGGACCAGCGTCATCACCCGCATGCGGTTGAGCACGACAAGCACCGCAATGACGGCGAAGGCGGCGCCGAGATAGGCGAGCGACAGGCCACTCGTATAGAAGATGGCGATGATGATGACGGCGCCGAGGTCGTCGATGATGGCGAGCGCGGTCAGGAAGACTTTCAGCGAAGCCGGCACACGGCTGCCGAGCAGCGACAGCACGCCAAGCGCGAAGGCGATGTCGGTGGCGGTCGGGATCGCCCAGCCGGAGAGTGCCGCCGAATTGTTGCGGTTGATCAAGACATAGACCAGCGCCGGAACCACCATGCCGCCGGCCGCCGCGATGCCGGGCAGCACGCGGCGCGGCCAGGTCGACAGCTGGCCATCCAGCATCTCGCGCTTGATCTCCAGCCCGACGAGCAGGAAGAACACCGCCATCAGCCCGTCATTGACCCAGTGCGAGATGCTGAGCGGTCCGAGATAGGCATGGAGAACGGAGAAATAGGTTTCGGCGAGCGGTGAGTTGGCGACGATCAAGGCGAGTGCCGCCGCCACCATCAGGATGATGCCGCCAGCCGCCTCGCTGTCGAGGAATTCGCGGAAGACGGAAACCGGCCGCTGCTTCAAATCCTGCATGTCGCCTCCGTTAAGCCGCCTGATCAGCAGGCTTCACTATCCAAACGCCGGTGCCGCCCCTCACCTGCCTGCCGGCATCCTCTCCCCGTATAGTGACGGGGAGAGGGGCGCTGTCATCGCCGATTTCGCCAATCGCCAACGTCGCAAGAAGGGCGCCGGCATCGGCCAGCCCCCTTCTCCCCGTCACTATACGGGGAGAAGTGCCCGGCAGGGCGATGAGGGGCGGCGCTGACTTTGAGAATTGACGGCCTCCACCGCGAACTCGAAATCGGCCCAAGGCAATTGCCTTGCGTGTCCTGGATCCTAACGCGGCGCGCGCTTGGCCAGTATGCGCTGCAGCGTGCGGCGATGCATGTTGAGCCGGCGCGCTGTTTCGGAAACGTTGCGCTCGCACATTTCGTAGACGCGCTGGATATGCTCCCAACGCACGCGGTCGGCCGACATCGGGTTTTCCGGCGGTGCGGCGCGCTCGCCCGAGGTGCGGGTGAGGGCGGCGAAGATGTCGTCGGCATCGGCAGGCTTCGACAGATAATCGACGGCGCCAAGCTTCACCGCGGTCACCGCGGTGGCGATGTTGCCGTAGCCGGTCAGGATGATGGTGCGGGAATCTTCGCGCTTCTCGCGGATGGCGGCGACGACATCGAGGCCGTTGCCGTCGCCGAGCCGCATGTCGACCACAGCATAGGCCGGCGGATTGGCGCGGGCCTTGCCCACGGCCTCCTCGACGCTCTCGGCGGTCTCGACCACAAAACCCCTGGTTTCCATGGCGCGGGCGAGACGCGTGAGGAACGGCTTGTCGTCATCGACGATCAGAAGCGAGGTGTCCTCGCCTTCAACCATTGCGCCAATATTTTCATCGCCTGTCATCGTCGTAAGAATTCCTGCTGCCTTAATTTTACGCAGATATAGTTTTGCGCCGCTATTGTCCAATTCACGCAGTGTCAAACATGGTGGCCGGGGCCGTTTCCGGGTTCAGGAAGACCGATCTGGGCCACGAAATCTGCACCACGGCGCCCTCGCCCAGGCCGCTCGAATTGCGGAAATCGAGCGTGGCGCCCGAGCGTTCGAGCAGAGTCTTGGCGATGAACAGGCCGAGTCCCAGGCCGCCGCCGGCCTCGGTGCCCTGGCGCGTCGACATATAGGGCTCGCCGATGCGGTCGATGATTTCGGGTGGGAAACCAGGCCCGTCATCGATGATCGAGAAGGTGACGGTCGCCTCGTCCCAGCTCCAGCGCACGGTGACGCTCTTGCGGGCGAAATCGACGGCGTTCTCGACCAGATTGCCGAGGCCGTAGATAACGCCCGGATTGCGGCGCCCGACCGGCTCCGGGCCGGTGCGCTCGCCCGGGCGAAGCTTGATCGAGATGCCGAAGTCGCGATGCGGCGCGGTGACCTCCTCGACCAGCGAGGTCAGCGGCAAACGGGAAAGATGCGCCTCGCCCTCCGACGAAAGGCTGGTCAGGCGCTTGAGGATTTCGCGGCAGCGTTCGCTTTGCGAGCGCAGCAGCTTCACGTCTTCCCCGTATTTCGGGTCGCTGCCGAGCGCCTTTTCCATCTCCTTGGCGACGAGCGTGATGGTGGCGAGCGGCGTGCCGAGCTCATGCGCGGCCGCCGCCGCCAGGCCGTCGAGCGCCGAAAGGTGCTGTTCGCGCTGCAGCACCAGCTCGGTGGCGGCAAGCGCATTGGCCAAAAGCCGCGCTTCGGCGGCCACCCGGAAGGCATACATGGCGGTGAAGGCGATCGAGGACAGCACCGCCATCCACATGCCGGCGACATAGATGAAAGGCATGGCCAGCGGCGCGCCTTCATACCAGGGCAACGGCAGATGGAAGAACACCAGCAAGGTCGCCGCCAGCATCACCAGTCCGCCGAGGATGGCGGTGAGGCGTAGCGGCAGCGACGTCGCCGAAATGACGACAGGCACGGTCATCAGCAGCGAGAACGGATTGGTCAGGCCGCCGGTCATATAGAGCAGCCCGGCAAGCTGCAGGCTGTCGAAGATCAGGATGCCGAAGGCGGCAAACGGGGTGAGCCGGTGCGCCGCCGGAAAGCGGAAGGCCAGGAACAGGTTCATCCAGGCCGAACAGGCGATCAGCGCGAAGCACAGGCTGACCGGCAGCGGGAATTTCAACCCATAGGCGACGACAAGCACCGCCACGCTCTGGCCGACGATGGCCAGCCAGCGCAGCCGGATCAGCGTGTTCAGGCGCAGCCGCTGGCTTTGCTGAAAATCGGGCGCGTTCAGGATGTTGATCATGGCCATGGATTACAGCCGGGAAAGCAGGAGCGCTAGCTCCCGCGTGGCTTGGCACGGGCTGTAGCGGCGGCAAGCAGCGGATTTTCCGGCCAGACATGCTTGGGATAGCGCCCGCGCATGTCGGCGCGCACATCGGCCCAGGAGCCGCGCCAGAAGCCGGGCAGGTCGCGTGTCGTCTGGATCGGCCGGTGCGCCGGCGACAGCAACTCGAGTGTCAGCGGCACGGTGCCGTTGGCAATCGAGGGGTGGCGGTCGAGGCCGAACAGCTCCTGCACGCGCACCGCCAGAACCGGCCATTCGCCGTCATAGCGGATCGGCACATGACTGCCGGACGGCGCATCGAAATGCGTCGGCGCCAGCGCATCGACCTTGCGCTGCAGCTCGTACGGCACGAGCGAGGCCAGGGCGGCCGAGACAACTCTCGGATTGATGGCGGCCAGGGAAGCCGCCCCCGACAGGAAGGGCAGCAGCCAGTCGTCGAGGCGTTCGATCAGCGCTTCATCCGACATGTCGGGCCAGGGTGCGCCGAGACCACGATGCAGCCAGGACAGCCGCTGGCGCAGCGTCTCGGCCTCCTTGCTCCAGCCGAGCAGCGACAGGCCGTGCTCGCGCAGCGCATCTATTATGGCGCGGTCGGCATCGGCGCCTGAAGGAGCCGGCAGCATCCGTTCGGCGAGCGTGATGGCGCCAAGGCGAACGGCTTCACGCACACGCACGGCGCGGCGCTCGCGATCGAAGCTGGTCTGCCGGCGCGTTTCGATCCGGTCGGCCAGCGTGGCGCGGATGTCGTCCTCGCTTATTGCCGCGGCAGCCGCGATGCGGGCATTCTGCGCCTTGCCCTGCAGGTCGGCGACGACCAGAAACGGCTCGCCGGCCAGCGGGTCGGCGGCATCGAGCATGGCGCCGGAGCCATTGGCCAGCACGAAGCGGCCGCGCTCGCCACGCGCCTTGGCGACGCGGTCCGGCCAGGCGTTCACGAGGAGCGCGCCGGCGGAAACGGGTTCACCGTTCTTCGCGCCGCCGGCCTGTTTGGCCAGCCTCTCCGCGAGTTGTCGCGCGGCGGTGGCGCGGGGCGATCTTTCCCCGCGAAAGCGCATCAGCCGCCGCTCCAGATCGGCGCCGTCGCCGCCAAGGCCGCGTTCGGTGAGCAGCACGGCCAGCATGGCCGCCTCGCCCGCATGGCCGCTCTTGGCGGCCTCGGCAACCATATGCGCCAGCCGCACCGGCAGAGCGAGCTTGCGCATCGAAGCGCTCGCTTCCGTCAAACGCCCCGCATCGTCGATGGCATGGAGCGCGCGCAGCAGCACCCTTGCCTCGTTGAGCGCCGGCGCCGGCGGCGGATCGAGGAAGGCGAGACCGGTCGGGTCGGCGACGCCGAAGGCGGCACAGTCGAGCAACAGGCCCGAAAGGTCCGCTTCGAGGATTTCCGGCGGCGTGAAGGCGGGAAGTGCCGCCGTCTGTTCGGCGCGCCAGAGCCGGATGGCGACGCCGGCCTGCGTGCGCCCGGCGCGGCCGGCGCGCTGGTCGGCGGATGCCTTGCTGACGCGCACCGTCTCCAGCCGCGTCAGGCCGCTCGCCGGCTCATAGCGCGGCAGGCGCGACAGGCCGGAATCGATGACGACACGCACGCCGTCGATGGTGATGGAGGTCTCGGCAATCGAAGTCGCCAGCACCACCTTGCGGCGGCCCGGCGGTGCCGGCTTGATCGCGGCGTCCTGCGCCTTGCCGTCGAGCTGGCCATAAAGCGGGACGATGTCGGTGTCGGCGCCGACCTTGCCGGCCAGCCGTTCGGCGGTGCGCTCGATCTCGCGCTGGCCGGGCAGGAAGGCAAGCACGCTGCCGCTCTCGTCGGCAAGGGCGGCGCGGATCCCCTTGGCCATCGCATCCTCGATCGGGACGCCGGCCGGCCGTTCGTCGTAGCCTATGTCGACGGGGAAGGCGCGGCCTTCGCTTTCGATCACCGGCGCGCCCGACAGGAGTTTTGCCACGCGCGCGCCATCCAGTGTCGCCGACATCACCAGCAGCCGCAGATCCGGCCGCAGCGCACCCTGCACGTCGAGCGCCAGCGCCAGGCCGAAATCGCCGTCGAGCGAGCGCTCGTGGAATTCGTCGAAGAGGACCGCCGAGACGCCGGGCAGTTCGGGATCGTCGAGGATCATGCGCGCCAGAACGCCCTCGGTGACGACCAGTATCCTGGTCTTGGCCGAGGTGCGGTTTTCCATGCGCATGGCATAGCCGACTGTCGCGCCGGGCTCCTCATCCAGCAATTGCGCCATGCGACGCGCGGCGGCGCGGGCGGCGAGCCGGCGCGGTTCGAGCAGGACGATCTTGCCTGTCCCCAGCCATGGCGCATCGAGCAGCGCCAGCGGCACCAGCGTCGTCTTGCCGGCGCCGGGCGGCGCCACCAGCACGGCG
Organism: Mesorhizobium sp. WSM4312; assembly: GCF_002294875.1. Taxonomy (NCBI): domain Bacteria; kingdom Pseudomonadati; phylum Pseudomonadota; class Alphaproteobacteria; order Hyphomicrobiales; family Phyllobacteriaceae; genus Mesorhizobium; species Mesorhizobium sp. WSM4312. The sequence goes on along the minus strand of NZ_NSFU01000003.1, from coordinate 46,995 downwards.
CTGTTGCGTTCGGCCAGCGCCGCGCCCAGCGCCGGCAGCACGGCGGATACCGGAAGCTCCGGCAGGGATCTTGTCGTCATCGCGTCCGCATATCAGCGGTCACGGTCACCGTGCAACCGGCGTCGGCTCAAAGCCGGGTGCGCGCAAACGGGTTCCAGCGCACGGTGCCCAGCCGCACCTCTTCCCGCACCATGGTCAGCAGGCCCGCCCCGCCGACGACCGCAAGTCCGACCAGCGACAGCCAGTCAGGGTATTCCTGGAAGAACAGCGCGCCGAGGATCACCGCCCAGACGATCTGCGAATAATGCGTCGGCGCGATCCGGTTGGCGGGAGCGTATTTGGCGGCGAGCAGCTGCATGAATTGCCCACCCGCAGTGAAGGCGCCGGCCGTCGCCAGCCAGACGAGCTGCATGGCATTCGGCAAGGTGAAGGAGGTGGCCGCAGCGCCCGCCCCGTTGAACAGCAGACCATAGCCGACAAGCACGCCGAGCATCGAGGTGCGCTTTTCCTGCTGGGCGAGCGAGCGCAGCAGGATGACGCTGGTCGCGGCGAGGAAGGCGTTCACGAAGGCGGCCAGGTGGCCGAGGTTCAATTCGCGAAAACCCGGCCGCACCACCAGCATCACCCCGGCAAAGCCGGCCACCACCGCCAGCCATCGCCATGGGCCGACCTGTTCCTTCAGGATGACGGTGGACAGGATGGTGACAAGCAAGGGCGCCAGGAAGATCAGCGCGTAGACTTCGGCAAGCGGAATGTGGGTGAAGGCATAGACGCTGAGCACGCCGGAGGCGATGCCGGCCCAGGCGCGCGCCTGCACCGCCCATGGCCGCTTCATGCGCCAGAAATCGCGCCAGTGCTCGCCCGCCGGGCGGGTGAAGAACAGGAAAAAGCCGGCAAACAAAGTGGCGAAGAAGCCGATCTCGAAGACGGTGAACTGTCCGCCCAGGCTCTTGATAACGGCATCGCTGCCCGAATAGCTTGCATAGGCGAGCAGAGCGAGCAGGATTCCGTTCGGCACGTTTTTCCATTTCCGGGAGAGAGCAGCTTGAAAATTTTGGCGCTCGGTGCGCATCCGGACGACATCGAGATCTTCATGTTCGGTACTCTGGCCGCCTACGCGGCGCAAGGCGCAGAACTGACTTTTGCCGTGGCCACGGATGGGGCCAAGGGCGGCAAGAGTGATGCCACGGTCCTTGCGCGTGTCCGCCGCGAGGAAGCAACGGCGGCGGCAGCACTACTTGGTGCCGCGCCACGCTTTCTCGACTTTCCCGACGGCGAGCTGGTGGCCGATGCCGCGCTCATTGGCGCGCTGAAAACGCTGATCCGCGAGACCGGGCCTGAGCTGGTGATCGCGCACGCGTCCAACGACTATCACGCCGACCACCGCGCGCTGTCGGACGGCGTGCGCATCGCGGCCTCGTTCGCGGTTCCGGTGCTGCATGCCGATACGATGGGCGGCACCGGGTTCTCGCCGACGCACTATGTCGATATTTCCGCCTACCGGGATATCAAGACACAGGCGATCCGCATGCACCGGTCACAGCGGCCGGAGCAATATGTCGACCGGGCGCGCATCCAGAATGAATTTCGCGCCGGCCAATGCAACGCCTTCCCCGGTTCTCTGGCCGAGGCTTTTCGCTTCGAGCCTACATTTCCCTTCGCCGACATACGCGCCTTGCTGCCGCCCGCGCCGCCGGTCCGGCCGGTGACGCCACAGACGAACGCCATCAGCGAGGCCGGCTGAGCCGCTGCCGGAGAAACATCCGGCGACCATTTCCCAACAATTTCAATCATCCGTTTCGTCATGTTGCGACGCAGCAACGAATTCGCTTGCGTTGTTTAGTAAAAATTGCATCACTAAACAAATTACTAAACATCTGCCGCGCTCCGGCGCCGCCATGTTTGGGCCTCTGAGGAGAGAGGTTGAGGGCTCTTGAAACCGTCATCCGGGCGCGTTTCGCAAATGGGAGGAAGGCATGAAATCGAGCTTGAAACTGGCGTTGGGACTGGCCTCGGCGATTGCAGCGTCGACAGCCGTCTCAAGCGCCGCACACGCTGAAGACCTGACGCTTTGCTGGGCCGCGTGGGACCCGGCCAACGCACTCGTCGAATTGTCCAAGGATTTTACCAAGGAAACCGGCATCGGCATGAAATTCGAGTTCGTGCCGTGGACCAACTATGCCGACCGCTTCCTCAACGAACTGAACTCGCACGGTAAATTGTGCGACCTGATCATCGGCGACAGCCAGTGGATCGGCGGCGCGGCCGAGAACGGCCACTACGTCAAGCTGAACGACTTCTTCGACAAGGAGAAGATCAGCATGGACGACTTCGTGCCGGCGACCGTCGTCGGCTATTCGGAATGGCCGAAAAACACGCCGAACTACTGGGCGCTGCCGGCCATGGGCGACGTCGTCGGCTGGACCTATCGCAAGGACTGGTTCTCCAAGCCCGAGCTGCAGAAGGAATTCAAGGAAAAGTATGGCTGGGACCTCGGCCCGCCGGCCACTTTCGACCAGCTGAAACAGATCGCCGAATTCTTCCAGAAGCGGCAGATCGACGGCAAGACGGTCTATGGCGCCTCGATCTACACCGAGCGCGGCTCGGAAGGCATCACCATGGGCGCCATGGACGTGCTCTACAGCTACGGCTTCCAGTATGAGAACCCGAAGAAGCCCTACGAGATGGAAGGCTTCGTCAATTCCGAGAAATCGGTGAAGGGGCTGGAATTCTACAAGGCGCTCTATGATTGCTGCACGCCGCCCGGCGCCTCCAACAGCTATATGGGCGAAGGCGTCGATGCCTTCAAATCCGGACAGGTGGCGATGCACATGAACTTCGCCTTTACCTGGCCCGGCCTGCAGAAGGACGAGAATGTCGGCGGCGACAAGATCGGTTACTTCGTCAACCCGAAGGGACCCGACGGCGACCAGTTCGCCCAGCTCGGCGGCCAGGGAATTTCGGTGGTGTCCTATTCCGATAAGCAGGAATCGGCGCTGAAATACATCAAGTGGTTCGCCAACAAGGACGTGCAGGCCAAGTGGTGGTCGCTCGGCGGCTATTCCTGCCTGAACGCCGTGGTGAAGGACCCGAAATTCCCGGCCAGCCAGCCCTACGCGCAGACCTTCCTCGACTCGATGGCCATCGTGAAGGACTTCTGGGCCGAGCCGAGCTACGCGCCTTTGCTGCAGGCCTCGCAGAAGCGCTTCCATGACTATGTCGTCGCCGGCCAGGGTTCGGCCAAGGATGCACTCGACGGCCTGGTCAAGGACTGGACCCAGGTGTTCCAGGACGATGGCAAGATGTAACCGGGGCAAGATGTAACCGGCTCCTCCCGAGCCAGACCGACGCGTCCCGTGCCACCCTTGGCACGGGACGCAGTTCAGATAAATTCCATCACAGAGACGACCCAAGTGACCGAAGCAGGACTGACCATGCTCAATCGGACCGCGGAGAACGTTGCCCGGGCGACCCCGGAACCGTTGGCTCGCAAGGTCCGGGGCATCAGCGACAAGGGCCTCGCCTGGCTGTTCATTTCGCCGACGATCCTGTTGCTGCTGGCCATCAACATCTTCCCGCTATTCTGGGCGATCTACCTGTCCTTCACCAACTTCCGGGCCAACCGGCCGAACGAAGTGGTGAAGAATCTCGGCTTTGCCAACTATCAGCGCATCCTCGGCGACCAGGACATCTGGATCGCCATGCAGACGACGGCGCATTTCGTGTTCTGGACCATCCTGTTGCAGACGCTGATCGGCTTCACCCTGGCCTGGCTGATCGACCGGAAATTCCGCGGCCACGCCTTCTGGACGACGCTGATCTTGGTGCCGATGATGCTGTCGCCGGCGGTGGTCGGCAATTTCTGGCGCTTCCTCTACGAGCCGCAGATCGGCCTGTTCTCCTATGTCATCTCGTTCGTCAGCGGCATCCCGCCGACAAGCATCCAGATGCTTTCCAACGTGTCGCTGGCGCCATGGTCGATCATCATCGTCGATACCTGGATGTGGACGCCCTACGTGATGCTTATCTGCCTCGCCGGGCTGCGCTCCATCCCCGAATACATCTATGAGGCGGCCGAGGTCGACCGCGCGTCCAACTGGCGGCAATTCTGGTCGATCACGCTGCCGATGGCGCTGCCCTTCATCATGCTGGCGGTGCTGTTTCGCGGCATCGAGAACTTCAAGATGTTCGACATGGTCAACCTGCTGACCGGCGGCGGGCCGGGCTCGACCACCGAGGTCGCCTCGATCACGCTGAAGCGGCAGGCTTTCGAGAGCTGGCGCACCGGCTATTCCTCGGCCTTCGCCATCATCCTGTTCGTGGCGGTGTTCGGGCTGGCCAACATCTACGTCAAGGCGCTCAACAAGGTGAAGCAGAGATGAGCCTGACCACTGCCCATTCGGTCGTCGCACCGTCAGCGAATTCGAAGCGCATCGCCGGCGCGATCATCATCGCCTACGCGCTGATCTCGATCGTGCCGCTGTTGTGGATCTTCGCCACCAGCTTCAAGACGCCGCCGGATTCGATCGCCTATCCGCCAAAAATCGTGTTCCAGCCGAGCATCGAAGGCTATTGCAACCTGTTCACGACGCGGACGCGGCAGACGCCGGAATACATCAACTCGCTGGGGCCGGCGACCGGCTTCTGCGACGAGACCGTGCGCAAGCGCAACATGGTGATCGCCGGCCCGTCCAACTTCCTGCCGCGCTTCCTCAACTCGCTGATCATCGCCTTCGGCTCGACCTTCTGCGCGGTCTTTCTCGGCACGCTGTCGGCCTATGGTTTCTCGCGCTTCAAGGTTCCGCTCGCCGACGACCTTCTGTTCTTCATCCTGTCGACCCGCTTCATGCCACCGATCGCGGTCGCCATTCCGATCTACCTGATGTACCGCGAGCTCGGCCTGTCGGACACCGCGCTCGGCATGATCCTGCTCTACACGGCGGTCAACGTGTCGCTGGCGGTGTGGCTCTTGAAAGGCTTCATCGACGAGATCCCGCGCGAATATGAGGAAGCGGCGATGATCGACGGCTACACGCGGCTGCAGGCCTTCTGGCGCACCGTGCTGCCGCAGGCGACCACCGGCATTGCCGCGACCGCGATCTTCTGCCTGATCTTCGCCTGGAACGAATATGCCTTCGCGGCACTCTTGACCTCGGGCACGGCCCAGACCGCGCCGCCCTTCATCCCGACCATCATCGGCGAAGGCGGCCAGGACTGGCCGGCTGTGGCGGCCGGCACGACGATCTTCCTGGTGCCGATCCTGGTTTTCACTATCCTGCTTCGCAAGCAATTGCTGCGCGGCATCACCTTCGGCGCGGTACGCAAATGAGCATGACCAATCCCGTCAAACGCAAATCGCGCTGGCCGGCCTGGGCGCGGCGCGGCCTGATGGAAAACATCGCGACCGCACTGATCGCCATCGGTTTCCTGATGCTGTTCCAGCCTTTCGCGCTGTCGCTCTACACCTATTCCTTCATCACCATGCTCGCCGGCACCGTGATGTTCATCATCGTCTCGAAGTTCCCGGAATAATCATGGCCGAGATCCGTGTTCAGCACCTGAGAAAGGCCTTCGGCGATTTCGTCGCCGTGCAGGATTCCAACTTCCTCGTCGAGGATGGCGAGTTCTTCGTCATGCTCGGGCCGTCGGGCTGCGGCAAGACGACGACACTGCGCATGATCGCCGGGCTCGAACTGCCGACCGGCGGCCAGATCCTGCTCGGCGGCGAGGACGTCACCATGCTGCGGGCACGCGAGCGCGACATCGCTTTCGTCTTCCAGCTGTTCGCGCTCTATCCGCATATGAATGTGCGCAAGAACATCGGCTTTCCACTGCTGGCGCAGGGCATGCCGTCGGCCGAAATCCGCGCGCGTGTCGAAGAGACGGCAAAACTCCTGCGCATCGACCATCTGCTCAACAAGTCGGTCTCCGGCCTTGCCGGCGGCGACCGCCAGCGCGTGGCGCTCGGCCGCGCCATCGTGCGGCGGCCGAAATGTTTTTTGATGGACGAGCCGCTCGGCACCTTGGACACCGAATTCCGCGACCTCATGGTCCATGAACTGCGCGAACTGCACAACCGCATCCACGCCACCACCGTCTATGTCACGCATGACCAGATGGAGGCGATGTCGATGGCCGACAAGATCGCTGTGATGAACCACGGCGTCATCGAGCAGTTCGGCACACCGCGCGAAATCTACGACCGCCCGGCGACCATGTTCGTCGCCGACTTCATCGGCTCGCCGCCGATGAATTTTCTGGGCTTCGGCGGCGGGCTCGCCAAAGGCGCGAAGGAAATCGTCGTCCAGGGCGCGAAGGTCGCGGTGCCGGAGGTGCGCGAGGATATCGCGCCGGCCGACATGGCGCTCGGCATCCGGCCCGAACATATCCGTTTCGACGACACTTCCAAGCTGCGCGGCGCCATCTACGGCACCGAATATCTCGGCACCACGCAGATCGTCGCGGTGGAAACGGCCGACGGCATCATCAAGGCGCGGGTGCCGGCCGAAATCCGGCTCAATGCCGGCGATCATGTCGGCCTGGCCCTGAACAGCGCCCGGCTGTCGCTGTTCGACAAGGGATCGGGCCGCGCGGTGAGAACAGCGGTCCACGACACCGCCTCTCAGGGGAGAGCGCAGCATGGCTGACGTGCACATCAAGAACGTGACCAAGAGCTTTGGCGAGCATGTCGCCGTCAACGGTCTCGACCTGCACATAGCGGACGGCGAATTCGTCGTGCTGCTCGGGCCGACCGGGGCCGGCAAGACGACGACGCTGCGGCTGATCGCCGGGCTGGAACGGCCGGATGCCGGCACGATCGAAATCGGCGGCCATAATGCGACGACGCTGTCGCCGGCCGAGCGCGACACGGCCTTCGTGTTCCAGCAGTACTCGCTCTATCCACATCTGTCGGTCTACGACAATCTCGCCTTCCCGCTGCGCTCGCCAGCGCGGAAGATCCCGGAGGACCAGATCCGTCGGCGGGTCGAGGACGTGGCAAAGATGGTGCGCATCCATCACAAGCTCGCCAACCGCTCGACCAAGCTGTCGGGCGGCGAAATGCAGCGCGTCGCCATCGGCCGCGCCTTGGTGCGCAAACCGGCGATCTATCTGATGGACGAGCCGCTGTCGTCGCTCGACGCCAAGCTGCGGGCAGATCTGCGGCTGGAGCTGAAGCGCATCCAGTCCGAACTCGGCGCGACCATGCTTTATGTCACCCATGACCAGATCGAGGCGATGACCATGGCCGACCGCATCGGCATCCTCGCCGACGGCGTGCTGGTGCAGATCGGGTCGCCGCGAACCATCTATTCGGAGCCGGCAAACCTGCATGTCGCGGCAAGGCTCGGCCAACCGGCGATCAATCTTCTGCCGACCGGCCTGCTGCCCGATGGCGGCGCGCCGGCCGGCACCAGGACGATCGGCGCGCGCACCGAACATCTGACGATCGAGAAAGCGATGAACGGCCATGCCGACGGCGTCGTCGACTGGGTCGAGCATCTCGGCGACCAGAACCATCTGCATGTGACGGTCGGGCCGAAGAAGCTGGTGACGCTGACCGACCCGGACACCGATCTGTCGCAAGGCGACAAGGTGGTGATCCGCTACCGCTCGCCACTCTATTTCGGCGCCGATGGACAAAGATTGATGTGAATGGTTTCGGTGTTTCCCCACCAAAGGGACAATGCCTCCTCCGATTGACGATCGCGAATACGGGACGAATTCGATGAAGCACTTTTTCAACCGCAGGGAAACGATCGTCACCGAGGCGCTGGACGGCCTGTTGCGCACCATCGGCTCGGGCGATCTCGCGCGCCTCGACGGCTATCCCGAGATCAAGGTCGTGCTGCGCGCCGACTGGGACAAGTCGAAGGTCAGCGTCGTCTCCGGCGGCGGCGCCGGGCATGAGCCTTCGCATGCAGGCTTTGTCGGCAAGGGCATGCTGACGGCGGCGGTCTCCGGCGAGATCTTCGCCTCGCCGAGCGTCGAGGCGGTGCTGGCGGGGATCCGCGCGGTCACCGGCCCGGCCGGCTGCCTGCTGATCGTCAAGAACTATACCGGCGACCGGCTCAATTTCGGCCTGGCGGCGGAGAAGGCGCGCGCCGAGGGCTTTCGCGTCGAGATGGTGATTGTTGCCGACGACATAGCCTTGCCTGACATCAACCAGCCGCGCGGCGTCGCCGGCACGCTGTTCGTGCACAAGATTTCAGGCCATCTGTCGGAGGCCGGCCATGATCTTTCCGAGATCGCGGCAGCGGCGCGGGCGGCGGCAAAGGATATCGTATCGCTCGGAATGTCGCTGTCCTCCTGTTCCATCCCCGGCCAGCCGCATGAAGACAGGTTTGGCGCGGACGACGGCGAACTTGGCCTGGGCATTCATGGCGAGCCGGGCGTCGAGCGGATTGCCTTGCAAAGCGTCGACAGGCTGGTCGCGATCATGGCGGAGCGCCTCGCTGCTGGGCTCGACCCGAAGGCGAGCCATGCCTTGCTGATCAACAATCTCGGCGCGGTGCCTCCGCTCGAAATGTCGCTGATTGCCAATGCGGTGCTGGCCTCGCCACTGGCCAAGACGGTCAAGCTGACGATCGGCCCGGGGCCGCTGATGACGGCGCTCAACATGAACGGCTTCTCGCTGTCGCTGATCCGGCTCGATACGGCGCGTGAAGCCGCCCTGCTGGCGCCGGTCGGTCCGCATGCCTGGATGCCGGCCAAGCCGGTCGCGGCGCCTGTCATCGTGCCGATGGCGAAAGCAGCCGGACAAAGCGCTGCGCACAAGGCCAGCCAGCATGCCGGCACCAGGCGCCTGATCGTCACGGTCTGCGAAAGACTGATCTCGCTCGAGGCGTCATTGAACGGGCTCGACGCCAAGGCGGGCGACGGCGACACCGGCTCGACGGTGGCGACCGGCGCGCGCTGCGTCCTCGATCGGCTCGACGCGCTGCCGCTTGCCAACCCCGCTGCGACGCTTGGCGCGATAGGCGACATATTGAGCGCGTCGATGGGTGGTTCCAGCGGGGTGCTGCTGTCGATCTTCTTCACGGCGGCGGCGCAGGCCCTCGGCGGCCGGGACAGTTTGTCCAAGGCGCTGCTTGCCGGACTTGAGCGGATGATCTTCTACGGCGGCGCCAGACCGGGTGATCGCACCATGGTCGATGCGCTGGAGCCCGCGCTGAAGGCACTTGATGCCGATGGTCTGGAGGAGGCAGCAACAGCGGCGAGGCGTGGTGCCGAGGCCACGGCCGCCATGGAGAAGGCGAAGGCCGGACGGTCGGCCTATGTCGGCACCAAATTGCAAGGCGTGGTGGACCCCGGTGCCCATGCGGTGGCCGAGGTGTTTTCGGCCGCCGCCACGCTGCTCGTCACAGCCTGACGCATGCACCAGTTGTCGAATGACCGTTCTTTCGCTACTGCCGGCAAAGTGGAAACCGGGATTTTGGGCGATATGGCGGCGTTGCACCTTGCCAGGCTGATCGCGGTGGCCGCCGATACGATTGCCGCTCACGCCGAGGAATTGACGGCGCTCGACCAGGCGATCGGCGACGGCGACCATGGGCTGAACATGAAGCGCGGCTTCGAGGCCGTGCGAGCCGAGGCCGATGCGTTCGCCGCAAAGCCGTTGCCTGACGCCCTGAAAGCGATCGGAACCAAGCTGGTGATGACGGTGGGCGGCGCTTCGGGTCCCTTGTTCGGCACGCTGTTCATGGCCTTGGGCAAGGAGATCGCGGCGGACCCCGATCGCAAAAACCTGGCCGCTGCCTTCGGCAAGGCTGTCGAAGCCGTGGCCGCTCGCGGCAAGTCGCAGATCGGACAAAAAACCATGCTCGATGTGCTGCAGCCGGTGCATGACGCCTTGGCCGGGGACAAGACGGCGGCTGAGATCGCCGACATCGCCGACGCCGCCGCCGAAGCGACGGTGCCGATGAAGGCGCTGCGCGGTCGCGCCTCGTTCCTTGGCGAGCGCTCGATCGGCCATATGGATGCCGGCGCGCGCTCAACCGCGCTGCTGGTGCGCTCGGTGGGGCAAGCGATCGGGGAAAGTGCATGAGCAATGTCGGGATCGTGATCGTGTCGCATTCGCCGCTGGTCGCGGAGGGCACGGCCGACATGGTACGCCAGATGGTGGGCGACGAAGTGCCGCTTGCATGGTGCGGCGGAAACGGCCATGGCGGGCTCGGCACCAATGTCGAGGCGATCATGGGCGCCATCGACAAGGCCTGGTCGGAAGCCGGTGTCGCCATCCTTGTCGATCTCGGCGGCGCCGAGACCAACTCGGAAATGGCGGTGGAGATGATCGGCGAGCCGCGTGCGCAGAAGATCATCGTGTGCAACGCGCCGATCGTCGAGGGCGCGGTGATGGCCGCGACCGAATCCTCCGGCGGCGCCTCACTGAAGGAAGTGGTGGCGACGGCGCACGAATTGTCGCCGTCGTGAGTAAACGGGATTTCTGAAAAATGTCCGCAGCCGCCGAAGCGACCGTCCTGATCACCCACGATGTGGGGCTGCACGCGCGCCCGTCGGTGAAGTTCACCAAGCTGGCCAAGACCTTTGCCGCCGACGTGGAAATCGCGCTGGCCGCCAACGGGCCGTGGTTCGACGCCAAGAGCATCGTCAAGGTGATGGCAGCCAAGGCGCCGAAGGGCACGGTGCTGCACATCAGGGCCAGGGGCAACGGCGCCGATGATGCGGTGCGCGCACTGATCGAGCTGGTGCAGCGCGACTTCGACGAGGACGCCGGTCATGTCCGCTCGGCGTGAGGCTGGCGCGCTTCTTCGCCGGCCCGCAGGGAATGCGGGCCATGCGGATTGAGGGCGTTCCGGCCTCGGCCGGCTATGCCGAGGGGCCGCTGTTCGACCTCGATCGGTCGCCGGCCGTCTACGCAGGCAAAGCCACCGCTACGGAAGAGAAGACGTCGCTGCAAGCCGCGATCGGCACGGCAGTGAGCCGGCTTGCCGCCATGGCGGAGACCGCCGACAGCGACGCCGCCGGCATACTCGAATTCCACATTGCCATGCTGGAAGACAACGCCTTGAGCGGGCCGGCCTTCGCGTCGATCGCTTCCGGACAGACCGCCGACGCGGCATGGCGAGAGGCGCTTGATGCCGAGATCGCCGGTTACGAGGCCTCGGACCAGGACTATTTCCGCGCCCGCGCCACGGATTTGCGCGATATCAGGGACCAGGTGCTGCGTGCCTTGACCGAGGACGTCGACAGCACAGCGCCTACCGGTGCCATCCTCTGCGGCGAGGACATCGCGCCGACGCGCTTCCTCGAAACCGACTGGAGCCATGGCGGCGGCATTGCGCTGAAGGCGGGCAGCACCGCCAGCCATGTCGCCATGCTGGCGCGCTCGCGTGGCGTGCCGATGGTGGTGGGGCTGCGCGAACCGCTTGCCGATCTTGCCGGCATGGCACTGCTCGACGCCGAGCATGGCAGCCTCGTGCTGGCGCCCTCGCCGGCGGAGATCGGCGCGTTCCGGCAGTCATCCGCTTCCTTCGTCGCCCGCCAGGGCGTGGCCCGGCGTTTTCTGGCGCAGCCGGCGGTGACCAAGGCCGGCACCGCGGTGCGGGTGCAGGTCAACATCGCCGATCCGTCCGATGTCGACGGCATCGACATCGCGACCTGCGACGGTGTCGGGCTGATGCGAACTGAGTTCCTGTTCGGCAAGAATTTGCCGGATGAGGAGACGCAATATCGCGCCTATCGCAAGGTGCTGGAATGGGCTGGGGAAAAACCAGTGACGATCCGTACTGTCGACGCCGGCGGCGACAAGCCGGTACCGGGCTTCACCGTCGAGGAAGGCAATCCATTCCTTGGCCTGCGCGGCATCAGGCTGTCGCTGGCGCGGCTCGATATTTTTCGCGTACAGATCAGGGCATTGCTGCGCGCCGCGCCACACGGCACTCTCAAGGTGATGTTTCCGATGATCGCCATGGCCGATGAGTATGAGCGCGCAGCCGCCCTGTTCGCCGAAGAGCAGGCAGCCCTTGCCGCGCGTGGCGTCGCCCACAGGATGCCGCCGCTGGGCATCATGGTCGAGGTGCCGTCGGTGGCCATCGCGCCGGAAGCATTCGCAGGCGTCGCCTTCTTCTCGATCGGCTCCAACGATTTGACGCAATATGTGATGGCGGCCGCGCGGGATAACGCTGCTGTGGCCCATCTCAATTCGGTCCGTCATCCCGCTGTGCTGCGGTTGATCGGCTCGGTCACGGCCTTCGGACGGGAAAACGGCATTCCAGTCAGCCTGTGCGGCGATGCCGGCGGCGATCCCGCGTCGATCCCTTCGCTGCTGAAGGCTGGTTTGCGCGATCTGTCCGTTGCACCGGCGCAACTCGCCATGGCCAAGGCGGCCATATCCGATGTCCCGGTCTAGGCGCGGCCGGCATGGTTGACATCAAACCCGAACCCGGCTCCGAAGAGGCGATCCGCGCCTACAAGACGATCCTGTCGCAGGTCATCGACCAGCGACCGTCCGGCATGCGCCAGCGCCTGGCCGACGCGCTTGGCAAGCACCGCAGCTTCGTGACGCAGATTTCAAGCCCTGCCTATACGGTGCCGATTCCGTCGAAGCATTTGCCGGCTATTTTTTCCGTCTGCCATTTCAGTCCAGCCGAGCGGGATCAGTTTCTCGCCGCCTACCATCAGGCACATCCGGGAAAAATGTCGATCGCCGCGGGCATGCGCAAGACGCGGCATGTGTCGCTCGTCGTGCCGGATTTCGGCGACGACAAGCAGAATGCGGCGCTCGATCGGGCGATCAATGAATTCATCCAGAAGATCACCAGCATCGCCGGCAAGGGTGGCAGCTGACCATCCTTGCCGGCCTGTTTGGGAGGACGCCATGAAGAAATTTATGAATGCGGTGGACACGGTGCTGACGGAGAGCCTCGACGGTTTCGTGGCCGCCCACGCCGATATCCTCGTGCTTGGCGAGGAGCACAAATTCGTCCGCCGCAGGACGTTGCGGCCGGGCAAGGTGGCGCTGATCTCCGGCGGCGGCTCGGGCCACGAGCCACTGCATGGCGGCTTTGTCGGCCATGGCATGCTGGACGCCGCCTGCCCCGGCCAGGTGTTCACCTCCCCGACGCCGGACCAGATGCTGGCGGCGGCGCAGGCCGTCGACACCGGCGCCGGCTGCCTGTTCATCGTCAAGAACTACGAGGGCGATGTGATGAATTTCGACATGGCTGCCGAAATGTCCGATGGCGTCCAGCAGGTGGTGACCAATGACGATGTCGCCGTCGAGAATTCGTCCTACACGACCGGCCGGCGCGGCGTGGCGGGTACGCTGGTGGTGGAAAAGATCGTCGGCGCGGCGGCCGAGCACGGCCTGGCACTGCCGGTGCTGAAGACGTTGGGCGAGCGCGTCAACGCCGCGACCCGCTCGATGGGCGTGGCGCTGACCAGCGGCACCGTGCCGGCCGCCGGCAAGCCGACCTTCGACATCGGCGACGGCGAGATGGAATTCGGCGTCGGCATCCATGGCGAGCCTGGCCGCCGGCGCGATGCCTTAAAGAGCGCCGACGCGATCGCCGGGGAGATCTGCACAGCGATCCTCGGCGATCTCGGCGACAAAGCGAAAGGACCGGCGCTGCTGTTCGTCAACGGATTCGGCGGCACGCCGCTGATGGAGCTCTATCTGATGTACAACAGCGCGCGAAAGATCTTCGAGACGCATGGCGTGACGGTAATCCGCTCGCTGGTCGGCAGCTATGTCACCTCGCTCGACATGGCCGGCTGCTCGATCACGCTCACCATGCTCGACGAAGAGATGACCGGCTGGTGGGACGGGCCTGTCCATACGGCGGCGCTGCGTTGGGGCATGTAGCAATTCGAGTGCGCGGCGATTTTCCCTGGAAGAGCCATAGCGCTTCCGTTGGGAATGGCGATCTAAGCGCTATCACCTGCTCTCAGCGGAAATCACCCCAGAAATAGTCGTCACCATGAAGCCTCCGGTAAGTGCGTTGACTCGCCGGGCCGTTGCCTTTCTTCCCCAAAGTAAGGTAAGGACTCCCGGGATTTTTGGGGAGATAGCGTATGCGTTACAACTGGGAGCGGGCGCCGACGACTTTCGAACGTCATCGGAAAGCGCTAGCGGCGGCCATTTTGATCTTCGGTGGCGTGGGCCTCATGCTTGTGGCCCTGCCGATCTAGTGCGGTAGACATTTCGTCCCATGAATAGCGTTTGTTAGGCGGCTATCGGCCGGCCTCTCAACGAGGCTGCCCGGTCACGGCGATGAAGCGGCGGTCGCGCCCTTCAAAGTCCCAGCACGACAATCACCGCCGGTTTGCCGGAAGGCGCTGGCCGTACTGCTCGAAGGCGAAATAGCGGCCATCGGGCGAAAAGCCGATGATGGGCCGCGGCATCTCCGGCCAAGGCGGTTGAGATCGCGAGCACCGCGCCGATCGCCAGCGCAAACACCGGTTTTGCCATGATCGACACCGGATGGCGCATCGCTGAGATCCCGTCCCCCGAGAAGACCTCACTTCACGATCCAAGCCGGGACCGGTTCATACGAAAATCAGGGGAGACAGCGCCGGAAAAAACAGCATAGGCTGTTGGCAAAGACGTCAAATGGTTCCTGGGGAGGTTACGGATGGCTTCACGCTATCATGAGGTCTATGACGGCTGGAAACGCGACCCGGAACAATTCTGGGCGGACGCGGCCGGCGCCATCGACTGGTATTCGCCCTGGGACAAGGTGTTCGACGCCACCGCCGGCGTCTATGGCCGCTGGTTTACCGGCGCGACCTGCAACACCTGCTACAACGCCATCGACCGGCATGTCGCCGGCGGACGCGCCGACCAGATCGCACTGATCTATGACAGCGCCATCACCGGAACGGTGAAAAAATTCACCTACGCCGAACTCAAGCGCGAAGTGGTGGCGCTGACCTCGGTGCTGAAGAACCGGGGCATCGGCAAGGGCGACCGCGTCATCATCTACATGCCGATGGTGGCGGAGGCGGCCATCGCCATGCTTGCCTGCGCCCGCATCGGCGCCGTGCATTCGGTCGTGTTCGGCGGCTTTGCCTCGCATGAACTGGCCACCCGCATCGACGATGCCAAGCCGAAGCTGATCATCTCGGCCTCCTGCGGCCTGGAGCCGGGCCGGGTCGTCGCCTACAAGCCGCTGCTCGACAAGGCGATCGAGATGTCCCACCACAAGCCGGATGCCTGCCTGATCCTGCAGCGCGACCAGCTGCGCTGCGACCTGAAGGAGCATTTCGACATCGACTATGCCGACGCCGTCGCGCGTGAGCGGGCGGCCGGCGCCAATGTCGACTGCGTGCCGGTGCTGGCCACCGACCCGCTCTACATCATCTACACGTCAGGCACGACCGGCCAGCCCAAGGGGATCGTGCGCGACAATGGCGGCCACATGGTCGCGCTGAAATGGACGATGGAAAACGAGTTCGGCGTCAAGCCGGGCGAAGTGTTCTGGGCGGCGTCCGATGTCGGCTGGGTCGTCGGCCATTCCTACATCGTCTACGGACCGCTGCTGCATGGCAGCACCAGCGTCCTGTTCGAAGGCAAGCCGATCGGGACGCCGGATGCCGGCACCTACTGGCGGGTCATCTCGGACCATGGAGTGGTCGCGCTGTTCACCGCGCCCACGGCGTTCCGGGCGATCAAGGGCCAGGATCCGCGGGGTGAGTTCGTTGCCAGATACGATCTGTCGAAATTCCGCACGCTGTTCCTCGCCGGCGAGCGCGCCGACCCCGAAACCATCAAATGGGCGGAGCAAAAGCTGAACCTGCCAGTGGTCGACCATTGGTGGCAGACCGAGACCGGCTCGCCGATGACCATCAACCCGGCGGGGCTCGGCCTGCTGCCGGTGAAATACGGTTCGCCCGGCGTGCCGATGCCCGGCTATGACATCCGCGTGCTCGACGATGCCGGCCACGAGGTGCCGCGCGGGACGCTCGGCAATGTCGTGGTCAAGCTGCCGTTGCCGGCCGGCTGCCTGCCGACGCTGTGGAACGCCGACGCCCGCTTCCGCCAGGCCTATCTCGATGAGTTTCCCGGCTACTACAAGACCGCGGATGCCGGCATGATCGACGAGGACGGCTATCTCTACGTGATGGCGCGCACCGACGACATCATCAATGTCGCCGGCCACCGGCTGTCGACCGGCGCCATGGAAGAGGTGCTGGCCGCCCATCCCGATGTCGCCGAATGCGCCGTCGTCGGCATTGCCGATGCGATGAAGGGGCAAGTTCCGCTCGGTTTCGTGGTGCTGAACGCCGGTGTCGCGCGCGACGGCGGCGCCATCGAGAAGGAGGTCGTGGCGCTGGTGCGCGAGCGGATCGGGCCGGTCGCCGCCTTCAAGACCGTGGTGACGATCAAGCGCCTGCCCAAGACGCGGTCCGGAAAGATCCTGCGCGGCACCATGCAGAAGATCGCCGACAAGGAAGAATGGACGATGCCGGCGACGATCGACGACCCGGCCATCCTCGACGAGATCACCGCGGCGATAAAGGCGCGGGGGATCGGGGTTTAGGGGCAGCCAATCGCATAATGCATGCCGCCCAAAAGTGGCCCCGGTTTTGGGAGAACGACATGCATGAAAACAAAGGCCTAAAGCGCGTCGTATGAATCCGTTCAGACGCGACGCGCTTTAGGCCATCGCCGGTCCTCCGGCGGACAAGAGAACTGTCACCCATGCTACCGGTCCATTCTGTTACCTATCTATCCGGTTCGGACACGCGCCAAGGCCGGCGAACTCGCGCCGTTCTCTCCCCCGGAGTGGGAGGGTGCCTCGGCGAAGCCGAAACCTGACGCGATTACCCTTCAGCACCAATCTCTTATTGTGCAATGCAGCAAGCCACCCTACAGTGTCTTCTGGGGGGCCATCCGACGGTGCGGTATGGCTCAGCAAAAAATTACCTTTGGCGGCGTCGACATCCTGCGGTTTCTCGCAGCCGTTCTGGTCATGGTCTACCACTATGGCTTCTGGGTGTGGGCCTATCCCGATGGCATCTCGGCACAGGCCACGGGCGGCGTGCCGGCGCAGCCTGACATAGGCGCCTGGGTCGGATCCGGATGGGTCGGCGTCGAGATCTTCTTCGTCATCAGCGGTTTCGTCATCGCCTTCAGCGCCGAGAAGTCGACGCCGCTGCGGTTCTTCGAGGCCAGGGTGAAGCGGCTGGCGCCGGCGGTCTGGATCTGCGCGCCGGTCACCGCCGTGCTGCTTCTTGCCATCGGCCTGAGCTGGCCGACCGACGCGGTGGTCAGGCTGGTTCGCACCGGGCTGTTCGTGCCCTATGGTCCCTGGGTGGACAGCGTCTACTGGACACTCGGCATCGAGATCGCCTTCTACGCCATCGTCTGGATCCTGCTGCGGCTTGGCCGCTTCGATCTGATGGAGGCGGTCGCCATCGTCATCGGCCTGGTCAGCACGCTGTTCTGGTGCCTCTATTATCCGCTCGGCTGGGCCGACTTCGCCGAGACGCGGCTGCTCCAGCTCACTTTGGTGCATCACGGCTGCTTCTTCGCCGTCGGCGTGCTGCTGTGGCTGATCCGGTTCAAGGCGCTGACGGCGCCTCGCCTTGGCTTCTGCCTGCTGTTCCTCGGCGGGGGCGTGCTGCAGATCGCCAGTTCAGTCGACGTCCACAGCATCAAGGTCAATGCCGTGATGCCCTATGCGCCGCCGATCCTGATCTTCCTCGTCGCCATCGCGCTGATGGCGTGGTCGCTGCGGCTCGACCTCAGCTGGAGCGGCTGGCGCCGGATCGGCCTGATGACCTATCCGCTCTACCTGATCCACGACGTCGTCGGCGCGGCGATGCTCGGGGCGATGGTCCGTGCAGGGATGCCTTATCTCCTGTCGATGGCAGTGGTCGGCGCGACCATGATCGCGGCAAGCTGGCTGGTGGCGACGGAAGCCGAACCGCGCATAAGGCTGCTGCTCGACCACACCGTCTTCCGTTATCGGCTCAAGGCAGCGTAGCCGCGATCGTCCGTTTGAGGAAATGGTGTTCGTCCATGCCGGCGTGAGGCCGGCGTCGACCGGAAGAACCAGTACATTGGGAGCGCGAAGGAGCGGTCTTTACTGACAAGCGTTACAGCCGCGCGCACATTTGGCGCTTTGACGGCGGCCAGGTCGTGCCGGCGTCGGCGTCGCCGCATATCGTTCCGCTTCCTTATTCCGTCGAGGCCAATGTCGATCCGGAGGAGGCCTACATCGCGGCGATTTCCAGCTGCCACATGCCGCAACGCAAGCGGAGTTGCACCACTTGGCGCATGAACAGTGCTTCATCGCCAATTCCGTCAAGACGGAAATCCAGGTAGCCGCTTGAGATATTCATTTTGGAGCCGCTCCAGGAAAGCGTGAAACGGCTTTCCTGGAATGCTCTATACCGTCGCCTTGCTGCGCACTTCGGACTTGTCGAGATAGTAGCTCGAATATTTGTCGAAGAATTTTTCCGACGCGCCGAACGATCCGTATTTGGCGAGCTTCTTCAGGTCGACCTTGTTCAGCACCGCGCCGACGATCTTGTTGGCGACATAGGGTTCGGATTCCAGCATCGACCTGACCATGGCGCGCGGCGTGCGGCCCCATTCGGTGACCAGCACGAAGCCGTCGACCAACGGCGCGAAAGCCTTGGCGTCGACCACCGGCCCGAGCGGCGGCAGATCGACGACGATGTATTCGAACGTCTCCTTGGCGTTCTCGATGAAGCGCCGCATGCCAGCCGAGGACAACAGCTCGCTGGTGTGCGAGAAGTGGCCGCGCAGCACGGCCGGGATGATGGCGAGTTTCGTCTGCCGGTCGATCTTGCCGACCGACTGCCAGGTCTGGCCATTCATCACCGCTTCCATCAGGCCCTGCTCGGCTTCCATGCCGAGGCTGCGGCTCAACCCCGGATTGCGCAAGTCACCGTCGATGAGCAGCGTCCTGGCGCCATTGGCGGCCAGCAGTCCGGCAAGATTGGCCGCGACCGTCGACTTGCCTTCGCCGGGAAGCACCGAGATGACGCCGACGACGCGGCTGCCCTGTCCTTCCATCACGACATCGAAGGCGATCTTGGCGCTGCGCAGCGTTTCGGAGAACATCGACGCCGGCGCGTCGATGCTCACCCGCATGCGCGCGCGCCTTTCGATGGCCGCCGGCGACCTCGCTGCCTTGGCATCCGGCTGAGCCTCGGCCGGCTTGTCGTCCTTGGCGGGCCTGCTGCCGATGGTCGGCAGATAGCCGAGGAATTTGAGGCCGACGCGGTCGCGGACCTCCTCGCCGGTCCGGAAGAACCGCTCGTTGAACTCGTTGAGGCCGCCGAAGCCGGCGCCCATCAGCACGCCGAGCACGAGAGACAGTCCGAGCACGATGATGGTGCGCGGGCTCGAGGCGGAGAGCGGCGTCGAGGCATCCGAGATGATGCGGATCTTGCCGACCGGGAAAGATTGCTGCTGCGCGGCTTCCTCGTAGCGGCCGAGGAACGTCTGATAGAGCGTGGTGAGCGCCGTCGCCTTCTGGTCGAGGTCGCGCAACTGCACCTGCGACTGGTTGTCGACGGAGCTCTTGCCCTGAGCGGCGGCAACATTGGCCCTGAGCGCGGTCTCGCGCGCCAGCGCCACCTCATACTCGTTGCGATAACTTTCGGTGAGTTGCTTCAGCTCGCCGAAAATCTGCGCCGATATGTCGGCCTTTTCCTTGGCAAGCGCCACGGCCTGCGGATGTTGAGGACCGAAATTCGCCTCGACATCCTGCCGACGCTTGGAGACGGTGAGGTAGCGGGTCTTGAGCGCCGAAATGACCGAGCTGCTCGGCTGATCGCTCGAAATGGCGGCATCCTTGAAAGCGTTGTCAGAGCCGCTGTCGACGATCGACTTGTACTGCTGGTAGCGGGCGCTGGCGCGCGCCGTGTCGGCCTGCGCCACGATGAGCTGGGCGTTGAGGTCGGCAAGCTGCTTGTCGCTCAACAGCTGGCCATCGCTGTTGGCGGACAGGCCGTGTTCGGCCCTGAATTTTTCGACCGCCAGCGATGCCTGCTGCGAGCTCTCGCGCAGTTCCGTCAGCCGGCCCTGCAGCCAGACCGCCGCGCGCTCGGTGGCGTCGAAGCTGGCATCGAGCTGATCGGCCAGATAGGCGTCGGCATAGGCCTTGGTAATCGCTTTCGCCAGGCCCGGATCGGTCGCCTGATAACCAAGCGCGATGACGTAGCTTCGTCCGATGCGATCCGCCTGGATCTCGCTCTGCAGCTTGAGGATCGCATAGTCGCGGCGCGACGTGGCGATCAGCGCATCACGGGTGGCGGGGTCGAGCTTGCTGATGTCACCGACGCCCGGGATGGTCGGGCTGGGCCGGACATACTGGATCAGGCCGCGGATCAGGCCGACGCCCTGGGCAAGGGCGGACTGCGGCGGGTTCATGAACGCATCGTTCTGGTCGAGCTTGAGCTTGTCGACGACGACCGCGGCAAGCCGCGTCGAGGTCAGGATCTCGATCTGGCTCAGGATGGCGGAATCGGTCTGCATGGTCGTCGACGCCGCTGAAATGTCGTCGACGATCTTGTTCAGGCCCTCGTCGATCAGCACGCTCGAGACCGACACATATTTGGGCGGGGTTGTCTGCAGATAGAGCATGCCCAGGAAAAGACCGATGACGGCGCACACGGCAACCACCTTGGCCTGCCGCGCAGCCATGCCAAGCAGCCGCTCGATATCGATGAAGTCTTCGCCGTTTCCTGCGTCCGAATTCGGCAATGGCATCCTCTTGTCGAGAGGAAAGTTGGCATAATTCATCGTCGGTCCAATCCCAGAGCCCGCTGCGTTCCCGATAATCGGGTTGAGGCTCTATCTCTTTGTTTGGGCATGATCATCCGAAACCTTCGGGAATCATGACCTGTCTAAGTTTAAGCATGACCTTTGCGGAAACCGGGAGCCACTTTCCGGGATCATGCTTGGGCTTGCAGGCGCCCCAACGGTCGGGAGCATTGCCAAGAAGCAACGCAAGCTTCATGCCAGACGACGGGGCCTGTCGGCCCCTCGCCGCCAGCCATCCGGCAATACTCCCGAAAGATGGGCATTATGCGGCTTCTTCCTGGCGTTCATGCGACCGGACGAACTCCTGAAGCATCTCGAAAACCGGACCCTTCATGTCGTTGCGCGCCAGCGCAAAAGCGATGTTGGCCTGGATGAAGCCTTCCTTGGACCCGCAGTCGAACATGCGTCCCAGGAAAGGCTGGGCAAAGAACGGCTGGTCCTTCGACAGGCGGACCATGGCGTCCGTCAGCTGGATCTCGTTGCCGGCGCCACGCTGCTGATTGCCCAGCAGCGCGAAGATCTCGGGCTGCAGGATATAGCGGCCGTTGATGTAGAAATTTGACGGCGCGTCGGCCGGGGCCGGCTTTTCGACCATGGCCGTGACTTCGAAGCCGCCGCCGATTTCGGCACCGCGGCCGACAATGCCGTATTTGTTGGTCTCGCTCGGATCGCAGCGTTCGACGGCGATGACATTGCCGCCGGTGCGCTCATAGAGGTCGACGGTTTCGGCAAGACAACCGCGCCCGCCGAAGGAGACCATGTCCGGCAAAAGCAGGGCGAAGGGCTCGTTGCCGATGACCTCGCGGGCGCACCAGACGGCGTGACCGAGACCTTGCGGCGACTGCTGGCGGATGAAGGAGGTGGCGCCGGCCACAGGCAGCATGCTTTCGAGCGCCTCTAGCTGGGTCTTCTTGCCGGTCTGCTCCAGGGTTCCGATCAATTCCGGATGCAGGTCGAAATAGTCCTCGATGACCGCCTTGTTGCGGCCGGTCACGAACACGATGTGCTCGATGCCGGCTTCGAAGGCCTCGTCCACCGCATATTGCACGACAGGCCTGTCGACCACCGGAAGCATTTCCTTCGGCATCGACTTGGTCGCCGGCAGGAACCGTGTTCCAAGCCCCGCCACCGGTATCACGGCCTTCCTGATTTTCTTCATCGCAAATTCCTTCTGAGGAGATCGACTTCAGTCCATTCACAGGCCACGAAAAATCCCTCCATGTGCCTGCATCTTCACCTCCCCGCCCCCACGGCAAATTGTGCCGCTACTCGTCGCAACCGCACGGCGATCGGCATGCCCATATGCCTGACCGCCGCCGGGTCGCTGAGCGCCGTCCGGATCGCTTTGAGCGGGGACCGCGCCTTGATGTGCTGGACCATCGCCAGGAAGGAGGCTGCCTTGCGCAGGCTGCGGCCGCGCCGGGCAAAGGCCGCCTGGGCCGCCTCGTCCATCCGATGGGTTTGAGCGAATACGGCATCCGCCTTGCGCATCGCTTCTACATGGTGAAGCTCGAGCACACGCGAGATGGAGCCACTGCGAATATGGTAGGCGTAGCCGATCTCCGGCTCGACCACGCATCTGCCGCCCTTGGCGAGCGCCTCGGCAAACAGGATGTAGTCTTCGCCGATCCTCAGTTTCTCGTCATAGCGAAGCCGGTTTTCGTCCAGGAACCGGCGCTGGAAGATCGGCTTGAGGTAGCCGAGGTTGAACTTCGATTCGAAGACGACGTTGCCGGCGATGTAGGTGGCCAGCGAAATCTCGCGCAGGCCTTCCAGATAACGCCTTGGGAACATCGCATCCTCGACGACGCCGTCCTCGCGGATGACCTGGAGATTGTCGACGGCGATCTGGGCATCCGCTTTTTCGGCACGACCGATCATGGCGGCGATACGGCCAGGGAAGACGGCATCGTCGGAATCGAGCACCGCGACCCACCTGCCGCGGGCGACGTCGAGTCCGGCATTTCGGGCGCCGCCGGGACCGCGATTCCTGGCAAGCGCGACGACGCGCACAATGTCTTGCGGATAGGCCCGCGCCACATCGAGCGTGGCATCGCGCGACTGGTCGTCGACGACGATGATCTCGACGCTGACACCCGTCTGCGCCATGGCGCTGGCAATCGCGCGGTCGAGCGTCGCCTCTGCATTGTAGGCGGCGATGACAAAGGAAACATCCGGAGCGAAGGAAACGTCAGGCTGCACGCTTGCCTCCTTCCGGGGATGACGATTGGCCGTAGAGCCGGAGTTCGCGGACGCCGACAAGGCCGCTGACGACGCCGACATGCATGATGCCGCGCAGCACGCTGCGGTTCCTGCGCACCGGGCTGGCGACCACGGGAAGGGCCGCGGCGAAACAAAAGGCTGCCTTTGCGGCGGCAAGGCCGACATGCTTGATCAGCCCGATGCCGCGCGCATTGCTGCCCAAGAGGTGACCATGCGTCTGGCCGACGCGAAAACGGCGGCGGCCGAGCCAATCGAACGCGGCCCTTGAGCGCGGCACCACCTCGTCCACCCAGGCCTCTCGAGCGAAGGCGATGCGGCCGCCGACCTTGACCATCTGATCGAAGAGTTCGGTGTCCTCGCCGCCGGTCTGGCCGCGCGCCAGGCTGAAGCGACGGCCGCGCAGGCTGTCCGACCGCATGCGCAGCAGGACGTTGCAGGTGTAGCCGGTGCGGATCTCGCCGCGCACCCAGACCGGCAAGGTCGAATGGAAATCGCCCCGGCGCATCCATTCGGGTGCATCCGGACGGTAGAGCGCCCGCACCGGACCGAGCACGGCTGTTGCACCACTGTCCTCGGCCGTCGCCACCAACTCGGCCAGCCAACGGGCGGAGGCAGTCTCATCGTCGTCGATGAAGGCGAGGAAATCCGCCTCGCTGGCATCGAGGCAAGCGTTGCGGGCGACCGAGATGTTGCGCGCCGGGGCATGCCGGTAGCGGACCGGCAGCGCCAATTCCTGCGACAGCGCGGTCACCAATGCCTGCGCGCTCGGCGTGTCGTCATTGTCGGCGACAATGACGCCGATATCGAAGCCCTCGGGCATCTCCATGGCGGCAAGCGAGCGCAGCGTGTCGGCCAGCTCCGGCCGGCGGAACGTGCACACGCCGATGTCGATGCTGCGGTTCTTGGCCTGAGCCACCATCACGCCACCCCGCGTCGCGCGCCGAGGCCGAGAAGCTGCAGCCAGAAGCCGACGGACCAGCCGAAATGCATGACCATGGCCGAAACGCCGGCCAGTGCGATGTCGGCATTGCGCTGGCGAATGGCCGTCACCAGGCCATAGCCGAGGCAGACCGAAGCCCAGACCAGCAGCGGCACAGCCGCGATCCAGTGCACGAAGGAGAAGGCCGCCAGAAGAACCACCGGGAAGACCGCCAGCGGCACCATCTGCCGGACCTTCGGGATGACGCGGTGCTTCAGCACATTCTTGGCGCGGCCGCGGCCATAGCCGAGATACTGGAAATAGAGGCCTTTGAGCGAGGCGCGCGGATAGTAGACCATCTGCGTCTTGCCGCTCATCCAGATTCTGTAGCCGGCCTGCCGCAGCCGGTAGTCGAGCTCGGCATCCTCATTGTGGCTGAAGCTCTCGTCATAGCCGCCGACAGCGCCGAAGGCCGATATCCGCATCAGCGCGTGATGGCCGTGGTCGACCCATTCTCCGGCCGAGAGGTGACGATGCTTGGAACCACCGGTGCCGAGTTTCGAATTCTGCGCCGCCGCAACCGACTTCTGCACGGCGCCGCTGCCGCTGGTCAGCATCGAAACCACGACCGAATCGGCTGATGAGGCCAGCGCTTCCTCAAGCAGCCGGTCGCAGTAATCGTCGGGATAGCCGCCATGCGCGTCGATGCGGATGAGATATTCCGCACCTTCGCCACAAGTGCCGACGGCGAGATTGATCGCTGCGCTCTGGATGCGCCGCCTGTTGTGAAGCAGGACAACGCGCGGGTCCTTCGCGGCGATCTGCTCGACAATGGCCAGCGTGCCGTCGGTGCTGCCGCCATCGGCAACGACGATCCGGGCGCCAAGCCTTGCCGCAGCCGGGCAAAGCTGGCCGAGCAGGGCGCTGATATGGGCTGCCTCGTTCAGGCAAGGGATCACGATCAGGCTGGAGGGAAGCGCTTGCGTCATCGGGAGAAGTCCATCCTATGCCAGGGCTTCAGTCGCGAGGGACTCGCGCACGGTGGTCAGGCGGCGCAGTTTTTCGACCAGCGCGCTGCAGTCGCTGCGATCGTAGCTCCACGTCCTCGGATTGCGGGCAAGCACGCGCGCCTTCAGTCTGCCGAAGCGCTGCTCCTCCATCGTGCCGAGTGCGGTTTCGAGCGCCTCGGGCGTCGCCTGGGGCAGCAGGATGCCGACGTCCTGCTGGCTGAGGAACCGTCCGGTTTCCGTATGGCCCATCGAGATCGGCACCGCCCCGAAGCGGCAGCCTTCATAGAGGCGGTTGGGCAGCAGCCATTCCGAATTCTGTCCCTCCTCGAAGAAATCGATCGCCCAGGAGAAATGCACGTCCTGGTAGATCGCCGCCATATCCTCTGGATTGCGGTAGGGTCCACGAAACGACAGATAAGGTTCGGCATCGACGAAGGCGTGGAAATCGGGGAATTCGGAAAGCGCCGGACGGCCGCGCAGCACGATTTCGAAACGTCCATCCATGCGGCGGGTGAAATCAGCCAGAAGCTTGAGCGAGCGGCGGCAGCGCAGCGCTCCGAACCAGCCGATCCGCCATGGCGGGGTGGCGGGCGCTTCGACCGTTTCACGCTCGCCGGGCAGGATCGCCGCTGCCTCGAAATATTTGTTCTCGATCAGCTCGACGGGTGCGGCGACCTGGCGGAAGGGCTTGAAATAATTGGCGATGAAGGCGGGCGAACTGGTCACCAGCAGCTTCACGTCGCGCGCCAGATGGCGCTCGGTGGCGCGCAGCGCCTTGCCGAAGATGTCGTCGCGAAGCACCAGGCGGTGGATGTCGAGGCATTCATAGACAATCGGCACCGTGGCGCCGAAGGCCGACCTGGCGCGGCGCGCCAGCGCCAGCATTTCCAGATTGCGCGCGATGATGAGATCGGGCCGCGGCGCGCCCTTCAGCTTCGAGCCTATCGAAACCGCCGCTTTCGCCACCGCCGCCAGGCGCTGGGCGAATCGGCCGTCGCGCGTCGCCCCGAGGTCGACCGGCTGCAATCCTTCGATGTCGGCGATCTGGGTCGCGGTGCGGCGAAAGCCCGCCAGAGTGACCCGGGCACCGCCTGTCCTGAGCATTGTGATCCGTCGGCGAACCGCCGGATCGGAAACATCGTGCACCAGGTACAAGACATGCAGCATGAAAACTCGACCGCTGTTTGACCCCACCCACAAGGATGCTAGTACAGCTCTTGCTGCATCGCAACATTTTTGGCGCGGCAATGGACATTTTCTGTTGCACTGCAAAATTATTGCCGTAGTTTGGGGATGGCGGCGGTCGTGGATTTTCAGGGTTCGGAAATCCGCGCAAAAAATCAGGAATCCTGAATTTGGAAGCCAACCCATTCGATCCGCCGGAAGGCTCGCTGCGTAAATCGGTCGGGCGCGGCGCGGTGGTGACCGCCATGTCGCAATCGGTGCGGGTCGCGACGCAGATCATATCCGTCATCGTGCTGTCGCGGCTCTTGTCGCCGCAGGATTTCGGCGTCGTGGCGATGTGCGCGCCGGTGCTGGCCTTCATCGCGCTGTTCCAGGATTTCGGCCTGACCCAGGCGACGATCCAGAAATCGGGCATCCGCCATGAGGAGGTGAACTACCTCTTCTGGATCAATGTCGCGGTCAGTGCCATCCTGGCCTGCGTGCTCGCGGGTGCGGCACCGCTGGTCGCCGCCTTCTACGGTGAGCCGCGCGTGGCCGGGCTGGTCGCCGCGTTCGGGCTGCAGATCATGGCCTATGGGCTCGGCGCCCAGCATCTGGCGCTTTTGACACGACGCATGCAGTTCGGGCGCCTGGCGGTCATCGACGTCGCCAGCGCGGTTGCCGGGCTGGTGGTGTCGATCGCCTGGACCTTCATCGACCGCTCCTACTGGGCGCTGTTTGCCGGCACGCTGACCGGCGCGGTGCTGCCGACGCTGTGCTACTGGGCAAGCTCGCGCTGGCGGCCAGGCCTGCCGCGCAAGGTCGCCGGCATCGGCGAGTTGATCAATTTCGGCGCCGGCATCACCGGCTTCAACTTCGCCAATTTCTTCGCCCGCAACCTCGACAATGTGCTGATCGGCAAATACTGGGGCGAGCAGCAACTCGGCCTCTACGACCGCGCCTACAAGCTGCTTCTGTTCCCGCTCAGCCAGATCACCAATCCGCTGTCGAAGGTCATGGTGCCGGCGCTGTCCAGGCTGAAAGACGAGCCGGACCGCTACCGCAGCGCCTATCTGCGCGTCATGCCGCTGATCCTTTTGGTGGCGCTGCCCGGCGTCGCCTTCGCCACCGCAATGTCGGATGTGCTGATCCCCTTCGTGCTCGGCGAACAGTGGCGGGCAAGCGCCTCGATCTTCCTGGCGCTCGGCTTTGCCGGGCTGCTGCAGCCGCTCAACAACCCGGCGGGCTGGCTTTTCGTCAGCCAGGGCCGCTCCGGCGACTTCATGCGCTGGGGCATCATCACCGCCGTGACCTCGGTGCTCGCCTTCGCGCTCGGCCTGCCCTATGGCGCGCTCGGCGTGGCGATAGCCTATGCGGTTAGCGAATATCTGCGCACGCCGTTCCTGTGGCTCTATGTCGGCAAGAGCGGACCGCTGCGGGCCAGCCATGTGCTGCGCGCGGCAACGCCATTCGTGCTCGGCGCGCATCTGGCACTGGCGGCGGTCTGGCTGATCAAGCCGATGCTGCCGCAGCAGCATGTCGTCGCCCTGGCCAGCGGCGCCATGCTTGCCTACCTCATCACCATTGTCGTCGCGCTGGCCTTCGCATCCGGCCGCGAGGCCTTGCGCGAGGCCCTGAAGATGCTGCCGGCACGACAGCCGGCGGCAACGCCGCGCGAGGCGCAATAATTTCGGCGCCTTTGCCAGCTACCCAATATCCACACGAACATCAGGTCTGATGCATGCACTACCGATCGATCTCCGACATGAACGACACGATTGTCGGCAACCTTCACCGGCTGCCGCGCGACATCGACCTGGTGGTCGGCGTGCCCAGAAGCGGCGTGCTGGCGGCGACGCTGGTCAGCCTTGCGGCGAACATTCCGATGACCGACCTGGATTCCTTCCTGGACGGCCGGGTCTATACGTCCGGCATCACCAAGCGGCGCGCCGCGCTCGACCGCAAGGTCTCGGACATGCGCAAGGTGCTGGTGATCGACGACAGCATCGCCGGCGGCAACGCCATGCGCGATGCCCGTGCCCGTATCGAGGCTGCCGGCATAGAGGGTGATTTCATCTATGCCGCGGTATTCGGCCTGGAGCCGAAGCATCGGGAAACCGACGTCGTCTTCGAAGTCGTGCCGCATCCGCGCATGTTCCAGTGGAATTTCATGCATCACAAATTCCTGGCGCAATGCTGCGTCGACATTGACGGCGTATTGTGCCTCGATCCGACCGAGGCGGAAAACGACGATGGTCCGGCCTATGAGAAATTCCTCAGCGAAGCGCGCCCGCTTCATGCCCCGACCCACCGGATCGGCTGGCTGGTCACCAGCCGGCTGGAGAAATACCGTGCGCTGACCGAGGCGTGGCTGGCCAAGAATGGGATCGTGTACGACCAACTGATCATGCTCGACCTGCCGAGCAAGGCGGAGCGCCAGCGGCTCGGCGCGCATGGCAGTTTCAAGGCTGATTTCTACCGCAAATCCAACGCTATCCTGTTCATCGAAAGCGAGCATGCGCAGGCGCTGAAGATCACGGAGCTGTCGGGCAAGCCGGTGCTGTGCGTCGAAACCCATATGGTGAGCTTCCCCGATGCGCTGTCGCTGCCGGCGCTCGGCCAAGCCGCGCGCAATCTGCCGGCAAGGCTGCGGCAGATCAACTCGCAGCAAGGCCGCAAGGGCGCCGCCAAGGCCCTGGCCCGCGCCCTGCTCGGCGCCCGCGGCTACGAGACGCTGAAAAGCCGGGTCAAGCGCCCGGCCTGATCGGCTGGCTTTCTGAGCGCCGGCTACGCCGCCTGGCGCGCCCGCTGCTGAACCGCCCTGTCCAGGATAGAGAAGAAGGTGACGAACTGGCGGTCCGGATCGAGCTCCGGACGCGCCGCGAAGCCGCGCGCCAGGTTTGAAACCCCTTCATATTCCTTGTTATCGTTCCACAGCTGCCTGACAGCCGCGACCCAGTCGATGAGCGGAGCATCGTAGTCGAGTACCGTGCCGCCGGGGCCGATGGCTTCGGGCAGGCCACCGCGCCGCGAACCGACGACCGGGATGCCGCTGCAATGGGCCTCGGACGCGACTCGGCCCCAGGCCTCCTCCCATTTCGAGGGCGCAAGCAGGATCCTCGTGCGGCCATAGACCGTCTTCATGTCGTTGGTGCGGCTCTCCAGCGTGACGTTGCCGAGCGGCGCGATCGTCTCCTCGATGCGCGCGCGGTGGTCGTCGTCCAGCTTCCAGCTTTCGACGAACAGGAACGGGATTTCCGGGCAGGCGCCGGCGATGCGGACCGCCAGTTCGAAGCCCTTTTCCTCATAGGGGTTGATCAGCGTGACGAACTGGCCCGTGGTCGGCGTGCTGTACTGCGTCGGGTTGATGGTCGGCGGGATCACTGTCGCCTCGATGCCGAATTCCCGCTTGTAGGTGCGCGCGGTGAACTCCGAATTGGCGATGTAGAGTGCGGAACCCAGTTCGCGCAAATCGCCGCCCAACTCGTGGAACTCGACATTTCTGAGATAGACGACCAGCGGCACGCCCTCGGCCTTCAGCGCTTTGCTGAGGGGCACCGATTTGTGGCACTGAACCACCGCCACGTCCGGCCTCAGTTTCTTGACGGCAAAACCCGCCGCTTCCCAGGGAAACCACGCCCGGATCACCGGGTAGCCGGGAAAACTGTCGACGACCGCAGGCTGGCGCAACAGCTTCATCTTGGCACGCGCCTTCAAGCCGAAGACGCCGTCGCCGAAGAGGGCGGCAAGCACCGCGGCCTCATGTCCGTGCTCGATCAGCTGTTCGGCCAGATGATGCGTGCTCGACTGAACGCCGCCGCTGAACTCCGGCGGGTAGCCGTTGCCGCCTGCAAAAAGAACTTTCATGGTCGTGGCTCCTGTCTTTTCGCCGTGTCGAAAGCGCCTCACGCGCTCTTTGGCGGGTCAAGCGTCGCGAACGGATTGGTACATGAGTGCCATCCGGTGAACCGGATCGGATCGTCAGGCGAACTGCGCCAGGCGTAGTCCGTCAGCATATGGAATTCGGCGATGACCCAGCGGTCGAAATGTACCAGATCTTCCCGCTTTTCATGGGGCAGCAGACGGCGGACGGCGCCCAGTTTGAGCTCCTCGGCCAGAGTGACTGCGTCGCTCAATTTCTCGCTCGGAAAGATCCAGGGATTGCGGTTGCGGAACTCCAGCACGAACTGCTGCAGGTGCTCGATGCGCATATTCAGCCTGCCGAGATATTTTTCGAGCGTGACGCGAACCAGATCCTCGTCCGAAAACGAGGAGACGGCGGCGTAGGCAACGCCCGTCGAGGCAACGCCACCCGCCAGGATGGCCAGTGCGGAACGCCGTGTGACTTCGATCATCGGGCCGCTCCTCTCACGCGATCCGGCTCGCCGCCCGCAGGGACAAAGCCGCCGCGGTCAGGCTTGGGTTGGCGCAGGAGCAGCTCGGATAGGTGCTGGTTCCGACGACAACCAGGTTTCTCAACCGGTGATGGATCATGTTGCTGTCGATCACCGAATCAGCCGGGCCGGTACCCATCCTCAGCGTACCCTGGACATGCGATTCCGTTGGCCGGATGCCGCGGTCGAAGAGCCGCTCGACCGGCAGCGGGGCAAGCAGCGCCGGCAATTTGTCCAGCGCCCGGGCCATGCCCTTGACCGCATAGTCCGACGGTGCCTTGAAGGAGACGAAGGCATTGTCGTCCTTGTCGAGGGTGACGAAATTCTCGTGATCGAGCAGGTTTTCGGTGACCACGACCAGCGGCAGCGTCTGGCGCAACCGCCCCTGCTCGGCGCGCATCCCGTGCTGCCAGCGGTTTTCGAAATAGACCAGTGCCGCCGCATGCTCGGACCGGTGCGGACCGTCATAGAGGCCAAAATTCAGGCCGGTGGTGATGGTGCTGCCGTCGAAATTGTCGACGCCGTCGAGATAGACCTCGAAATTCCAGCCATAGGATTCATGCAGGCCGCGCCCGACGAATTCGTCTCCCAGGCCGGAGCGCAGCATGATCGCCGCGCTCTGGATGGCGTTGGCGCCGAGAATGAAAAGGTCGCCGCTGACCTGATACTCCTTGCCGTCATGAACGAAGGTGACCGAACGGACCGCGCCGCCGACCTGATCGAGCCTGCGCACTTCCGCACCGAGGCAGACCGAAACGTCGGGATGCTCGAAGACATGCATCAGGCCATTGTTGGCGGTGAATTTCGCGTCGACCGGGCACAGCCAGCAGCGCAGATTGGCACAGCACGAGGTGCGCTGCGCGGTCGGGACCCGGGCGCGAGCGGTCGGCATGACGAAATGCTGGCCGGGCTGGGCCACCTTCATCATCTTGTCCGGCGTCGACATGCGATGCGGCGGCTGCGGAAACGGTTTCGAGCGCGGCAGCATCGCCGCCATGTCGGGATCGCCGGAGATCGACATGATCTCTTCGGCATCGCAGTAGAATGGCTCGACGTCGTCATAGCTGATCGGCCAGTCATTGCCGACGCCATAGGTGCTTTTCAGCCTGAAGTCATTGGGATGGAACCTCGGCGTCTGGGCGAACCAGCAGTTGGTCCCGCCACCCAGTCCGATCGTGTAATTCCACGGCTTGTCGGAGTTGGTCTTGTATGTCGACTCGTCGTCGATGTCGGTGTTGGCGTTCTGGGCGAGCTGCCATTCATGCGTGTTGTGCCGACCCCATTCCAGGATCAGGATGCGCGCCTTACGCCGCATGGCGAATTCGTGCAGGAAGAAGGTCGAACCGAAACCGGAACCGATCGCGATGAGATCGAAATGATCCTTGGTGATTTGCTCTGGCTTTACGTCCAGCACCATCAGCCGCAACTCCTTTCCGCGCCGGGCGCGTATGCCAAATTCCGCTTGCTTCCCGCGGTCGCTCTCATGCCGCCATTCTGCCGATCGAGTGATATTCGATGCCGTGGCGCGCCACGACCTTGGGGTCATAGAGATTGCGGCCGTCGAAGATGACCGGCGTGGTCAGCGCGTCCTTCAACGCGTCGAAGGACGGGGCGCGAAAGCTCTTCCATTCGGTGGCGATGAGCAGCGCATCGGCGCCGCGCAAGGCCGCTTCCTTGGTGCCGCACAGCAGCAGGTCGTCGCGCAGGCCGTAAATGGCCTGGCATTCCTGCATCGCCTCCGGATCATAAGCCTGTACGGTCGCGCCGGCCTTCCACAGCGCTTCCATCAGGACGCGTGCCGGCGCCTCGCGCATGTCGTCGGTGTTGGGCTTGAAGGCCAGGCCCCACAGCGCAAAGGTCTTGCCCTTGAGACTGCCCTTGAAATAGCGGTTCACCTTGTCGAACAGCACGGATTTCTGGTCATTGTTGCGTTCCTCGACGGCGCGCAGCAGCTTGGCGTCGAACTTGACGCCCTCGGCGGTCTTGATCAGGGCGCGGACGTCCTTGGGAAAGCACGAGCCGCCATAGCCGAGACCCGGATAAATGAAGTGGTAGCCGATGCGCGGATCGCTGCCGATGCCCTTGCGCACCTCCTCGATGTCGGCGCCGAGCTGCTCGGCCAGATTGGCCATCTCGTTCATGAAGCTGATCTTGGTGGCCAGCATGCAGTTGGCGGCGTATTTCGTGAATTCGGCGCTGCGCACGTCCATCACGATCATCTTTTCGTGGTTGCGGTTGAAGGGCGCGTAAAGCTCACGCATCACCACCTCGGTCTCCTCGCTCGAGGTGCCGACGATGATACGGTCGGGCTTCATGCAATCGGCGACGGCCGAGCCTTCCTTGAGGAATTCGGGATTGGAGGCGACGTCGAAGGCAAGATCCTCACGCCCTCTCTTCTTCAGCGTCTCGGCGATCCTGGCTTTCACCTTTTCGCAGGTACCGACCGGCACGGTCGACTTGCCGACGACGATCTTGGCGCTATCCATCTCGCGGCCGATGGTCTCGGCGACCGCCAGCACGTATTTGAGGTCGGCCGAGCCGTCCTCGCCGGGCGGCGTGCCGACCGCGATCATCTGGATTTCACCGTGCCGGACGGCGGCGGCGGCATCGGTGGTGAATTTGATGCGGCCGGCGGCATGATTCTCCCTGACGATGCTTTCGAGGCCTGGCTCGAAGATCGGGACGAAGCCCTGGTTGAGGCGCTCCACCTTGCTTTCGTCGATGTCGACGCAAACCACCTGGTGGCCAACCTCGGCAAGCACCGCCGCCTGCACGAGGCCGACATAGCCAATTCCAAACACCGTCAAGTTCATTCGGTTTCATTCCCATCCATGGCCGCGACCCGTTCTCGGTCCGGCCGGTTCAATTCGTCTTTCCCAACTCTTTTACGCTGCATACGAGCGATTCCGGAAACTGGCATGGCTCGCCGAGCGCGGTGAAGGCAACGCGTTCGACCTGCAGCGAAAGCTTGCGGCCCGGATCAGCGAAGGCGCCCATCCAACCCTTCATGGTGTCGCTGCCCCAAAGGCTGAAGAAGATCTTCTGCGCGTGGCTGGGCAGCTTCGCCGGGTCGGTGATGGTGTTCACCAGCTGGCCGTTGACGTACCAGCGCAAACTGTCCTTCTCCCAGACGAAGGCGTAGTCGTTGAAGGCCTTGTCGGTGCCGCCCGGCACCTCGACCAGCTTCTCGTTCTTGCCCTTACCGTCGATATAGGCGTTGACCTGCACCTTGGAGGTGTCCTTGGTCAGGATCTCGAAGTCGATCTCGTCCCAGGGCTGCTTGTCCGACGGGCCGATATAGGTGAAGAAGGCCGCGTTGAGGCCGGAACCGGTGTCGGTCTTCAGCCGCGCCTCATAGGTGCCATAACCAAAGCGCTGCTTGGTCTGGATCTCGCCGCAGGCGAACTCGCGATCCTTCAGCTTCTGTTTTCCGAAGCCGAGCGACAGCACACCGTCTGAAAGCTCGACCAGCCCCTTCGACCAGGTGCAATTCTGGTGGCTGCCGTTGCTCCAGCCGTCGGAGACATACCAGCGAGACTTGTCGAAGCTCTTGAAATCATCGACGAAAGAGGGAGCGGACTGGATATCCTGCGCATGGGATGGAGCCGCAAAGAGGCTGCCGAGAGCAGCCAGCAGCAATCCGCCGATCAAGCCCAACCGCCGCAGGTCGCCTTGCCGGATCTCATGCGCGACGGAGGTTGCGGCAATTGCTGTCGTGGACGTGGTTTTCGGATCTAAATTCATGCCAAACTCACCTTTGTGCTGTGCGTCCCCAACCCAAAGTCGACGTTTGAACCGCTTCCAAACGGGCCAACCTTGGCCTCCTTTTCGAGCCCCCAGAAATCCCTCTCCTGTCCTGCATCATAGCTTTGAAGCTTGCATCATGCCTTTGAAGTAGTCTCACGCCCGGCTGGCGCCCGCGGGCTTGGCGAAATCAGCCGTGGCGGCCGAATCGGACTCCCCAACCGCGTCGAAGACCATATCGAGCGAATGACGCAGTTCCTTCATCAAACCGTGCTGGCGCGACAGTGCCGCGATGCGGCGCTCGCAATTCAGGATCGATTGCGTCAGCGCGCTGACTTCGGATGAGCGCTTCTCGGAAGCGGAGCCGTTTTCCATGGCTTCGACGAGAAAGGCCGCGTTGGTCGCCGTCTTGCGGTAGCGGCTCTCCAGGCCCGTTTTCTCGGCTGCGATCTCGGCGGAGATCTGCTCGAACAGTTTCGCCAGCCGGTCGAGGCGGGCGATGTCGGCCTGCCGGTCGCGGGCAGGATCCCTTGATCTGAAGCCAAATATCGAGGCCATGGGCTTAAATTCCTGTCATCGCCGGCTTACTGCCGACCACTGGCCGATCCCCGCAAGCAGGGCTGAAAAGCTCGTACCGCATCGTCCAACTCCTTTGACGGGAGAGACGTCGGACCAATCCGA
This sequence comes from Mesorhizobium sp. WSM4312, assembly GCF_002294875.1. NCBI lineage: Bacteria > Pseudomonadati > Pseudomonadota > Alphaproteobacteria > Hyphomicrobiales > Phyllobacteriaceae > Mesorhizobium > Mesorhizobium sp. WSM4312. Next base: position 12,096 of record NZ_NSFU01000003.1, on the reverse strand, counting down.
TCGGGGGCCAATTCGGTTGGTCGTTCGATTTGCTGCACCGCAACATAGACTGCCATCGTCGGAGCCGTGAGGCAACCACCCAATTCGTAAACTCTTAAATCCAGTGGAAATGGTTTGCACAGTGCGAATGCTGTTTGAGGGGTGACGCGGGCGCCCCTTACCGCTCCTTGCCCGCACTGGTCCCGGCCATCAGGAAACGCAACGGCGGCACGCGCTTTTGCCTGGACACAAGGCCAACGCGCCGAAACAGCGCCTCCAGCTTGTCGAAGGCCACGCCCTGGACGATGGGGACCAGGTTGGATTGACTTGCAAAGGCGTAGGCCGCGGCCGAAGCCAGCCCGCGCTCGGCCTTCACGTCGAGAAAATTGCGCAGCCGGTATTTGTCGCGCACATGCCGCTCGTGCCGCCGCAGCACCGCCTTGGAGCCTTCCGGCAGGCTGTCTATCGCCAACAGCGCCAGATCGGCGTCGGCCAGCCGCTTCAGATCCTGCGTCTTGTGGCGGCCGCTGAGCGAATCAGCGCGTACGATGGCGCCGTAGCCGCAGGAACGGATGACCTTGAACCGCGCGCCGTGGGCGACCGCGCGGGCGTAGAGTTCGTAGTCCTCGCCCAGCCGCAGGCTTTCGTCGTAGCGCAATCGGTGCCGATCGAGGAAGGCGCGGCTGATCACCGGCTTCAAGAAGCCCAGCTCGCCTCTTTGCACGCGGCGCCTGGAGATGTTGCCTTCGACGAAGCGCTCGAAGTCGAGGAATTCCGGATCGGCGGCAAAATCCGGAGCGACGATCTTGGTCGCGTCATCAGTCGCATCATCCCTGATGAGCATGATGTTGTCGGCCGCGAAATCCCAGTCGGCGGCGGCAAACAGATTGCGGAACCGGCCCCCGAGGAAGAAGTCGTCGGCATCCAGAATGCTGATGAACGGCGCTTTCGAACCTGCGATCGCGGCATTGCGCGCGAAGGAGGGGCCACGATTGACCTCAAGGCGCATGACCTTGAGCCGGCCGCTGCCGTCGTCGGCGGCGCGGGCGACCTCGGCCGTATTGTCGGTAGAGCCGTCGTCGACGACAACGACCTCCGCCACCTCGGGCTCGCGCAATGCGGACGCGATGGCGACCGCGATCGTGCGTGCCGCGTTTTTGGCCGCGATGATCACGCAGACCTCTGATTTCGTCATCGACATGGGTTAGCCTCTTGCACAGGTTCCGATTTGCCCTCGCCCTGTACGTATTGCAACACCACCGCCATCACGGGCTGGCCGGCCGCTCGAAGATGCGGCGGCTGATATCCGCCGACGCTGCCCAGCCGGCTTCGGCCAGGTAGCGGACGGGAGCCCTGCCGCACAATTCCCACAACACCGTTCGCCGCTGCGGCCACCGCAAGGATGACAGCCATGGCGCGATGACCATGTTGAGCAGGTCCTCGTTGCCGATGCGCGACAAGACCGGCTTGGCCCGCTCCGACAGAAGCGTGCCGGTGGCGCCCAGCAGCACATCGGCGGCGCGCAGGCCGAGCAGCAACGTGTCGTCCAGCCCCTGGCTCACCGCTGCATCCAGCACACGCTGCTGATCGGCCTCGCCAAGACGGTTGGCGCTGGCCCTGATATCGCAGACATAGCCGGCGCAGGGTTCGCGGTTGAACAGTGCCTTGGCGACGCTGATGCAGGACAGCATCAACGTGTCGGCGGCCGATGTGAACGGCACTTCGGTGCCGGTGATCTCGACCAGCCGCTTGCGCCGCAGGAAACCGTCGGCATCGCGCGGACTGGGCGAGCCGGGCTGCTGGAGGCGGTAATGAAGGTCGACCGTGGACGGCCCGTTGCCACGGATCATGTGCTGCTCGCCAAGGAAGCGGACCCACCAGAGGGAGCGTGACTTGCCTGAGACCTCATAGCCGATCGAGCGCAGCGCATTGCGTGCTTTCGTGAATCCGGACGGGGAAACCAGGATGTCGACATCGCCCGAAGGCTTCATGAAATGGTCGTCATAGAGCAGATGCTGCTGGAAGGGACCTTTGAGAAAGACGAAATCGATCTGCCTGTCGCGCAGCGCCCGATGGATCGCCATCGAATCCATGAGACAGGCGGCGTTCATCGACACCGTCCGCCGGCGATAGGTGTCGAGCCATTGGAAAAGTACGGCGGGCCTTTCGGTGGCCGGGGCGCGCGACAGCGCTTTCAAAACGAAGGTGGCGACCTTGTTCAGCCTGGCGATATCGGCGACGGCGGCGGCGGAAAGGCTCGGCGTCGACACATTGCCGGCCAGAGCCGCCGCGCCTGAGAAATACAACCGCAGGCAGGCCTGCACATAGGCAATCTCGTCGGCACAGTCGGCGGCGCGCAGTCGTTCATAGGAACTTTCCGGCAAGGCCATTGAGCGCATGGTCTCCAAAATGCGGTTTGCACGGCGTTTATGCTGCAAATGCGAAACAAAGCATCCTCAAAAACCTGGACGCCGTAAAGTCTTTCCTTTCGCAGTGCGAAATTTTGCAACCAGAGCGTTTGCCGCGCTTCCTCGATGCGGCGCAACATTCGGCTGAAATTCCGACGCAATCGTGGCGCTACAGCTGATCATCGACACCAGCTGGCTGACAAGAATCCATCATTTTAGACATGCCTAAAAAAGCGTCATCGCCATGAACTTTTTATGCAAGCAAATTCAATTGCTTAAAGAATCGCCAGCGCTGAAGGCAGACTGCATCAAGCTTCAACTCGACAAAGGTGGAATCTTGAGCATTCCGCACACGCATGGTGACGTCCGCAACCCGTAATTGATTAACCAGAAGTAAATCAGGCTTGACTCATAAATGTTGCTATGCAGCTATTGCATCGCAGCATGAAAGTGCTGACGGCACTCGACAGGCCGTTTCCAGTCCTCAGTGGAGAGTAAAATGGAACAGAATGTTGAAAAGCATGAGTACGAAACGCCAAGCCTGACAGTACATGGTTCGATCGAAACCATTACCCAGGGCGGTGGCGGCAGCACGGCAATCGACGCGTCGTTTCCGGCGCACACCCCGATTGGCGACCTGACGTTCTCCTGAGACTAGCTTGGTTCTGGAGGAGTGACGTTGGGCCTCCAGGATTGAAGACCGCAAATGGAGCCGGGGATGAAAATCCCCGACTTTCCGCTTTTTGAACTGACGACGCGTAGACCGTGTGTTGCTAACGAGGTTTTGGCATGAACTGGAACCCATCCGAGCACGATTGCGTAAGTGCCACCGGGGATGCGGTGGCCTGTGAATTCGGCGATGGCCTCGCGCTTCTCAACCTGAAATCCAATATCTATTACAGCCTCAACAGCGTCGGTGCGTTCATCTGGGAGCAGATCCAGGAGCCGAAGTCGATCGCCGATATCCGCAGCGCCGTGCTTGCGCGCTACAATGTCGACGCCGAGCGCTGTAAGGCTGACGTCGACGCCTTGCTTAAGGGCTTCGCCGAAAACGGACTTGCGAGGCTGCACAATGAGGCACTTGTCTAGGCAGGTTCCGCAGAAGGCCATGATCTCGCGGCAGAGACCTGCGATGGACCAAAGACCGAGGGCTGCCAAACGCCGGCCCGGCCGGGGATTGGCCAGGATCCTGTCCCTGAGCGGCTCGGAAGCCCTTTTCCTCTGCCACTGCCTGCTGGTGGTCGCGACCGTCCGGCTGGGGCTGACCTTGTTTTCCTACAACCGTGTTCGCGGCATGGTGACCCGGCTCGACGCGCGCCAGTGCGCCAGCATGGGCGAACTGCGGCTCGTCGCCTGGGGGGTTGCCGCGGCCGCACGGTTCGTGCCGCGCGCCACCTGCCTTACCCAGGCGCTTTCGGGCCAATACATTCTCGCGCGCCAGGGCAATGCCTCCAACATCCGCATCGGCATCGAACGCGGCACGGGCGAGCAGTTGAAGGCGCATGCCTGGCTGGTCAGCGACAACCATGTCGTGCTTGGCGGCTCCGTCGATGGTTTCGCGCATCTGGTCGACCACGGCAGCCGATGAGCGGCGTGGCCGGAATCCTGCTGCGACAGGGACACGCTGTAGCGGTCCGGGGACACGCGGTAGCGGTCCGAGGACACGCTGAAACGGTCCGGGGACACGCGCTGGCGGACGCGGCGACCGATATCCAGCGGATGCTGGCCCGCATGCGCCATCGCGGTCCCGACGGAAATTCATGGTGGCTGGACAGCATCGTCGCCCTTGGCCACGCCTGGCTCAACACCACGGATGAAGCCGGCCCCGGCCCGCTGACGATGGCCGGCGGCAAGCTCGCCATCACCGCCGATTGCCGGCTGGACAATCGCGACGAGCTGATGGCGAGGCTTGGCATACGCGACAGGTCGGTTGCGGACGCCGTATTGCTGATGCGGGCCTATCTGCGCTGGGGCGAAGCCTGCCCCGTGCATCTGCAGGGCGATTTCGCCTTTGCCATCTGGGACGCCGAGCGGCAGCTGCTGTTCTGCGCGCGCGACCATTTCGGGGTCAAGCCATTCTACTACCACGCGGCGGACCGGCTTTTTGCCTTTGCCTCCGAGATCGGGCCTATGCTTGGGCTTGACGGGGTCGGCGCGCGCATTAGCGAGCATCGGATTTCGGGATTCCTGGCCGGGCTTCCCGACGACCCGCAATCCACCCCCTACAGCGATATCTTCAGCCTGCCGGCGCGTCACAGCCTGACGGTCACCGCGCAACAAGTGGTGCTGCGCCGATACTGGCAGATCGAGCCGTCGGCACGACCGCCGCGGTCGGATGCGGCGGAGGAATTCGCGCATCTGTTTTCGCAATCGGTGCGCAATCGCATGCGCGGAAGCCCGTCGGTCGGCGCGATGCTGAGCGGCGGCCTCGATTCCTCCTCGATCGCCTGTGTCGCCGGCCTGCAGAACGCCGCCGAGCGGAAACCCAGGCTGCCGACCTTTTCGCTGGTTTTCGAGAAGGGCTCGTCGATGGACGAACGGGTCTTCATCGATGCGGTGCTCGATCAGCAGAAGACCGATCCGACATTGATCCCCGTCGGCAATTATGCGCCCTTCGCCGAGTTCGAACGGGTGCTGGAGGAACAGGAGGGCACCTTCCTGGCGCCGGGCCTGACGCTGACCCGCGGCATCTACCGGACGGCGGGCGCAAAAGGCGTCAAGGTGCTGCTCGACGGCCATGGCGGCGACGAGGTCGTCTCACAGGGACATGGCCATCTGCACGAGCTTGCCAATGGCGGAAGGTGGCTGGACCTTTGGCGCGAGGTTCGCAGCGCCTCCAACACCTATGGCGACAGCACGCTCGGCCTTTATTTCCAGTTCCTGACCCTTTACGGACCGGCCTGGCGCATCGCCAAGGCGAGACAGCTGGCGAACCGTGCCCTCAACAGGATACGCAAGCCCACGCAAATGCAGCGCGGCCGCAGCTGGCGCGACCTGATCAATCCGGACCTGGCCAGGCGGACCGAACTCATCGACCGCTTCCATCGGGCCGGCTATATGCCGCCCGGCGTCCAGGCCAGCGACGCACTCAGCCATCGCTGGATCCTGTCCAACGGCTATGTGCCGCACTCTTTCGAAGTGCTCGACAAGGCCGCTGCCAATTTCGGCGTCGAGCCGCGCTATCCGTTCTGGGACAAGCCGCTGGTCGAATTCTGCCTGGCGCTGCCGGGCGAGGAGAAACTCAACCACGGCTTTGGCCGCTACGTGTTGCGCCGGGCGATGGAGGGCATCCTGCCGGCAGCGGTGCAGTGGCGGCGCGACAAGATCGATTTCACCGCCAATCTCGTCAACGGCATGGTGCGCAACCACCGCGACCTCCTGCAACAGCTGCTGGTTTCGGATGCCGGCCGTATCGCGCCCTATGTCAACCTGCCGCAGGTGAGCGCCGCCTATGCGCGGCTGCTGCGCCAGCCCGATCAGGCAGCGCCGCTGGATGTCCAGTATGTCTGGCGTTCGGCCTCGCTGTCGTTGTGGCTGCGGCAGGTCCAGCACGGCGGGAGCCCCGCATGATGCCGCGCAACCAGCCGCTCGCCACATATGTCGGCGATCCTCCCTCCCATGGCCGGACCACGAGGGAGCGTCGCTACTACCGGGCTTACGGCCTGACCGTGGCGTCCGACGTGGCGCTGCCCGAGCTGGAGCCGGCGGAGCCGGCTGCGGCGGATATACTGATCGCCATCGGCACGATCGACATGCCGAAGCCTTCGTCCGAGGCCGCGACGATCTTCCGCTTTGAGCCGGACCGGCAATATCTGGCTTGGCATGCCGTCGGCGCCTTCCTGATCAGCGATGCCAGCCGCATCGACATCGAGCCGGCACCCGGCGTGGATGACGCCCTGCTTGCCTTTCCACTGCTTGGGCCGGTGATGGCGCTGCTGCTGCACCAGCGCAGCCTGCTCGTCCTGCATGCCAGCGCCATCGCGGTGGCCGGCAGGGGAGCCATCTTCATGGGCGACAAGGGTGCCGGCAAATCGACCACGGCAAGCGCCATGATCCGGGCCGGTCATCATCTGCTTACCGACGATGTCGTGGCGCTCGATCTCGCCAGGCCGGACGCGCCGATGATCGTTCCGGGCTTTCCCCAGATCAAGCTTGCCGCGGACGCCGCGGCCGCGATCTCGCTTGGCCAGGCGGAGGTGCGGCCGCAAGTGCATCCGGCGATCGAGAAGATGCAGCACCGCCTGCATGGCGCCTTCTCCGGCGGCATGGTGCCGGCGACCAGGATCTATGTCCTCGAGCGCGGTGCGAAGGCCGCGATCACGCCCTTGCCCGGCATTGCCGCCCTGCCGGCGATCATCAAGTTCTCCTATGTGACGCGGTTCGGCCGCGCGGCGCTCCCTGGCGATTTCGCGGCGCTGCATCTTCGCCAATGTTCAGCAATCGCTAACCATATCGGCGTCTTCCGGCTGGAAGTTCCGACCGGCCTCGACAGGATTGGCGAGGCCGTGGCGCTGATCGAAGGCGACCTGGCGGCCGGGGATCTGGCGGCCCCGGACCTCACGACCAGAGAGCTGGCGGCCGGCCGTCGGCAGCGGTGAGCGCAATCATGTCGAAATCTTCGATCCTTCGCCTGTCGCTGTTTCGCGATGTCGCCGCGTTCGGCGCCGTCATCGCCCAGATCGGCGGGCGGCGGACCTGGACGGCACTGCTGTTCCTGATCCTCGGCAGCCTGACGGAAGGCATTTCGATCCTGCTGCTTGTGCCGCTGCTGCACCTGGTCGGGCGCGCCGACCAGGATTTCGCGGTCCGCTTGCCGAACAATGATTTCGTGCGCTGGCTGGTGCCCGAGGGAACGCTGCAACTGACGACGGTGCTGTGCGCGCTGGTCGGGCTCGTTGCCGTGCAGGCAGCATTCAACCGCTTCAAGTCGGTCTACATGGCCAGGCTTCTCTTCGATTTCGTCAACCGTTTGCGCATGAACCTGTTCGAGAGCATCGGCAAGGCGCGCTGGGGCGTGTTCTCGCGCATGCGAAGCTCCGATCTCGACCATGCCCTGACCGGCGACATCGATCGCGTCCAGGGCGCCGCCTTCTCGCTTTTGATGCTGGTGCAGATCGCGGTGCTTTTGGTGGGCTATCTCGTGATCTCTATGTTCATCTCACCGGTGATGACGGCGTTTGCGATCGTCATCGGCATCGTGATGTTCATAGCGCTGCAGCCGTTTCGCGCGCGCGCCACCGCTTTCGGGCGCGTCCTGACCAGCAATCGCCAGGATCAGTACCGCACGGTCTCGGAGTTCCTCGGCGGCATCAAGGTGGCCAAGAGCCTGAATGTCGAGGCCAGCTATTTCGCGCAGTTGCGGTCGACGTTGGAAAAGATGAAGGCCGACAATATCGACTATGTGCGCAACAGCTCGATCGGCACCGCGGTGTTCCAGGTGGCGAGCGTGGTAGGCCTCAGCCTGTTCATCTATGTGGCGCTGGTCCGCTTCAACCTGTCGCTGGCCGAGATTGTCGTTCTGCTTCTCGTCTTCATGCGCATCGCGCCGCGCTTCATGGACATGCAGACGCAGGCCCAGCAGGTGCTGATCAACCTGCCTGCCTATACGGCCATGCGCAGCCTGCAGGCCCGTTTCGACGCCGAGCGCGAACCCGGCCATGCCGAATCCGGGGATGCCGGCAAGCTGTCGCTCGATACCGGGCTGAACATTCGCGGCGTCTCCTTCGGCTACGACGACGGCTCCGGCAAGGCGGCGGTGAGCGACATCACCTTCGGTCTCCCTGCCGGAAAAGTCACTGCCCTGATCGGCCCCTCGGGATCGGGCAAGAGCACGATCGCCGACATGCTGCTCGGCCTGCTCGAGCCGACCGCCGGCAAGATCCTGGTCGACGGCGTCGAGATCGATGCCGGCAATCGCCGGCGCTGGCGTGATCAGGTGGCCTATGTGCCGCAGGACGTGTTCCTGCTGCATGACACGATCGCGGCGAACCTGCGCCTTGCCGCGCCGCAGGCCAGCGACGACGATCTGTGGATCGCGCTGCGCGCCGCTCATGCCGGTGACTTCGTCGAACGGCTCGACCTGCAGCTCAAGACGGTGGTCGGCGACCGCGGCGTGCGGCTCTCCGGCGGCGAGCGCCAACGCATTGCGCTGGCGCGTGCGCTGCTGCGCAAGCCGTCGCTGCTCATCCTCGATGAGGCGACCAGCGCGCTCGACTGGCAGAACCAGTCGCTGATCGCCCGGTCGATCGACGGCTTGCGCGGCGCGATGACCATCCTGACCATCGCGCACCGGCCATCGATGATCGCCTTCGCCGACTGGGTGGTGGCGATGGAAGACGGCCGTATCGTGGAGGTCGGCCAGTATCAGCGGCTGAAGGCCAAGCCGGCGAGCCGGCTGTCGAGGATGCTGTCGGGGGAACAATCGGAAACCGAATCCGCCGATGTGGCCTGAGGCCGCGGATACCTTTGCAGGAGCTAATGCAGGCTGCGCCGGGCGTTTCCCAGCTTCTCGCCTTCGGTCACGTCGGGCGCACTCAGCTTTCTCTCAGCTTCGCGCAGCCTGTCGGCTTGCGTCGGCGCACTCCTGGCGATCATGGCATAGACGAGGACGAAATAGCCGGCCTGGATGATACCGGCACAGATGATGACGCGCATCAGCGTCATGCCCAGCGAAGCGCCGCCAAGCCATGACCAGGCGACGACGATTGCAAGAGCGAAAATCATCCCAACGATGAATTTTGGAAGCGACATACCCAACAGCCCATAAACCGGCCCGGGTTATATCAAACGATAGCCCCACCCGAGCGCCGTCCCTTGTCATGCGGGCTTGTAGAGGTGCCCGCTATCGGCCGGTTGCTTCCGGCCTTTCAACCTGTCGCCACTCTGACAGGTATAATTTGCAATTCTATTAAGGCGAGCAGAAGGCGGCAAGGGCAACCGCACATATTTTTGATTGAGCTTGCGCGATCGACTCTGGCATGCTGCAACGCACACCACCGCAATTCACTCAACCTGCAGCCGCCGACCCGTTTCAGTACAATTCCCAATATTATGTAGTATTTTATGTTAATAGTCGGGAACTTTGCGCCTTCCTAAAGCTCTAATATGTACCATTCCGGGCCTGCGAGAACGCCTTGCCCCAGATTCGCCGCGAAAAGGGCTGCATTTTTTTACGCTTGCCCATTTATTGTCACAATTGTGCTAAACATCCTGAAAAATGTGCATCGCTAGCTTATTATTTAGTCAATTCATGACGTGACTATTTCAGTGGGCCGGGAAATTGTGTGTTGCGCTGCAACATTTTTTTGGTATCGTGTGGTGAACCATTCGTTCAACGCATGGAGTTTCCGCATGAGGGATATTGCCAAGTCGGCCACGGCGGGCTTTTCGCAGGCTGACACCGATTTTCCGCCGCCTATCGGCGGCCTCATCAAGCGCAGCTTCGATATTGTCGGTTCACTGGTTGGTCTGATCGCGCTCAGCCCGCTGTTCATCATGGTAGCGCTGCTGGTCAAATTTTCCGACGGTGGATCGATTTTCTACGGCCATCGGCGAATCGGGCGCGGCGGACGGATTTTTCCGTGCCTGAAATTCCGCACCATGGTTCCGGACGGTGACAAGGTGCTGGCCGCCTATCTCGCCACCAATCCGGAGGCCAATGCGGAATGGATAGCGACCCGCAAGCTGAAGAACGATCCGCGCGTCACCCGTGTCGGCGCGGTGTTGCGGAAGCTCAGCCTCGACGAATTGCCGCAGATCATCAACATCCTGCAGGGCGATATGAGCCTTGTCGGGCCTCGCCCGGTGGTGCGCGACGAGCTGGAAATCTACGGCAGCGCCGCGGTCTACTATCTGAAGTCGCGGCCCGGCCTGACCGGCCTGTGGCAGGTCAGCGGCCGCAACGACGTCTCCTACGACAGCCGCGTCGCCTTCGACCGCCACTATGTCGAGAACTGGTCGCTGTTCGGCGACGTGCGCATCATCATCAAGACCGTGCCGGCCGTCTGGATGTCACGCGGCTCCTACTGACCGGACGCCGGGACCAGGCATCCGGCGGCAAGCTCATCGGGCGATGGGGCTAAAACGGATCGGAACGTTCAGTTGAAAAAAGACATGTTCGAAGCTTTTGGCAGCGGCCGCTTTTCCGGCCGCTCTCGGCTTATGGCCACCTGCCTTGCGATGTCGCTCGCTTTTCTTCCCCAGGTCGCCATCTCAGGCGAATACCAGCTCGGCTCGCAGGACAAACTCAACATCCGTATAGCCGAATGGCAGACCGTCGAAGGCACGTTCCGCGACTGGTCGGCGGTGAACGGCGAATACACGATCGGCCCGGCCGGCACGCTGTCGGTGCCTTTCGTCGGCGAGTTGCCGGCGGCCGGCAAGACCACGGCGGAAGTCGCGGCGGCAATCGGCGAGGCACTGCAGCACAAGCTCGCTCTGTCGGACAAGCCCGAGGCCTCGGTCGAGATGGCGCAGTTCCGGCCCTTCTATATTTCGGGCGAAGTGCAGAATCCCGGCCAGTTTCCTTTTGTGCCCGAACTGACGGTGCTGAAAGCGATCAGCGTCGCCGGCGGCATCAGGCGCAGCGCCGATTACGGTCCCCAGCTCGGCAAGGACCTGGTCACCGCCAAGGGCAATTTCGATATCTCCGACGACCAGCGCGTCCGGCTGCTCGTCAGGCGCGCCCGCATCGATGCCGATCTGGCCGGCAAGGCAAGTTTCGAAGCGCCCAAAGAGGTCGAGGGCGATCCGCGGCTGCCGACCATCGTCGCCGACGAAATGACGATCCTGACCGCAGATCAGAAGGCGCTGAAGCTGAAGCTCGAGGCGCTCGACGATCTCAAGAGTGTCCTTCAGTCCGAAATCGAATCACTGCAGAAGAAGATCGTCAACCAGCAGAAGCAGGTCGACCTGGCGCAGCAGCAGCTCACCAGTATCGGTCCGCTGGCGCAGAAGGGACTGGTCGCCAATGCGCGACTGCTGGATTCGCAGCAGTCCGTCACCGACCTGCAGGGCAAGATCCTCGACTACGAGACGGCCATTCTCACCGCCAAGCAGTCGATCAGCAAGGCGACGCAGGATGCCATCGATGCCCAGAACACGTTGAGCTCGAGCCTCGCCGCCGACCGGCAGCAGACCGAAGCCGACCTGAACGAGGCCGCGCTGAAGGTGAACATGCAGAAAGGCCTGATAGCCCAGGCCAGCGATCCCGCGACGACGGCCGCCATCACCAATGGCCAGCAGCCTACCCTGCTTTATTCGCTGGTGCGCAATGTCGACGGCAAGACCAGCGAAATCGCGGCGAAGGAAGAAACACCGGTGCTGCCCGGCGACGTGATCAAGGTCAAGCTGGCACCGCTGGCCAGCCAATAGGTCGCAGACTTCGGCGCGATCCAGCCGCTCCGATCCATCGCACAACGAGTTCCAACCTCCACCAGGCCCGTCTGGTGGAGGTTTTGCCATGATGAGCGATCCAGGCCGCGAAATGATAGAGCGTTTCACCGTTTCACGGAAACGGCGAGCCGTTCCATCTCTTTGTTCCGACGCAATTCCCAAGGGAAACCGCCACGCTCTTTTCCCGGAAAATGGAGTGCGCCCCTCGGAGCGGACAGGATCAAGCGGCAGTTTTGACCATCTTCCGGGCGTGTTGGTCTTCGAACTGTTGCGGGCTGAGATAGCCGAGCGCTGAATGCAATCGGCGGGTGTTGTA